>NZ_OY764327.1:3712218-4032077 GCF_963668385.1 uncultured Carboxylicivirga sp.
GTTAAAAAGCACCGGAAGCGCAATGGTTAAAGATATACTTACCTCTTTAAATCATAAAGAAGGAGCACAGTATCTGTTAGATAAGGATTATGTTACACCATTGGTTCATGGTCGTATTATGCATAATCTCGAAATGTATAACGAATCGTACCAGATGGTATCAATGGCCATTGGTAAGGTGTCGTCGTATAGCTTATTCGAAGTACTAGACAAAGGCCTGATTAAGTCAATGAGGTATAAATTCGAAAGTGATGCTAAAAACATGAAATTTATTGAGCTAAAAGTGGATGTAAATGATGAGTTAGGCCTGGCCGACTATTATTTGTATTTAACCACCAACGATGGATTTTTAATAAGAGAAAACGTATTACCCAAAGCTGTAAAATAGCGAATCAATAAAATTGTAATCTTATGAAAGCGAAAAAAGAAAATGATATCATAGAAGTTTTTGCGGGTTCTCCGTTAGAAGCCGAATTTGTAAAAAGTATGTTACAAGATGCGGGTGTCGAAGTGTTCATACAAAACGAAAACATGAGTACAATTGCACCTTGGCAAGTTGCTGCAGGAGGTGCAGGAGCTGTAACCCTTATTATCAGTAGTAACGACTACGATAAAGCAAAAGAGATTATTGAACAATATGAACAAAGTAAATCCTAACGCTCGTTAATAAGTTTAGCTGATAGCTAGCTAGCAAAAAATGATTGATAAGTATAAAACAAAAAATATTGATTTTCTATCGCTGAAAAATCTGATATGGATTGTTGTGGCTCAAGTGGCCATTATTTTTCTTCTTCCAGGTGGTGGTGTATGGTGGTTTGATTATATAGCTGATAATAGCACCACCTATAATATGGTAATGTATGCCATCGAAACCCTGTTTGTGGTTTTGCTGTTTACTTTCTCCTCCATTATAAAAAAGGATTACCAAAAAACAGGGATTCTTTCACTATTGGCCATATTCAATTTTGGAGGAGTTTTTTATCTAAAAACACATGATTTAATTCCCAATAATATTATTGCCTGGTTTCACCCCGTTACCTTATCATTATTTTTTAGTTTTATAATTTATAGCGACTGGAAAAAGGCTTTAATGGGGTATTTCTTCGGTCTGTTTTTTTCATTAGCTCCATTGATGGGTTCCCTGGTTCCCATATTGTTTTTTCAATTATGGGCTAATTCACATCTAAATCATCAAGCTCAAAAGAAGGCGTCGGCATTTATTTCTCGTATGTATATGTATTATATAATCATGCTGATTTTTACCATACTGCAGGTGTCGATCGTTAATCATCTGGCATTTTCGCCACGTATGATGCTTTCACACGAAATAGAATCTTTTGCAATAATAGCTGCACTTGTAATCTGCTATTATCTGCTTTGGGATTACTTAAACAGTTATTATCAAGGCCATAAAAATGTGTTGTTTTACTTTTCGTTTATTCCAATAATATGGATAATTCCCCTAATAGTTATTTTAATAAAAGGGAATAAATCAATTGTAAATAAATAATATTCAGGTTTGTATGGGTTTGTTTTTTTGTATCTTAAATTCATATCTGCCAAGGAACATTATACAATTATTTAAGATTATAAACAGTTTTTATAAAACTGGCTCGAAAATTGTTACTTCAGAAATGATTTTTATTTATGTATTAAATCAAGAATGATATCGCATAAAAGATAAAATTATGAATAACCCTAATCTGCCTGATTTTGAAACTGAAAGATTGATTTTATCCGAAATCACCCTTAAAGATCTTGAAGAATTACACCAATTAAATTCAATACCCGAAGTAGATGAGTTTAATACCTTAGGAATTCCTGAAACCATCAGAGATACCGAAAAACACCTGATTTCGATGATTGAAGACCAAAACAAAGTTCCCAGAAGTGGATATACCTGGAAAATAACACTAAAAGGTACAAACGAGTTTATTGGATATGCCGGATTTTTTCTGTCGAATAACAAGTTTCGACTGGGTGAAATCTACTATAAATTAAATCCAAAATATTGGGGATGTGGATATGCCACCGAGCTTGCAAAAAGATTGGTTCTGGTTGGATTTGAGAAATTCAACTTACATAAAGTAGAAGCAGGGGTTGCAACCCAGAATGTAAAATCTATAAGGGTTTTGGAAAAAATAGGCATGACCCGTGAAGGATTACGACGTAAGATACTCCCAATTCGCGGAGAATGGGTCGATAATTATCATTATGCAATTGTAGAAAGTGATCCGAGAGATTATTAAAATCAATAAGAATATATCGCCATTTCTAATTTTTTCACCTATTAATTTATCAGCACAAATAAAAACAATAACCTAACGTAATTAATTTAAACCCAAAGTTATGAAAAACAGTATTCTAAAAATTGTATTGATTTATGCTATCACATACTCTTTATACTCATGCGAAAAAGATGATGGCGCAGATATCGATGTAGATAAATGGTCGGTATACACCGAAGAAGATGGATTAGTTAGCGAGAATATAAATACTTTGTGTGTCGATCAATCAGATGTAATTTGGATTGGAACAAATATGGGAGTAACTACCTATGATGGTAGTAACTTTTATACGTATCCTAATTTTATGGCTAGCCCTATCATTACTTCCATTGCCATGGACCCTGATAATAATATTTGGGTGGGTTCGTTTGGTGGTGGACTGGCAATGCTTGATGGTAATAAATGGGTGAATTATCAATACGATGAAAATTCAGCTAATTGCCTGGCGAGTAATTATGTGCTAAGTATTTCTTTCGATGCTTCAGGTAATATTTGGGTCGGAACCAGTGACAAAGGAGTTTCGATGTGGGATGGGCAAAAATGGACGAATTATACCATAAATAATGGATTGGTAGATAACTATGTTTGCGCTATCTCAATAGATAAACAAGGAAATAAATGGTTTGGAACAAACAGTGGCATTTCAAAATTCGATGGAAACTCCTGTACAAATTATAGTTATGATCAAATAGCCGGTAATGGAGTGGTAGGTATTGCCATTGATAAAACCGAAGAAGTATGGCTTGCAACCTGGGGAGGTATATCCATGTTAAAAAACAATGTATGGACAAATTTTACAACAGAAACAAATTGGTTAGTTGCTGATTCTCCAGTTTTGTCGGTTACTGTTGATAACGATAATAATAAGTGGTTTGGTTCCAATGGCTGGGGTATTTCAAAATTTGATGGCGAGGTTTGGACTACTTACGATAAAGTTAATGAAGCATCAATTTCTTCTGTTCATGCTATTGTTATCGACAGCAAGGGAACCAAGTGGTTTGGTACTTCCACTGGTTTAATAAAGTTTGAAGAATAATTGGTAGTCAATACTTACAGGCATAAGTTAGGTTTTGCAATGGATCTAATTTATGCTTTTGTTTTACATATTTTTTCGAGAGTAGTGCCCCTTTAACTACTTAAACTTCCTAAATACTTATCTTTTCTGTTGATAATATAATAGCTTAAAAGAAGTTGATTATTAATAGTTTAATCGTAAGTGTTGGGGAGTAACGCCAGCGGAATTGCATATCAAGTATTGAAGTTAAATAGAAAATCGAAGAAAGATTTTAAAAACATTTATGGAATCCATCGCATTTCTGCATCCTGATAGAAAATACTTATATGAAAGCAATCAATATTATATTACTAAGCCTTTTTATTAGCAATGTATTCTCGCAAGAGATGGTAGAAAAAGAAGTTAGATCTAAAGTAAATGAAGTCACTATTTTTCTTGATGGAGCCCAAATAGTACGAAAAAAGAACATAGACTTAACCAAAGGTAAATCAATTATCAAGTTCGTGAATTTATCGCCTTTTATCGATGCTAAAAGTGTTCAGGTAAAAGCAGAGGGAGATATAACCGTATTGTCTGTAAACCATCAGCAAAACTATTTGGATAAAATGGAAAAATCCAATGAACTTACTGAACTAGAAAAGCAGCTAGAAAACGTAAGTGATAAAATTAATTTAGAAAGTACTTACTTATCTATTATAAAAGAGGAGCTTTCGTTTTTGCAGGAAAACAGAAGTATAGGAGGAAAGAATGAACAAGTAAGTGTTACGAATCTTCAGCAGGCTGCTAATTTTTATGGTGATAAATTAACCTCTTTAAAGCTGAAAGAAATCGATAGAAACAAGTCAATAAAAAGCTTATATGAACAAAAAAATGCTTTACTAAGCCAGATAAAAACGCTGACCAGTAAAAAGGAATATCCAACAGGTGAAGTTTTGGTAAAAGTAGATGCAACTCAAGCAAAATCTTATTCGATAGAGCTAAATTACTTAGTGGGAAACGCGGGGTGGTTTCCTTCATACGATATTAGAGCTAAAAATATTAATGAGCCAGTTCAATTAATATACAAGGCTAATGTTAAGCAAGATACGAAGGTTGATTGGACCAACAGTAAACTTAAATTTTCTTCGGCCGATCCTAATGTATCAGGGGTTGCTCCTCAACTTCAAACATATTACTTGAATTATAATGCATTACCACCCAGTTATAAACTTACCAATAACAGTGTTAAAGGTAGAGTAATTGGTAACTATGGACAGCCATTGCCGGGAGCCAATGTTGTTGTGGAAGGTACAACCATTGGTACAGTAACAGATATGGATGGCAATTATTCCATTACTATACCTAATCAATCAAGTCAGTTAACCTATTCTTTTATAGGATTTAATTCAACTACCTTACCCATCACTAACTCAGTAATGAACATTACACTTAATGAAGATCAAGCAGAATTGCAGGAAGTGGTAGCTATTGGATATGGTACCAGTAACAAAGACTATGTAACCGGGGCTATACAAGGGAAAGTAGCGGGGATTAAGGTTGATAAAACTGTAAAAGTTAGAGGAATAAGTAGTATAGCTATTCCAACAGCACAGGTTGAAAATCAAACAACTGTTGATTTCGAGATTAATACACCTTATACCATTAAGTCGGATAATAAAAATTATACAGTTGATATGGCTGCTTATGATTTACCTGCCTTTTATCAATATTATTGTGTGCCTAAAGTGGATAAAGATGCCTTTTTGATAGCTAATATTGTAGATTGGGAGAAGTACAATTTATTAGAAGGCGAAGCTAATGTGTTTTTCGAAGATACCTATGTGGGTAAAACGCTTATGGATGTTAGGTATGCATCCGATACATTGGAAATATCATTAGGAAGAGATAAAAAGGTTTCTGTCAATCGCGAAAAGATTAAGGATTATACCAACAAACAATTTATTGGAAGTAAAAAAGAAGAGACGCGTGCCTGGAAAACAACAGTTAGAAATAATAAAAATGAGGCAATTAATATAATCATTCTAGATCAGGTTCCTGTATCAACCATTGAAGAAATAGAGGTAACTATTCAGAATATGTCTGGAGCAAAACAAAATACAGAGACTGGTGAGATTAAATGGGAATTTGAGTTAAAACCTAATGATAAAAAAGACCTTGAGTTAAAGTATTCGGTTAAATATCCAAAATATAGAAATTTGATTTTGGAATAAGTCTGCATGCAATATATATTGTAAAGCGATGTTTTAACTGTAATTTTAGCTTATCTGCAGTGGCATACTTTGTAAATCGATAATTAAAATAAACAAAAAATGACAAAACTAACCCCCTTATTTTTATTGCTTTTACTTTCGATTACTGTAAAAGGGCAAACTGAAACATATCTTATTAATGATTATTCAATACCATTTAAAGCAACAGATATTAGAGCTGAAGATTACAAACCAAGAAAAGTTGTAACGGCTTATGATTTGGCACTAAATTTCAGCTATTTAAAACACTGTTCAATGAGTTGTAACGATGAATGCCTGATACTTCCGGTAATCTCTATCAATAACAAGCCAATAGATGAGAAAGTACTGAAAGAAATAAAAATATCAGATATTCTTGATTATCAATTTAATTCAGGTGTTAAAACAATTGCATTGTATGGAACAAGAGGCCAATATGGTCATCTTTGTATTTATTTAAAGGACGAATAGCGTAGAAAACAAAAAACGAAAGAGCCTAGCCCTTTAAACTTTAAAAAAAGATCGTTCAAATTAAAAGGTAGAGAAGGTTCAGAAAATCAATGGTCTATGATGTCATCGATATCGGTGAGTTGTTTCGTTCTAACCTAATAATTTGTATCTATAGCTGGTGTGATTTGTTCTTCTTACTAAATCGTTTTAAATGCCGAATTTTAATGGTTAGTAAAATCTGTTTTTCAGGAGATATTATAACAACTTCAGAGAAGTTGAATAATTATAGATTAATCTTATATTTAATGGCTACAACTCCAGCGGAGTTGCACACTCACACACAATAATTACTAACACTAATCAAACCTTATGAAAATCCAACTTATACTGCTTTTCGTATTTGCAATTCCTGCTATTATACATAGTCAGGAGATGAAGCCTCTTAAGCCAATTACAAATACAAATATTATTCCCAAACCTGATTATACTGTTTATAATCAATTGGAGTTAAACAAACCAATGCCTGAGGTAAGCGGAATTACTTTAGATGATATACTAATTGATAGTTTATATTTTCAAGGCAAGGTTACTGTTTTAAACTTTTCGTTTGTAGGATGTACTCCATGCATGCAAGAGGTTAAATACTTAAATCAGATATCAGAAAAATACAAGAATCAGGAGGTTAATGTACTCAGTGTCTATTCTATTAACAGAGAGGGACTACTGAGTTTTTTACAAGCAAAAGAAGGTATTTATAAAGAGCTTCGTCAATATATACCTTTTGATACCATTTGCTATACACTAATGCCCGAATGTACGGGCGAAAAAGAAGACTATAGATACAATGCTGGTCCCAAATGCAATCGCATTTCGAAATATTATGGGGTTCAGGGCTATCCACAAACCATTATTATCGATAAAAATAGAATAGTAAGATATTTCAAGTATGGTTTCGCAAAAAATGAAACGGATGCCGAATCCTTAAAAAAGGAATGGATAGATTGGATAGATGAATGCTTGGAAGAGCCTTCAATGGCAATCAACTGATGTAAATCAATCATTAATAGCAATAGATAGAACAATGAAAATAGAAACCAGTCGGTTAATGATAAGGTCCCTGTTACTTAGCGACAAAGAAGCCGTATTTGAGTATCGATCAGATAAAGAAACCAATAAATACCAAGGGTGGATACCCGATACAATTAGGGATGTTGAACTTTTTATTGCAAAAATAGCAAAGGAGATTAATCAACCCGAAACATGGTTTCAATGTGTGATGATCGAAAAAAAATCGGAGAAAATAATAGGGGATGTGGGTATCCATTTTATGGGCGAAGAGAACTTACAAGTAGAGTTGGGCTGTACCCTCAATAAGAATTTTCAGAGTAAAGGATATGCTACCGAAGCGGTTGAAGCTGTAATGGATTATTTATTTAATCAATTAGATAAGCACAGGATTATCGCATCCATCGATCCCGAAAATAGTAATTCGATTAAGTTGGTTGAAAGAATTGGTTTTCGTAAAGAAGCGCACTTTGTTAAAAGCTTATTTATAAATGGCAAATGGGTAGATGATGTTGTTTATGCTATTATCCAAAACGATTGGATCGAGCGGAAAAAAGAATCAGTAGCTGCAGAATTTCCTACGTTAACAAGTAATCGCTTTGTTTTAAGGCAGTTTACCAAATACGACTTGCAAAATGTATATAATGGCTTATCAAATCCCGAGGTAATAAAATATTATGGTATAAGCTTTGAGACCATGGAAGCTACCAAAGAGCAAATTGCCTGGTTTAGTAATTTAGTAAAGAACCAAACCGGAATATGGTGGGCCATTTGTGATAAAAAAGACCAAACATTTTTAGGAGCTGGCGGATTAAACAATTGGCAAAAAGCAAACCGGAAAGCTGAAGTTGGATTTTGGTTATTACCTCAAAATTGGGGAAAAGGAATAATGAAAGAAGTGATGCCTTTAATTTGTGAGTATGGATTTACAAGTATGCAGCTGCATAGAATTGAAGGATATGTCGAAACCGAAAACTCGAAGTGTAAAGGTGCACTGCAAAAGCTTGATTTTGAATGGGAGGGTACTCTTAGAGATTGTGAAATAAAAAATGGAAAGTATATAAGTATCGATGTATATGCCTCAATGAATAACATGAAGGAGAGATAAAAAAACAAAGGAGTTTTTCTTTAAAACTCCTTTACCGAGGAGAAAAACTCCGTTACTGAAGAAGAAAACTCCTTTACCGAGGAAGAAAACTCCGTTACCGAGGAAGAAAACTCCGTTACCGAGAAAGAAAACTCCTTTACCGAGAAGAAAAACTCCTTTACCGAGAAGAAAAACTCCTTTATCGAGAAAGAAAACTCCTTTACCGAGAAGAAAAACTCCCTTACCGAAGAAGAAAACTCCTTTACCAAGAAAGAAAACTCCGTTACCAGAGAGAGGCCTACCTAAGCCAAAAATAATGTTTGCATCAATTATATTCAACCGAACAAGGTACATGTTAATACTTTGTATAATACAATATAAGATATATGGGTGTGATTATATATTCTATAGGTATTGATAACTAAATCAATAGAACTTATCTACAAAATTACTTCGTTAAACAAAAGAAGCTGAGGTATATTAGCATAATACTCGTATTCTGTTATTTTTGTAAAAACTAAATTATTAAAATCAAACTCTATGAAATCCAATATAGCAATCTGCTTATTTACCTATTTATTTAATGTTAAACGTTTATAATCGTATGCTATTATTAAACGCTTATAAATACTTAAAAAGGAATAGGTGTTTGATTACCTAATAGTTAAGCTAAATAAATAAAATGCCGGAATAAGACATATAAGCGATGTAACCGTCATATACTGACGGTTATATCGTAGTTATGGCCCATTTGACCCAACAAAATAGATGAGAAAACTCATATACATATTATCAGGACTTTTAATCTTGTCGCAATTTGCATTTGGACAGAACTTAATGTATTCATCTAGGGAAAAAACTGCGATTAGTCTTCCAGATTATAATTTAACAGAATATTCAACTGAGATTGACTCTGAAAACAATTTGCCTGACTCTTTACAAAGAGTTATTAAAAAACATTTAAAACATAGGACTCTTACTAATTACAAGAATCTCAAATTTTATAAAGCCACAATATTTGATCTTGGAAAATATTATTCGGAAAATCCTGAAAGAATTAATTCCAACCTAAGTTTCATACCTAAAATTGGAATAATTTATATGTGGACTGATTTTAGCTTAGGAATACAAAACTTTCCAATCGTATTATCACTCGACCAATATGGACAAATATTAAAATTTACATTCCCAGATTTATCTATTTATAAGTCAACGGAATTAATATCGTTAGATCAAGCAAAGTCACTCTCAGATTCAATTCTAAATAGGTATGGATATGAATCTCAACTTGAAAGTTATTATCTGGAATTTGATAGTCAAAGACAATCTTTAGATTGGCATTTATGCTACAAAACTGATCGAAAAGACGAAATTTATAAATCACTTAATCTTCAAATACCAATTACTGAAAAATGGTGTGAGAGAATATATACAACATTTTATCCCGAATTGATTGACGATACTGAAATAGAAGAAGAAATACTTGAAATAAAAGATAAAAACGGGCCATAACACGTTGCAATAGCGCATAAGGGTTTCGTAGCATTTTGGTAGGCCTCTGCAAAAGCGAACAGCGCCAAATCGCAGATTTGGCTTTAAAATGAAAATGTAAAACAAATATGCGCTTTGGCTTAGCGGAATTATGAAAGTATGTGAGATTAAATCCCCTTACGACGCCATGCAACCACCGTTGTGTTTAATTTAAAAACAGCTTACCTACATGAATATTGAAAAGATATATACAAAGATTGATGAAATCGAAGAAGACAATCATAATAAAGCAAGTCTATACTATTCGATTATTCAAATAAAATTTAAAGATCAATCAAGTACCGATATTAGGAACTCAATTTATCTTGACACAAAGAATTTTATAATCGTTTATATTAAATCGATAGACAATAGGGATTTAGGATATGACATTATTGATGTTGAAAAATTAAAGAAATCAATTAAATTTTGTGGAAATACTTTGGAACAGTATCAATTGTCTTTGCTTGCGTACAGACTTCTAAAAACGAAAGGATTTGAAGATGAAAGCAAAAAAATGAAAGCTTTCGTAAATGAGAAGAAAACCCGATGGCTCTATTCAAAACCATATAAGTTTGGGAAGTATTTTAATTTAATCCTTCATCTTTCGACGTATAATTTATGCTCAATTATTATCACGATTATTCTCTTAATGGTTTTCTCATTCATTATATTTCTACCCGCGCCCTATAAATGCTGGGAAACATTTGATATCACATATCACAATTATTCAGGAAATTTTCTATTAAATCACCTTGCTAACATTACATCAAATCTATTTGCTATTGATAATGATTTCAAAGTAGAGACTAACTCTATTATTGGAATAATAACTTTAATATCCATAAAATTCTTTTATATATTATTCATTGTCAACTACCTTTACAAAAAAGTGATTGATATTTTAAATAGTAAATAACTATGTCTACAATTCTAGCTATTGATAAATCCCAACGGAAAAATATATCAATAATATTTAGAGTATTCTTGATTGGTTACTCGATTTTTATTTTGCTCTATTCTGGAACTGAATTTAAATGGTATATAAATGTAGCTGCATTTTTGCTATATGTTTTTTTATATGGATTTTTATATAAAAAGGATAAATTATTTTCATTATTGCGATTAATAAATGATTACGCATTTATTACATTCATACTAATTCAATCAAAAAATATTGACATATTTTCTTTTGCACTATTATTTGCACCAATATTAAATACACATAATCATAGTGGTGAAAGAAAGTCAATTTTGTTATATGTATTTCCCCTAATTAGTTTGTATGTAGTTACATCTGAATTCAAAACACTATATATAATTCCTTTCATCTTGTTCTTTTTCATTAATTCATTTGATAGTTTAAGATCAAAATATTTTAGATTTCAACAAAGGTTAAATACAGTAATTGATAATTTCTTTATTGACGACAAGCTATATACACGGCCATATAAAATTTACGAAAACGTTATTCCAATTTTTAATGAGTCTGGCATACTACGAAGAGAAATTTCTAAGATAGTATGTTTAAGAGTCGAAAACGATAAATTCATTATTGTAAATGGTTCCTATTTTGTTTGGAATTTTGAAATTAAAGATAAAAAGTCCTTTTTTGATGTAATAAAAGAGAAAAGAACGATTTACAATGTAAAAATGGAAATTGATGGTGATATTATAAATAATAATATTGTCCAAGTTTGTCCAATTAATTCTCATCTTTACTGTTATATTCTTTTTTCAAATGATTATAAAAACCTTCAACATATTCCATTATCCTTTTTCGTCCCCAAATTACTAAGTCCATTTTTTCATAGACTTTCAAAAGTTTTTGATGCAGATATAAAACAAAAAAGTAATGAACTTAAAAAACTAAGTGAATTAGAAGACAAAATAAACTACGTCACTAATTCTGTTAATTCGATGCATTTCATTAGAAATAAACTTGGTCCGGTAAAAAGTTATTTAGCAATGGTAGATGATTACAATAGATCATCGGATGAAACAAAGAGAAGAAAAATTGAACCATATCTCCAAAGGGAACGTCAAAAACTAAGTGCCTCAATTTCACAAATTTTAGAGAGAGCAGATTACATTTTGACAAAATCCAATAATCCATTCAATGTATATCAAACTAATACATTTGGGATTCAACAATTGTTCTCAGAGATAAGGCGTGTTTGGGGTTATTATTTTGATTTTGAAAATTTCGAAATCAATTGGTTGACTAATAAAGACCGAATAAAATATGATGTTAAGTATAATATTGTTGGCTTAGAGCTTGTATTGAACAACTGGATTTCGAACATGTATAAATACAATAAAGGTGTATCTAAAATAGTATTTGATGAAGATGAAGATAATTATTCCGTCATATTCATTAATTCCTTTGATTCTTCAAATCCAAATTCAACAAAATTTATTGAAGATTTTGAGTCCTCACAACGAGTTGAGATAGAAAGAAGAAACTCTAGAGGACTATTAGAAGTTAAAGACTTTATCTCACAGATGAATATCTCAGCAAAAATGACTCATACTGATGGTGATATCTATTTTAAACTGCAATTTAAAAAATACATATACAATGAAAATATTAATAATTGAAAATGAATATTCATATATCGATACTCCTTTTGATTATGTAAATGATATTTATTTCGACAATAGTTTGGAGTATGTAGTATTTGCAAAATCCCAAGATATAAGACCTTTTGCAAGTATTGTTAATTATGACTATGTATTCCTTGATATTTCATTATCAAAAAAAAGTGATCTTGATGGTTTTGGAATATTAAAAAAAATAAAAAATGATGGTTTAACTGTCGATAATCTAATCATCTTAACTGGTAATCATCTAATAAAAGAAAAACTAATTGAAAATAATCTTCCAACTTCATATCCAATTTTAACTAAACCAATTGACTTTGAAGATTTATTAAAGATTTTCAAAAAAAACTAAACACAACATTTTATATATTGCATAGCGGTTTCTGTGTGTATGCGTAGCTCGGATTCCCGCCTGATTGTCTTAGTCCGTGCCGGACAGACAATCACCCGCAATCCGCTACGACAACATATAATTTACCGTTGGTAACCATTTAACCTCGCACAGACAAAATAATTACATGAAATTATTAAGATTACTTTTTACTATTATTCTTCCTTTTTCAATTAGACTTGCATATGGCCAGATTGAATCAATAGATGTTATTCAGACAGTTATTGATTATGACAAAGATATTAGTGAAAAAAATATAATTGTTTCTGAATTTCTTGAAGATTTTAAAGATACGTCATTGGTAAATCTACTAAATGAGAATTACGGTGGACTCCAAATCGAAGAAATTAAGTATCTGAAATTTGGAGACCTCAATGTTAGATTAATTCCTAGAAGTGCATTATTTGAACTAAGAAAAATAACAAAGCAGTTAAATGACTGTAAAACTTCTGATGAAGAATCCTTTGACAAATTCTACCAAGAATTGGTGTATGAAATATTTGATAGGGATTTATGTATTTTTAATAAAGTCCTGTTTTCAAAAAATAAAGATTTTGCAATTGTAAAGTATCAAGTTGAAACAGGTAATGCTCTTGGACTTGGAGAATTTTCAGTTACATATTTAGTCGAAAAGAAAAATGGCAAGTGGAATGTTAATAAAGCCATTGAATTTGAAATATAAATTACGGTTACCAACACGCTGGAATAAAGCATGGCTAGGTCGGCTCGTCCTGACGCCTTTGTCTACTGTCTTAGTCCCCCTAACGGGTGACACGACACCACGACTAACGCGCCACGACTTCATCCAGCAAACGTTGCCAGTAATGCAAGAAGAGCGTACGTACCAACAAACAAGAATTGATAAAACAGAATAATTTATGCTGACTAAAATATACTCGAATAAAATTTTGATTGGAAAGGCAGACCTGAGTATATCAGATGCCAGTATGGGAGTTCTGTCTGGAGAATTTATACCAAATAATGACTATTTAGCAATTAGGGAGATTATCTGGAAATTTAACTCGACAAATGACAAAGACTTTGATTTGTGGAAGAGTTTAAGACTAAATGTTCAATTAGAAAATGGATACTTTTTACATTCAATTGGCGGAATTTCGATTTGGGACGTTCAAGAACTTAAGGACGAGAAGATTGACATTGAAATAGCTGGTATTTTTAGACATATAATAGATGATTTCTTTAAAACTGAACCACCAAGACTTTTTGTTGAAGAACCTTGGGAAGATTTAACGATTGACCAAAAAATTGCATTTGAAAATGAACTTAAAAAGGAAATTGGATTAGATAAAGGATTAATAAATCGGTTGATTGGTTCTAAGAAAAAGCATGTTATGACAGAGTATGATTTTTCTGCACTTTGTACAAGTGGAATGAATGACAATGTACTTTTTTCTATTCATAGCAGTAAAAATTTTGACTTTGACTTTGCTCTTGTACATTTGACATGGAAACAGAAAGAAGAGGCAGGAAATTTCCCAAAGACTGATTTCTACAAAGACTTTGATGATTTTAAGTATAACAAAATGATTCCTGACAAAATAGAATGGGAAGAATAAAGCACATACTGGCAACAGCCAATATAAGTAAGCTGGGGGTAAGTAGTATGCTAAAAGTTTGTACTTTTAATAAAAACTGTAGCGGTTTGATAAGTAGGTGGCTTCGAAATCCCAGCCTACTCATATTGGCGAACCGTTAGGGCAAATTATCAGAAATGCAACATATAATCGAATTAGCACAAATTATAAAAAGAGAAAAACTAGTTAGTCTTTCTGACAACGAATACACTTATAAAGACCTTAATGTTCTTTTATTATCTACATCAAGTATTGAAAATCGGAATAATGCTTTCCATAGATTTCATAAAGTAAAAAATGTCTGGGACCTGGTGAACTGTAATAATGATTTGAAATTATTCACAGCGCATCTATTTTTTTATAGACCGTTAATAAACAATCCCATTGAGGAAGCATTTTTTTTAGATGGAAAGTTTAATTCAGTATATGATCAGACTAGTTCAGATTGGTTATACTCTTCTTTTGTAAGTTGTTGCTATGAGAAATTATATAATTTTTGGGATCGAATCGGTGATTCATTAGCATATTATTTAAATGTAGACATTAAAGAAGAACAAGTAAATTTTCCAAAAGTCATTGATATTCTGAATAAGAATGAATTATTAAAAGAAAACATTTATTTTAATAAACTATTGGATTTCAAAAACAATGAATTCAAAGAGTTTAATAAGCATAGAAAGGATATAGTTCATTATTACCAGTTTGAAACTACTTTTAGATTTGAACACGCAATCAATAGTGGTAATAAAGCTAAGATTGAGGAACTTTGGAATTGGAAAAGAAGGATGCCTGAATACTTTAGTGAGCATTTGAAAATTTCATGTGAAGGTTATTACAATACTTATAAACTAATAAATAACTTGCCCTAACACGCTGGAAATAAAGCATGGCGCGCTTTGCTTGTCCTGACGCCTTTGTCTACCGTCTTAGTCCCCCTATCGGGTGACACGACACCACGACTAATGCGCCACGACTTCATCCAGCGACCGTTAGTGGCAAGTTAATCAAGTAACCATAATTCTTATATGAAATCACAAATACAGAAGCATTATTTGCTTTATATTTTTATAATAATATTAGCAATCATCAGTTCGTACGGACTTTTTAATAGCTATTCTCTAAAAAAGAAATTAGAACAACAATATGAAATCGTTGAAGAATTATCTGATAAAACAAGTGATTTAAGTACGTCTCTAGAGGAAAGTAACGATAAGTTAAATACAAACAATAGACAGCATTATCAAATGCTTGACAGCATAAAAAAAGAACAAAAGATTAATAATCTAATTTCAAGTATTCATAAAATAGATTTGGACTCGTTTAAACTTTCCATTAATAGAATATCACGTTCTGAGTTCAAAAACATCGCAAAAACGAACAAATCAATTAAGTATGAAGAATTACATTTTTCCGATGAACCTGAAATTGAAGATAAAAATGCTTGGAGACTAAATGATTCAACGTTTGTAATTAAATTGCAATCAAGCCGGTTAGATACCATTAAGAATGACAATAGTTCTGATAGGCATGATTCTTTCTCAAGCTATAAGCATAAAGGGTTTGTTAAACCAATAAATTCATTTCTTTTCTCTGCGCATTATCATGAATCATGGAACTTAATGGCTAAAAATAGAATAACGGGAAAACAAACAGCTTTAGAACACCATGTGGTTATTTCTCCGGATCAAAAAACAATGGTGACCTATGCATGGGATCATTGGACCTTTTATTCAGGTGGACTCAAATTATATGATATTACAAACGGAGATTTAGACCTAAAGTTAAACTATTATCCGTCTAATTATAATTTCGAAAAGCTTGGATTTAATTGGAGTTTCAGTAATATTTATATTACAAATAGCAATGAGTTTGTTTTCATATTGCAGTTCGACTTAGGAAAAGGTAAAACGCTGAAAACATATGCAAAACTTAAAGTAGAGAAAACGAAACAAAAACCAGCCACTAATAACTAAGCGTTCTGCCTGGTTGCAAACCAAAGGCTGAGCGCGTGTGTTGCCGACAACCGGATAGAAATCGCTAATAGGTGTTATGGGGATTGATAGATAATGGATCAGGTGATAAAAAGAAGTTGCTTCGCTATTTTAGAGTTATTAAGCCATTAAATTCAAGTTTTTAAATTCACATTCTTACTTTTTAAGTCAAGTTTTGGTTACTCACATTTGATTCAAGCATAGCAATCTCATTCACCTTCCGGTGTTAGTTTTGTGTGAGGTGTTGAAGGATTTCGATAGGTGGAGGCCCACGAGCATCGAAGGTTAAGATGGTAATCAGTTGTCCCTTACCACAGGTATAGCAAAGTCGGTGTTTCACAGGAGGACGAACAGGGATAAGAGCTTTTCCAATTTGCTGTTCAACAGCTTCGCGCACTTTTTGCTTAATGGATGAAGCCAGTATTCCATAATGTCGTATCCGCACAAAAGCTTTGGGTAGGATATGCAGGGCAAAACGACGGATAAATTCAGCATGAGTAAGGGTAAGCGGATATTGCTTACCACCTTTTCGATAATCTTTAGCAGAAAAAGTGATGGTATTTTCATCAATCGTCTTGATTCGATGATTACTGATAGCCGTTTTATGGGTGTAACGACCAAGGTATTCGATTACCTGTGAGGGACCAAAGAAAGGTTGTTTGCAATACACCACCCAAGGCTGACTCATCAACAGCTTAGCTTCTTGTTGATTTAGCTTTGTTTTTTGCCGTAAGGCCTTCATCATACGAGCTCTGAATACTTTGCTTAAGGCTTTAACCGGGAACAGAAACTTATTGGTTCGTTGTACCGATTTCCATTTTTGTTGGTTAGAGATTCCTCCACCCGGCACAATGCAATGCAGATGAGGATGCAGGCTCAGGTTTTGTCCCCAGGTATGCAGGATGGCCACCATACCGGTTTTGGCACCCATCTATTTACGATCGGAAGCAAAGGTCTGAATCACACTCCAGACCACCCTAAAAAGTTGTCCGTAGAGCAAAGCAGGTTGGTATAGTGCCAATTGATTCAGTGTATCAGGCAAGGTAAACACCAGATGAAAGTAAGTGGTATTTAACAGGTCAGCTTCACGCTTACGAATCCATTGTTCCCGTTTGTGTCCCTGGCATTTGGGGCAATGACGATTACGACAACTATTGTAACTTAAATGAAGGGCATGACAATCGGGATGGTCACAACGATCGATATGACCACCTAATTGAGCGGTTCGACAAACCGACAAAGCATATAAAGTACGTGCCTGCCAGCTGTTGAAACACAGGCTGTCAATGAGGTCGTGTTGCAACTGAAGCACATCGGCCACTTCATACCGGGGCTTCATAATCGAGGTTTCTTATATAGCCAATCCAAAGGCGAAAAGGCTCGTTCTTTATTCAGTTGCGCCACGTGCAGGTAAACTAAGGTTGTTTTAATATCGACATGCCCCAGCAGATCTTTCAGCGTCATAATATCCAACCCCATTTCCAGCAGATGAGTGGCGTAGGTATGGCGTAAAACATGGGAGGTAACTTGTTTTTGAATACCGGCTTTTTTAGCTGCTTGACGAATGGCCCATTGTACACCGGTGGGTGAATACTGTTGTAGGTTTCCGTCGGGTCCTCTTCCGTTGAAAAGCCAGCGATAGGGTTTTTCTGCAGCAAGGTATTTTTTCAGTCCTTTAACCAATAGCCATCCAAGGGGGACATAACGGTCTTTGCGCCCTTTTCCTTCACGAATGTAGAGCATACAACGATCCAGATCGGCATCTTTTATCTGTAGGTTGATTAATTCGAAACGTCGCAGTCCGCAGCCATAAATAAGTCCGATAATCAACTGATGTTTTAGTAATGGAGCGGCTTTGATCAAACGTCTCACCTCTGTTTGACTTAATACAACCGGAAGTTTTTTGGGTAACTTCATTTTTGGTAAAAAGACTTGTTTAGAAGGAACACCGGTTACCTTGTACGCCAAACGAAGACCGTAAACGGTATGTTTCAAATAAGAGGAGGATGGTTTTCGACTCTGTTGTTGTAGGAAATGAAGATAATCCAGAACCTGGTCTTCTTCCAGTTGGGTGGGACAACAGTTGAAATGCAAAGCCATGGTAGCCAGACAACGGCCATAATTATGCAGGGTACTCAGGCTTTTGCCGGTAATAGCAATATGTCTTTCCAGTTTAACGTATAATTCGTTAAATTTGGATAATGAAGAACGAGCTTCATCGATTCTGGTAAAGCTTTTTTTTCATGGTACAATATTTTATTAACACATATAAAGGTAGCAAGGGCAACGGACTTTAGCTACCTTTAGGTTTAGTGCAACAAGCCGCAATAAAGTATAAGGGAGGCAGTGCATTTTGGTAGGTTCGCAACTTCGGCAAGCAACGCCAAATCGTTGATTTGACTTTAAAACAAATGAAAATATAAAACTAAAACCAACGCTTCGGCTTCCCTCAATTTGAAAGGTTAGTAAGGTCAAATTTCCCTTACACTTCATGCGGCAGGCCGTTGGCTAGCATTAGGACACTGCAACGCGACATTTTTGAAAAAAATAACTTAAATACAATGAAAACAAAATTACCAGTATTACTATATTTCTTTACAATTTCAATTATTCTATTTGGTCAAGATGACTGGGAATTGTTAAATCCTACTCCAACAATAAATTCTGGAGTTAACATTCATTTTGTGACAGATGAAATTGGATATATAATTACAAATAAAGAAATATTAAAAACCACTGATTCTGGTGAAAACTGGTCAATTTCACAAGAAATATCAAGTGCTAATGATTTGAATTTTCACAACTCCTCGGGTTTTATTGTTGGCAATTCTGGGTATGTTATAAAATCTATCGATAATGGTAATACTTGGAACCCAATTAGTATGGAAACAAATGATAATTATAATAGTGTCAATGTGATTAATGAGGACACGATTTTGATTTCAAGTTCCAATAAAATTGTAAGTTCATACGATGGAGGAAACAATTGGCAAAGCCATGATATAACAGGATATTCAGTGAACAAAACCTTCTTTATAAATTCTAAAATAGGGCATGCAGCATGTAATTCAGGTAAAATATTAAAAACAATTGATGGAGGATTGAATTGGTATGTAACTGAATCGGTTAGTTACTTTCCTTCAGATTTTTTTACTATTTATTTTATTAATAGTGAGGTTGGTTTTGCCTCACGTGAGCACAATGATATACTTAAGACAGTTGATGGTGGTGAAACTTGGAGTGAAATTGATAACACATCAGATGCTATCTATTCTTTTTATTTTATTGATGAATTAAATGGATATATTTCTGGTGACCACGGAGTTATCTTCAAAACTACAAATGGGGGAACTTCTTGGGAATGGGCGGGATTTCAATCAGGTAGAATTTATGGTACAACTATTTATGCAATACATTTCATTGATAACAATGTTGGTTTTGCAGTTGGTTTGAGAGGTAGAATACTAAAAACAGTTGATGGAGGACAAACCTGGAACGAATACTCGCCTATGTACAATGATGTTAAACAAATGGATTTTGTGACTGCTGAAATTGGATATGCATTGGTTGGCGACGAACTATTTAAATCAATAGATGGAGGCGAAAATTGGGAGAATCTGGGTGCCCCAATTCCTTATGGTAAAACACAGCGTTTTTCTTTTATTTCTGAGTTAATAGGTTTTTGTACTGCCGGCGGCAAACCCGGCACATCGATGGATAGTAAGGTGTTAATGAAAACCACTGACGGGGGGCACACATGGCATAGTGCACTTCCAGAAGATCTTATTATTCACGGAAGTTTATATGCTGTTGACTTTGTAAATGAAGATTTTGGTATTGTAGGCACCGGTGGTTCTGCAATATTTAGGGTGACTGGTAATAACGAAAATTGGGAGACCATAAGCACAGACAGGTTTGGGCAAATTCAGTTAATTGATGAGAAGGTTGGCTATGCGCGTAGAATACGTAATTACTACAACCGAATTTATAAAACAATTGATGGAGGTCTTACCTGGACAAACGTTTTTGAAATTGATGAGGATATTAATTGGTTTCATTTTGTAGATAAGGATTGCGGATATTTTGTTGGTGATAATGCATTAATATATAAAACATTAGACGGAGGAAGCACATGGACAGAGTTAAATATTCCATACGAATATTATGAGTATGTCAGGTTTTACAATCGCAATATAGGCTATATCCTTGATGAGGATGGAAAGTTATACAAAACCGAAAATGCCGGAGCCACCTGGGAACTTGAAACTTCTATTTATGGTATGTCGGGCATTGAAATTATTGACGATAACATATATCAGTATGGAAGTAATGGAAAAATACTTCGGTCAAAAATTAGTTATAGCCCTGCAGTAGTAAGCTCAAATGAGGCAGAGGTAATATCAAACAGAGAAGTACAGTTTTCAGGTAACGTAACTTCAAACAGCGTTGATATTGAGAATATTGTATTTGAATATGGTATTAATTCCCTTAATCAATCTGTCAGTGCAATTTCAGGTAATATCAATGGCGGCGAATCTGTAAATGTAAGCGCCACGATTAATGGTTTAGAGTCTGAAACGTCATATATGTTCCGACTTAAAGGAACGTGTAACGGTGTATCATATAGCAGCGAAATAAAATCTTTTACCACATTGCCAGAGTATACTATGGCAATGAATTATTACAACAATGTTAGTTATAATGGGGCCGAATTGTCGGCTAATGTTGTATCAAATGAAAATGATATAAGCGATATCGTGTTTATTTATGGCACCAATGAAGCATTCAATTTAAGTGTGGAAGCAATGCCGGGTATAGTTTCTGAAGGATCTAATGTGAATGTAGAAGGACAACTTACCGACCTTGAGCCAGAAACGGTTTATCAGGCCAGGTTAAAGGCTATTCATAAGGGTGTTGAAATTGAAAGTAAGCCCATCAGCTTTACAACAGCAAAAGAGTACGAGTTTGATATGTATGCTTTAAATGTATCTGACAAAACTGTTAATATGAATGCCTATGTTAGAGCGAATAAGGACACGATTAAAAATATTGTATTAGAGTATGGTACATCACAAGAATACAATCGATTTGTGTCGGCTAATCCAAATGAGGTTATAAAAGGTGGGTATAGATACATTGAGGCGAACATTGGTAATTTAAGTTTAGACTCAATTTACTTCTGTCGATTAAGAGGTGAAATGCAAGGAGATTTCATTTATAGCAGGGAAGATATCATCAATATGACGGGAGACATTGTTATGTATCCTTTAGATTTTAATCAAACCTCTGATAGTGGTATCATACTTAGCTCTTTAATTAATACTGGCGGGCAATACATATCAAATATCAACTTTCATTATGGGCTTTCTGAAGATGCAGATAAAACAACTTTGGCTAGTCCTTATTACGTTTATGGCAGTAAAACAAGGCAGGTAAGTGCTGCACTTAGTTCTTTAGAGCCTGGTGCTACTTATTATTATAAAATTTCAGGTTGTGATGGCGATGGACAACTGCATGAATCAGAGTTATTTACTTTTAAACTTGAGTACAATGTTGGTATTGACTCCAATATTATTCATCAGGTGAAGGTTTATCCGAATCCAACAAATGGGATGGTATTTTTCGAGACGGAATCGGTCATACAACAGATACAAATATTTGATTCATACGGAAGCCTAGTGTATGCCAAAAAAGCTAGTAATCAACTTGATATATCTCATTTGGTTGCTGGTATTTTTATTGTAAAGGTATTTGTAGATGACGAAGTTATAATTCGAAAAATAATTAAGGAATAACGCCAGCCAACAATGGCTTATAAAGCATAGGCTTGCCGCAGGCGCAACACAAAAAAGTACAGCTTCATAGCCGTAACGTTGTGTGGAATTAACAAGAAAATCCAGTGAATATGAATCTAGATATAAATAAAATTGATTGGGGAAATGATAGTGCAGAGAAAGACCCTAACTTGATGGAATATTTTGTTGACCATCCTGCATTAGAAAGACTATATAAACGTAGTAAAACCTTTATAATTGGAAGAAAAGGTTCTGGTAAGAGTGCGATTAGGAAAAAATTTATCGAAACATCCTCAGGGTGGGAAGATGATTATATAATTGAGATTTCTCCGACCTTCAATATTTTCAGTAACATAATTGCTGATAATGATATTAGAGATAATTTTAATAAGGAGATTTTTTTTCAATATGTTTGGCTGAATTTTATCTATAAAAAAGCCCTGATAGAGATTGGGAAGAAGCCAAAAAATGACAATTCAGATGTTTTTGATTTTGCAATCAGACTTGCTAAAGATAATGACCAGAGAGATAAAAACCTATTGGAATCCGCTCAAGAACTTTTAAATAAATTGAAAATAAAGGCTGGTAAACTTGGTGACCTAGGTGTTGAAATTGAAAAAATAATAAGAAAGAATTCGGATATTGAAGTTTATGAAAATGAATTATCTAAGATTTGCAATGCGGGTTATAAAGTATCTTGGATTATTGATGATTTAGATTTAGGCTGGAATAATTCTATTGTAGCAAATAATATGTTGTTAGGGCTATTAACCTGCTCAAACTATGTGAAAAATATATCTCAGAATTTGCACATATTCATTTGCTTAAGAGAAGATGTATATAGGATATTGCTTACTCATACTCAACACAGTGATAAATATCGAGATGTTGAGAAAGTTTCTTGGAACGCTGATTCTCTTATGGCACTATTAGAAGAGCGGGTAAAATATAATTATAGAATAAACAATATTGAGTTTAATGGAGATTCTCTTTTTGGTAAAGTATTCCCTGATAAAGTTGGGGTGTTATTAATTGCCAATTGGTTAGCTGAAAGAACACTAGGCCGACCTAGAGAACTGTTACAATTATCAAGATTGTATTCCGAAAACAATTCAACCAAAATTCCTGACCAAGAGATTTTTAAACAAGTTGAACTAGAGTATTCAAACTGGAAATTGGAAGATTTATCGTCCGAATTCTCCAATCAGTATCCTAATATATATGAACTATTCAAATTTTGGAAATCTAGATTTTTTCGATACAAATACAATTTAAAACTTTCAGAATTTGAAGATATGTTTTTAATTATGGCGACTGAACTGGATATTTCTTCAGATTGGTATATGAAAATCGTTAATGAGTTAGACCCGAAGAAGTTATTAAAGATATTGTTTGATATTGGTTTTATAGGTGATTTTATTCTTGGAGGTGCTGGAGGCAGTAAAACTATTTATTCCTACAATGAAGTTCACGAACCAATTTTAGAAGATTTTCAGATTCATCCATGCTTCAGGAAAGCAATGGGAACTGTAGATAGAATAAGAAAGAAGAAATAACTCCACACAATAACTAAGCGTTCTGCCTGGTTGCAAACCAAAGGCTGAGCGCGTGTGTTGCCGACAACCGGATAGAAATCGCTAATAGGTGTTATGGGGATTGATAGATAATGGATCAGATGATTTAACGAAGTTGCTTCGCTATTGATTTATGCATAGCCATCCCATTCATCTTCCGGTGTTATTTTGGTGTGAGGTGTTGAAGGATTTCGATAGGTGGAGGCTTGCAGATATCAGAAAATATTCTCCATCGGCAGTAATATTATGTATATAATAATGTTAGATTTGTATAACAAGAGCCGTATGATGGGAGACTATCAAGTATCACGATGCATGGGGATGAGAGGATTAGGGGGTATTAAAAAACGACGAAGTCAAAATCCCTTTGCCTACTCAATAGGAAACGTTAGGAACAGCAAAGAGATTCACTGCAAAAATTGAAAAATGGAACAAAGATTAACGATAATTACACTTGGTGTTACTGACCTGATTGAATCTGAAAGATTTTACTCTAAAATAATTGGTTGGAAAAAGACAGGGCAGAGCAATGAGAATATAATCTTTTATAATCTAAACGGATTTCAATTAGCTCTCTATCAGATTGACAAACTTGCAGAAGATGCGAAAATGAAAAGCATCAATCTTGATTTCAGAGGATTCACTTTAGCTTATAATTTGAGGACTGAAAATGAAGTTGATTTAATATTTGACAATCTATTGGCAAAAGGTGTTGAGATAACTAAGAAACCTGAAAGAGCATCTTGGGGTGGATACAGTGGATACTTTGCCGACCCTGATAAGAATTTGTGGGAAGTTGCTTATAATCCGTATTTACAACTTGATAAAAATGGTAATACAGTTGATTCCGAAAAGACTGAAATAAGTCTTGCAGAACTGACCGATTTAGACAAAATACTTGAATTGCAAAAAGAAGCATACGTTCAAGAAGCTGAAATATACAATGATTTCAATATACAGCCATTGACTCAAAATATTGATTTATTAAAATTGGAGTGGCAAAAAGGAATTGTGATTAAAGCAGAAAAAAACGGACAGATTATTGGTTCCGTGAGAGCTGATTTAGTGGATAATATCTGCAAAATAGGCAAGCTAATTGTTAAACCTGACTTTCAAAATCAAGGAATAGGAAAAAGTCTAATGACAACGATAGAAAAGCTATTTGATAATTGTTTGATTTATGAATTGTTTACCGGCGATAAAAGTGAGAAAAATTTAAAACTTTATCGAAAATTGGGATATAAAGATTATAAAACAGAACAGATTGACAATAATTTGAAATTGGTATATTTACAAAAACAGAATAATGTCATTGCCTAACAATTTATAAATATGATATCCGATTCATTCGTAAATTCAAGGGTTGCAGCCCGCTTTAACTTACTTGTAACTTGACAGGAAAGTGTCATGCATTCGGCTACTATCCTTATACGAGCCCTTAGTGGCAACATACTCAATAACGTATGAAAAAATCAAAGATTAGATTATTATTATTCCTTGTAATTGCTTTTATAATTGCTGTTGGTTTGTTCGACTATTTTGGAACAAGACTGATTGTTGACATTAATGGAGGAATCTATTCTTTTAAGAACAGAAAGAATTCTTTTGGAACACCTGAAGACTTTGGTTTGAATAGTGAAAAGTTATCGCTTGAGACAGAAGATGACATTCAATTGAAATGTTTGCTTGTTAATGCAAATACAAGTGAAGAAAAAGGAACAATTATTTTACTTCATGGAATAAGAGGGCGAAAAGAACATTTTTATCAACTATCAAAACAATTAGCAGATAGTGGTTATAATTCTGTTCTTGTAGATTTGAGAGCTCATGGAGAAAGTAGCGGTTCTTATTGTACATATGGATTCAAAGAAAAATATGACATTAAAAGAGTTGTAGAGTATTTGAAGAGTAGGAAGGATGTAAATAATAATATTGGAATTTGGGGACAATCTTTGGGGGCTGCCATAGCATTGCAATCAATGGGTATTTGTCAGGAAATAAAGTTTGGCATTATTGAAAGTACTTTTTCTGATTTTAAAGACATCGTTCATGATTATTTCAAATTCTATTTAGGTTTTGATATTCCGATACTATCAGAATATTTAATTTATAGGTCTAAAAATGTTGCGGACTTTAATCCTGAGGAAGTAAAACCATGTGTTTCTTGTACTAATATTACTCAGCCGATTATTATAGCTCATGGAGATATTGATGATAGAATTAAGATAGAATATGGTAGGTTAAATTTTAAAAATGTTGCAAGTCTTGATAAGCAGTTTATTGAAGTTAAGAATGCAAATCATGTAAATTTATGGCAAGTGGGAGGTGATAAATATAAAAGCCAAATCTTTAAGTTTTTGGAGAGGCATGCAAAAAAGTAAAATGTTCAGCCGCTAATAACTAAGCGTTCTGCCTGGTTGCAAACCAAAGGCTGAGCGCGTGTGTTGCCGACAACCGGATAGAAATCGCTAATAGGTGTTATGGGGATTGATAGATAATGGATCAGGTGATTTTAAGAAGTTGCTTCGCTATTTTAGAGTTATTAAGCCATTAAATTCAAGTTTTTAAATTCACATTCTTATTTTTTAAGTCAAACTCACTTTGATACTCAACTTCGATACTGTTAACGTGTATGGATTTTTCAGATTATTATAAGAATATGATGTAAGAGCTATGAAACATCTATAGTGCAAATTTAAATACAATTAAATCACTTTTTTCCATTAATCTGGTAGCGCTAATTACAACAAAATTATCATCAGTGGTTGTTAAGCCATTTAGTTTAATTCCTTCGGGTAAACTATATTCTTTACTTGATTTAATAGCACCTGTTTCATCAATATGTGTCACTTTTATTTTATTATTAAATGTTCCAGCAACAACAAAACTGTTATCAGGTAAAGGAATAACTTGTTCTATATCTCCATTTTCAGAAGAAGTATCAATTAGAGATTCCCATAGCTTTTCTCCATCTCTATTATATGCATTGACAAAAACTCCGGAGGCATTTAAACCAGCAAATACTATTTTATTGTTTGCATTTATATCAACAGCTGTATGTTTTATATCCTTATCCAATAAAATATCCCATTTTAAATAACCTGCCTGATCGATGGCAAATATCCAATTGCCAGCCGCAGCATAAGTAATACCCAATGCGTCATTAGCTAAACTATAAACCTTGCCTTTGTTTGAATATGCACGAGTCCATAGTTTTTTTCCATTAGCATTGATCTTTACTAGGTTAGGTGTAGAAGTTGATTCTTTTGTGTCTTTGCTATAGCCTGCAATTAAAACTTTATTGTTGGGATAAACTACAAAATCAAGTACCTCGTCAATATCAAATCCTTGGTTAAATATATTGTTTCCGTCGGAATCGAGCTTGTAAAGCCATGCCTGGCCTTTCAAACTATCAACGATGGCACCCGTAATACCTGCAACATATATCTCGTTTTGATCACTTATGCACACTTTATTTACTATATCATCAAAACGGTTTCCTAAAAACTTATTCCAAATCATTTTTCCGCTACTATCTAAACCTAAAAGCCATGAGTCATACATCTCACCAACAGCTTTGCGTGACGATGCAGCCACTACTAGCTCTCCATTTGTGCGTTTCGCAATTCCTCCACCAAAATCATTTAATTGTTGGTTGTCAAATACTTTTACAAACTCGTAATTTCCATCTGGAAATTCCTTTGCTATTTGTTCAGCTAATACATTGGCTTTTAGATTAAAAATATCAATGTAGCGATTGCCTTCGGTGCATGAAGCCACAAATTTGTTATAAGCCTCTATATTATTTTCTCTTTTAGCCCATTCAAAAAGCAAATCTTGTTGTAAAACTTTGGCTTTTGATATTTTTGATGAATTTGGAAAATTAATGATAAAGCGCTCAATGGCTTCAAGTGTATGTTTATTATATGCATCTTTAAAAGCCATTTCTTCCAACAGATTCTTAATTTCTCCAACGTGTTCCGCATCAGGGTAATTTTCAATATAATTTTGGTAGCTTTTTAATGATCCCTCACTTATTGCCGTATTGTAGGCTAACTTATTCCGCATTTTTTCTGCCATCTCAACTTGAGCCGCTTCAGGGTAGTCTTTTAAAAACTGATTAAATGCATCAACTGTATTTTCATTCTCAGCTTCTCTAAATTTTATATAACTCAAAATATGCGAAACATTACGATAGTATCTTGAACTCGGAAAATCTTGTAAAAATCGTTTGGCATAATCTGAATTTTTTTCTTCTCGTATAAACTTTATTAGTTTATCTTCAGTTTCTTGTTTTAGCCAGTCCATATTCTCAGTAAATGGTTTGTTTCTGCGGCTATGATCTTGTATAAAAACCAACTCATTGATAACATCTTGATCCCCGGAGGTAAACTGTGATTGTGCTTTATAAGCTTTATTAAAGTGTTCTAACGCTGTACAATAGTCTTTGTTAGAATATTTATCATATGAGTAGACAATAGCAAGTCCTAAATTAGCCATTGCCGATTCAGGATCTTTAACTAAGATTTTGTCGAAATCTTCTTTAGCCTTACCAAACTCATTATCAATATCAGCAGTTAAACTGGCCTCCATTCCTTTGAATATATTACTAGTAAATATTCGTTTCGGATTCTGTGCTAAACTAATAAACGATATTAGCAGTGATAGGAGTAGTATATTTATTTTTTTTGAATTCATAATGAAGTGCTTATTTTTTCAGTACAGTAAATTCCACGCGACGATTTTTTGATCGGCCAACTTCGGTTTTATTGGTATCTAAAAACCGGGATTCACCATACCCGGCAGCCTTTATTTTTTGAGGACTGATTCCCTTACTAACAAGATATCGAACTACAGATTCAGCTCGTTGTTGACTTAAGCGTTGATTTAATTGATCAGAACCGACATCATCAGTGTGGCCGCTTATTTCAATTAAACTAACTGTACCTTCTTTTAAAAAATTGACAACTTTATCAAGTTCTTCAAAAGAAGCAGGTAAAAGTGTACTTTTAGCAGTTTCAAAGAAGATATTATTTAAAATAAGAGCACCTCCTTCTTCAATATTTCTCAATCCCTCGATAAATGCGTCGTTGGGAAGTACGGGTTCTTTAAAAACAACAGTACCTTCCGTATGGCAATTGTTATGGTCATTTACATAGTAAGTATATGTACCTGCTTTTAAGTTCTCAATTTTTTGTGCATTTATTGTTCCGTTACTCCATTCAATATCATAAGGAGCTTCTCCACCAGATATTTCTATGCTAATGATACCATCATCTATGATTTTATCTATCTGGCCTGTAATAGGATTTTGACCACCGGTATATGTGGAATCAACCACTACAGCTTTTAAGTCTTTGGGAACGCATGCACACATATTACAATTAACTAGCGGACGAATTTCAAAATCGTCGAAAAAGTAATATGCATATGCTTTGCCTTTTTTATTTTTAGTATCTCGGCCTGTAGCTACATAGTTTGTATTGTCATAATTACTAAAGTTACCTACAATAAAGTTTTGCTCACCACCTTTAGCAGTGTATACCTGACAAAACTGGTTCCATTCATCTGTATTGTCTAAAAACAAGCCTTCTTTGTTTGATAAATCGGGTGATAAACTTAAAAACGAACTGTTGTTACTAATTACTTCTGAAGTGGTAAAATGCATGCTCAACTGATCAATGGCAAATTTACTTCCCGATGCTAGTTTGTACCAAAATGAAACGCAGTATTTCTGTCCAGGAAACATAGGACCATTTAATGTACCCTGGATATATTCTCTGAAATTACGATTAGTTCCGCTTAAAATAGCACCTGCGTATCCTTTACCGGATTTAGCCTTACTGTATCCTGCAAAATTATCTGGTACTTTTACTTCACCTAAACCACACTCGTTAAAATAATCGGGAGTAGTAGCCGTTGGATAAGTCCAATCTGGAATTAATGAATGAGAGTTGTTCATGTGGGTGTAGCCTTGAGGACATTCATCATATATCTCAAAACTAGGGTTTAGAACCATGTTTTCAACTTGCGCAAATGAATCAAACCATGTGAAAATTACACTTAATGCAATAAGATGTGATACGTAGAATTTTCTCATTAGTGATTGAATTATGTTGTGTTGGTTAAAAATAAATTAGTGCGTTAAATGATAAGATTACAATATAAGGATGACCTTAAAATTATGTATAAACGGAATTTTGTGTAAAAGGTTATTATTTTAACCAGTTAACTTCTATCATAATTTAATTTTTCACACAGTATGTTTGTTGAAAACTAAGAGATTTTGGGTTATAGTATAGCCAAATATTATTACAAAAAATGTTTGTATAACGAAAGTAAGATGATGAAATGTAGATAATTAATGAAAGAATGATGGCGGGTTGATTATGTAACATTGAAATGTTGCATAAAAAAGGTGTGCTGATTAAATACGAGTCTATTTATGTTGAACAATAGGAAATTACAAACAATCCTTATTTGTCTGCCAAAAAGTAGAAGGAAAAATCATACATTTATTTTTCCAAACCTTATTTAAGTATGCGAATCAAATCTTTTTTAGTTAGTAGTTTCTTATTAACGTTTACTTTAAGTTGCATAAGTCAAACAATAACCGGGAGAATAATTGACTCTAAAACGCAAGAAGCGCTATGTTTTGTTAATATCGGCATTATCAATACTGCAGCCGGAACAATAACTGACGAAAATGGATCTTTTAAGTTAAATGTCAAAGATATAATTAAGGATGCAGAAGTTCAGATAACGATGATTGGTTATCGATCCCAATCATATTCTATTAATGAATTGTTACAAGATATTAACCTAATAAAGCTTGATAAGGCTATTGTACAGTTGCCAGAAGTTGTAGTGGAGTATGACGAGGAAATTAAAAAAGTTGGAACTCAGGGCACAAATCTAAAATCAGGTGTATGTGGTTGGGGTGGAACAAAGTTTGGCGAAGGTAATGAGTTGGGTTTAGAACTTGATTTAGGAGAAATGCCGGTTAAAATAGAAGACCTGAACCTAAAGGTTCACAAACAATCATTCGAATCTTCTATGTTTCGGCTTCATATAAGAACAATAGAGGGAGGAAAGCCCGATACGGAAATGTTAACTGAAAATATTTACTTCGAAATAACCCGGTTTAAAGGCTGGGAAAAAGTAGACTTATCAAAATATAATATTGTAGTCTCAGGTAAGGTTGCCTTAACAATTGAATGGATTAAAGTTACCAATGTAATAGAGCAAAGGCTTGTGAAAATGAATGGTAGTAAACAGGGAGCTGCAGTAGTGTTGTTCGAATTAAATAAACGAAACGGAAAGGTATTTACCCGTAGGGGTAGTGCAGCACAGTGGAAGATTGGCAAAGGAGAAAGTCCTGTTTTTTATATAACAACAAAAGGGTAATTTCAATTACTTTTGTTCCAATTAGAATTATTAGAACCTGATCACTAAAAAAATAAAACATGAAAAAGGCATTAATTATCATTGATGTTCAAAACGATTATTTTAATAATGGTACCATGCCTCTTGTGGAAGCTGATGTGGCTTGTGCCAATACAAAACTTCTCTTGGATGATTTCAGGACTGCTGGCTTACCTGTTGTATTTATTCAGCATATAGCCACACGCTCAGATGCAACCTTTTTTTTACCCGATACCAAAGGTGCTGAAATACATCAATTAATTTGTCCTTTAGCAGATGAGAAAGTTATTGTCAAGCATTATCCAAATAGCTTCAGGGAAACGGATTTATATGAATATTTGCAAAAAAATGAAATAACACATTTGACCATATGTGGTATGATGACGCATATGTGTGTGGATGCAACAACACGAGCTGCAAAAGATTTAGGGTATACAATATCGGTTATTAGCGATGCATGTGCTACCAAAGATTTAGAATATGCCGAAAGCGTTGTAAAAGCTGCCGATGTTCAGTTAAGCTTTTTGTCGGCATTGAATTATTTTTATTCAACAGTTCAAGCAACCAAGGATTATTTAAATCAGTAGTACTAAGTCGATAATTACAAATAGTAGCTATTGAAGTTTATAAAACAGAAGAGTAAGGTTTAGATAGTGTTTTAAAAGTACATCTATAGATGATAAATTAACCACTTTACAATAAGTTATGATTCGCAAATTCTACTTTGATGTTACGAAGTTTAATCTTTGTTTCTCAATAATTGTTGGAGTAATTTCTCCGTTTGCCGGTTTTATGACTTTTGGAACCATCGGTAATTTGATTGGTATATTTTGTTATAATATGTTTTATAAGGAGCAATATTACTTTTATTACAATCGAGGTTTAAATAAAGCCTGTCTTTACTCTTCATTGTTTAAAGTAAATTCTTCCATAGCAATTCCTATTGCATTACTACTATATTTTTAGTTATGACAAAATTTGAAATCTCTCAAGTTGAAAAAAGATTCGGAACAAGAAGCATATTAACAGATATAAAATTGGAATGTATAAAAGGAGAAATACTTGGTATTTTTGGACGTAATGGATGTGGTAAGTCTACGCTTTTAAAAATCATTTTTGGGGCATTAAAATATGATAAGTTTCAGGCGAAACTGAATAATGAGATATATAATCCCAATTTAAATATTAAGAAACAGCAAATAGCCTATTTACCACAGCATAATATTTTACCATTAAAAATGAAGGTCAGAGATATTGTATCAATATTTCATACCAATCCAGAGTTGCAGGATAAAATTCTATATAATCCCAAAATAGCAAGCAATCATAATTCTATGTATGGAAATCTTTCGCAAGGAGAAAAAAGATACTTTGAAATTATACTATTTTCGCTCTTGCCTCATAGTGTAATTATTTTTGATGAACCATTTTCAAACATAGATCCAATTGAGCAGAAGCTTATATCTGGGTTGTTATTAGAATTAAAGAAAGATAAAGTGGTGATAATCACAGATCATTATTTTAAAAAGGTACTTAATATCACCGATCAAAATATATTGATTAATAATGGTGTAAGTCAACAAATAAATGCGGTAGACGAACTTATAAATAGTGAGTATTTAAGAAAGAATTAAGTAAAACAAATAAAATGAAACGATACTTTTTAGTAACAGTGTGCATGGTAATTGGTGCGTTAGCCTATTCGCAAGAATCGGGTTCGTATTTTAATTTTCGTATAGAAAATAATAGAGTTCTATGGCAAAAAGTATTTGAAACGGCTGATAATTATACGCAACTTGTTTCGAAAATTAAAGATTCGGGTTTATTGGCCAACATTGAAGAAGATAATTATAAATTAAGAGGCGAATTAAAGTGTGTTGACATTCAACCATTACAATATGGCTTGATGGATTTAAGTACTCCCGAGTATTTGGATAAAAATTTTGTTCGAGGGTTTGTAATTATCGAATTTAAGCCTGGTAAATACCGTATTACCATTAAGAATTTAATGTTGGTTGAAAAGAGAGTTGACTCATTAAGCCATGTGGGAGCAACTAAATTAATAGAAAGAGAAATATATAAATCGGGTAAGATTGAGTTTAACAATCAGTTTAAAAATCGTACTTGTAAGCAAGTTAGTGATGCTTTCACTCAATACTTCGATTTTAGTTTGATAAAGGAGGATGATAACTGGTAACCAGAAATTAGCGCCTTAGTGGGTAGTCTTTTTTCGATAAGTGATTCAGAGTCGGTATTAGAATTTAGGTGATAGGATATAGGAACTAGCTTTTATGAATTATTGCTTGCCATCACTATGCTTTTACAAACGTCCTTTCAGGACTGTTAGTAAAGGCACTTATGACTAAGCACTATGCACTTTTCTACAGTCTTCCGTCGTCGGTCTTCTGTCTTTTCATATTCTCAATAAAATGCGGTTTTTGCTCACCATCACATAGCACTTACGTACTATGCTTCTACAAACGTCCTTACAGGACTGTTTGTAATGGCACTTATGACTAAGCACTATGCACTTTTTCTGTCTTCCGTCGTCGGTCTTCTGTCTTTTCATATTCTCAATAAAATGCGGTTTTTGCTCACCATCACATAGCACTTACGTACTATGCTATTAAAACCGTCCTTACAGGACTGTTTGTAAAGGCACTTATGACTAAGCACTATGCACTTTTTCTGTCTTCCATCTCCGGTCTTCTGTCTTTTCATATTCACAACAAAATGCATTTTCTGCTCACCATCACATAGCACTTACGTACTATGCTTCTACAAACGTCCTTACAGGACTGTTTGTAATGGCACTTATGACTAAGCACTATGCTCTTTTTCTGTCTTCCATCTCCGGTCTTCGTCCTATGGTCTTTTAATACTCTCAACAGAATGAAGTTTCTGCTGGCCATATCATAGTCTTTGTGTACTATTCTTTAACAGTGTATTTTATATTAATTAAATGATTATATTCGGAAGTTAATTAAATAAACCCTGATACCTAAATTTATGAATGATCCAAAGAACAAAACTAATCGCATTAGTACAGCAATTGCAATATCAATAGGAGTTGTTGTTGCTATATTAGTGCAACAGTTCATGTTTACAACTCCCTCCTTTGATAAAGTATTGATGAAAACAGCCAGTAACTTGAATAAGGAGTGTCCGATGATGGTTGATCAGGAAACGCGCCTCGACAATGCGATTGCATTATCTAACGATGTATTTCAATATAATTATACGCTGGTAAATATTAGAAAAGACTCCATTGATCTTGAGGCTTTTAATAACTACATGAAACCAATGTTGGTGAATAATGTGAAAACAAGTCCCGATCTTAAAGTTTTTCGAGACCATAACATAACACTTGCTTATCAATACAAAGATAACGATGGAGCTTTTGTAACTAAAATTGAAATTACCTCTCAGCAGTATTGGTCCAATAAGCAATAGTATTTCAATGTTTTAATAACTTTTACCTAATCAAGTTTCAGAATATGAAGAAAATATTTGTCCTTTTTCTTTTGTTTTTATCTATACACACCTACTCGCAGGATTGGACTTTTGAATATAATCTGGGATATGGGCTTTATCAGTTAGATGATATGAAAACACTGCAGCATTCAATGCAAAATAATTATGGACTAATAGTAACAGATGATTTTCCGGGATACATCAATCATACACTTAATGTTGGATATGCAGCAGGACGTCATAATTTTGGAGGAACCTTTTCTTATTTAACTTCAGGAGGACGCTTACATAGAGCCGATTATTCGGGATCGTATACCATTGATATGATTATGAATGGTTATAAAATAGGGGCATTTTACAGATATAATATCCCTGTTGAAAATTCACCTGTTTCGGTTTATCTGCAAGTTAGTCCGGGTGTAGTATTCTCCGACCTTACAATGGAGGAAGATGTAAATATATATACTGAAAATGCGAATGAAAATACTAAATTAAAAAGTACAGGTATTTATATCGAGCCTGCTATAGGTGCAGTTTATCATTATAAAAAATGGTTGAATTTTACGTTAAGAGCTGGTTATGAATCCAATTTTAAAGGCGAATTAAAATACGAGGATCAAAATACAGGTATAGATGCCAAGTGGAATGGTCTTCGTTTTTATGGAGGCCTTATTTTTATTTTACCTAACTCAAAACAATCATCAAATGAATAAAATTCCGTTTATACTGCTGGTTGCGATAACCTTGTTATTGGGCGCTTGTGAGTACGAGCCAGGAGGTTCTAATTTTGTTGAAATTGAGCAAGAAACGGTAACTCCTGTAAGCATTACCTTGAATGATATCAACCCTTCTGATACTGTTTTTATATATCAATCAACAAATATTAATATTAAAGTTAATTCTGCTAAAGAATTGGTGCAAGCTGAAGTTCTGTTGGATGGAGAACAAATTACTACAATGTACAGTAATCAGTTAAGTTTTAGCATCAGTCCATACCAATATAGCGAAGGAGTTCATAAATTGTCTATTAAGGCAACTCTTGCTTCTGGTACTGGTAGTTTGGCCGATATGATGGGACTTGAATACTTTTGGGGTGAATTAAGCTGGAATTTTTATATCGTAAAAAATATTGAAGATAAATTTAAGTTTGATTATCGAATTAATGATGATGGTTTTATGGAGCTATATTGGAGTAACTTAATTCCTGATAATTATATACAAAGCTATACCGTTCAAGGTAGTTATTCTCAAGATGGGGATATTATTATTACAGATGCTTCTCAAAAAACATATGTTGATTACGGTTATGTTTGTGGAAATGGCTATTACGATGTCAAAATTATATTGAAAGATGGAAACATTTTTTGGAAATACCTTTCTATAGATTCTCCGACACCGGGTTTATATTTTGAGGATATAGATTTGGAAAGACTTCGTGTATTTTGGGATAAGCCTTTGGCGAATGCGAGGTTTAATTTGTTTATTGATGATGAAGTGTATGTTACTGAAATGGTTGATACCAGTATTGTGGTGTCGCAGTATTTTGGTGAGATGCGAAGTTTTAAATTAGAAATAAAGCCTCGCATGGCTGAATATGACAATTTGTACAATACAACTTCGGTATATGAACGAAATAATCTGGGGATGTATTTAGAATTACCTAACTGGCCATTGTATGCATATAATAAAACTGAAAATATTATTTATACAACCAGATATAGTAGTCTGTTGGCATTTGATGCAAATTCGATGGAAATAATAAACTCCATTGTAATTGAAGGTAATCCATGGGGACTCATTTATGGAGGTAAGTTAGCATCAGCACCACATAATGGAACTGTTGCAGCTATGACAGGTGAGGAAACCTGGATTCTACCCAATAGTCAATTGGGAAGTTCGGTGGTTATTCCTGGTGTGGATGGAGATATTCATACTCGTTTAGCCGCATTAACAAGTAATGATCAATTTTTTGTAGTGCAAGGTAAAACCAATATCTGTACTGTTTATAATAGTTTGAATGGAGCTAAAGAAGGTGAATTTACTTTTACATACAATACTGTATATGATATGCCCGACTTTGATACGGTTTCTGATGATGGAAAATACTTTTGTTCCAGCTCTGATACAGGCATGGAAGTGTTGGAGGTGAATGGTGTATCAACTACTGTTGTGTATACTGATACCAGAGAATATAGTGGTGCTATGTTTGTGCCGTCTCATCCTGATCAGCTTTTATTAAGGGTGGGGTCCGTAATTGAATTGCGACAGATGCCTGATTTTACTTTGCTGCAACAGATGGAAGTAACAAATGATGCTTTGCTTTGCAATATTGATCCGGCAACAACAAATCTGCTTTATTATCAAAATGATTCGCTGAGAGTATGTAATGTAGATCATCTTTCGGAGACTTTATTTAAAATTCGAACCAACGAAAAATACTGTAAGATGTTTAATAGTAAAATTGTAACCTATGGTAATGGAGGATTGTGTTTGGATATAGAACCTTATTTGAATGAATAATTATCTGAGGTACATCAGCTGTATTTTACCTTCTGAGCTTTTACAAACTCCTTTATAGGACAGTATGTAATGGCACTTATGACTAAGCACTATGCACTTTTCTTCAGTCGTTGGTCTTCTGTCTTTTCATACTCTCAATAAAATGCGGTTTTTGCTCACCATCACATAGCACTTACGTACTATGCTTTTACAAACGTCCTTACAGGACTGTTTGTAATGGCACTTGTTACTAAGCACTGTGCACTTTTTCTGTCTTCCTTCAAATCATATAATCGACTCAATTCAATAATTTTCTTATTTTCGTGCTTTTAAGAAAAACTAGAATTATACTACACCCTGTTTATGGACCAACTTTTATTGCCAGCCATCCATCCGGATAGGCTAAAACGTACCTTTAACGGATATCTTACAACCCTGTATTTAGGAATATTATTATGCCTTTTAGGTGCCTTTACAATTGATTTCAGAGGCTATTATCCCGACTTCTCAAATGGCTCAGGAGTTATTATCGCATTGGGAGTGCTGGGTATACTTTCTTCAAGTATTATGGCACTTGTGTTAATTTATCGAATATGGACTTATCTGCTAAAACACTATAGAACCGAGGGGTTGGTAGTACCCGTCGATTCTCCGGGGCAAGCCATTGGATTTCTGTTTGTTCCTTTTTATAACTTCTATTGGTCGTTTATTGCATATGGGCAAATCCCCAAATGTTTAAATAAGCTATCGATCAAGCGAGGAGGAAATGTGCAAATGAACGATTCGTTGGGAATTGTTGTTGCAGCCCTTATGCTGTCTGGTATTATTCCCTATATTGGCTGGTTATTATCAGTAATAGCATCAGTTGTGCTAATGCCGGTTATGCTTAATAGGGCAATTGGCTTAATAAGGCAAATACCAGAAGAGGCTGATACTACTATAAATCCAATAGATCGACCTATTGAAGAGAGAGCCAACTTATACGAAACAAAAGAATTTCTTCAATTATTTCAGGCACCAGGTATAGGTTATAATTACAAATTGGGTTTGGCATTAATAGTAATGGCTCTGTTAAGCAATTTTATTACCATATTAATTTTAGGTCATTTTAATTATATGGGCTGGAGTGCCCTAGTTATACCCTTTGTACAAATTATACCTTTTGCAATTGTCGCTTTTGTTTATGTATTGCTATTTTATAAAGTGCGTAATAAGCATATTGTAGCCGTGGTATTTGGGTTAATTGCTTCATTAGTCAGTTGCATAAGCTTTGTTGTAAGTTGGTTGATGAATTCACATGAGATATTAATGGCACAGCTAACAGGTATCTTATATAATATGGCTTCGTCATTTGCGTTTGGTGTGATTCTTATTTACGGATATATTTTAGGTGTGCATCTTTGGAAATTTAGATATACCAGTTTTTTATTAGGTAAGGCCATGGCAAGCATTATACCCATAGTAGGATTATGTATCACCATTATATCAGTTCCTTCAGGATCGATGAAATATATAGCAAGTTCACTGGTTCCGTTAGTGTTAGATGTTTTTTTAGGTAGCCTGGCTTTTTATCTGGGTATTAAGTGGAATATTAATCAACGTAAGTAAGAATCTTCTCATTTCTCTAAGTAAAAACAATTAATTGATGAAAGAAGAATTAGAAAAATATTTGGCTCTAGCAAGCCGTAAGCGACGTATAGCTGCTTTTATAATTGATCATTTTGTGATGACATTTTTAATACTAGCTGTTGTTTTTTTGGTTATGGGTCCAAATTTTGTAGACAATGGAAGTGCAGCAAGGATAGCCCTGAGTTTATGTGTAGTTATGCCTCTAGGATTCTTTTTGTATATAGCCAAAGATTCAGTTAAAGGAATAAGTGTGGGGAAGTGGATAATGGGAATAAGGGTGGCCGACGATACAAACTTTGATCAAACCCCCTCTTTTGGACGCTTATTTAAGCGTAACTTGTTTATTTTTATCTGGCCGGTTGAGTTTATTGTGCTGGCTTCAAGTAATCAAAAGAAGCGACTGGGTGATAAGCAAGCTCAAACGGCTGTTGTTAAAAATATAAATAAGCCGGGTAAATTTCTGCGTATATTGGCATTACTTGCCGTAGTTGTACTATTTTTTACGTTCATATTTATATTTGCTGGCACTGCCATGAAAAGTTCTGATGCATACAAAGTGGCTGTATCATACATTGAGCAACAAGAGGATATAATCAACGAAATAGGTGGAATTAAAGGCTATGGAATGATGCCATCGGGAAGTATTAATGTTTCGAATGGATATGGAGAGGCTCAACTGGGTATAACCGTTATTGGTAATGAAAAAGATGTAAGTATAACCATTTATCTAACAAAAGAACCCGGGAGCGAATGGAGCATTATTGATGTCAATTAAATAAATTAGGAAAGTAGTATCAGCTATTACATCATTAGTGTTATAAAGTGCTCAGTATTAAAAAAACAATCATCATACTTAATCAAACCAATGGACGTAAAGAAAATTTTTGAAACAGGATTGCAATATCATCATTATGCAAATACGGCTTACCCATTAACTCCTCAATCGTACAAAAACGATAAAATTAAAAACGAAGAGGAGTATGCCGATTTTTTAATGAATGATTGGAGTAAAGCTAGTGAGTTAAGCTTGTACGTGCATATTCCGTTTTGTAAAGTAAGATGCAAGTTTTGCGAATATGTGGTACTGGAAAATGCCGATTTAAGTACTGAGGATTTATATGTATCTCTTTTGCTGAAAGAGATAGAGATGTATAAAACCATTCTGAAAGGTAAAAAGATTGTAGGATACGATTTAGGAGGAGGTACTCCCACAAAACTATCGATACACAATATCGAGAAGATAACCGCAGCACTTACTGGAAGTTTCCAATTTAGTGAAGATGTTGTTTTTAGTATTGAAACTACGCCTGTAATAGCTGCCAATGAGCCTGAAAAACTACAACAGGTATATAAGCTTGGATATCATAGAATAAGTATGGGTATTCAAACGGTTTCGGAGCGTCTTTTAAATGATTTGGGAAGAGAAGGAACCACGCAAATTTATGAAAAAGCAGTTCTGAATATTAGAAAAGCAGGATATAAAAAGTTCAACATCGATCTGATGTATGGCTTTTTATACCAAACAGATCAGGATTTTGAAAATACTTTGAAATATGCGATCGCTCTTAATCCCGACTACATTACTTTATATCGTAATCGTTATAAAGGAACTAAAATTGAAGGCGAAGCGGGCGGAGTTTCCTTATTTAAAATTATCAGTCAGTATCGGTTAGCATACCAAATTTTGATTGATAATGGATATATGGCTAATGTTGGCAAAAATACGTTTAGTAAGATAGACGGAGATTACGGAACTAGCGACTACCTTACCAAAAGGGTGATTGATGGTATACCTTACGTGGGATTGGGCTTGGGAGCCCAATCGTTCGGAAACGATTATCTGGCATATAATTCAGGAGCTGCCAATAAACAATTAGCTAAGTATAAACAAAAAATAGATAGTAATCGTTTGCCTATTCAAGATCTGTATCAATTGGATCAACAGGAATCGATAGCCAAAATGGTATCTGTAGCTTTTTACTTTGGTTTTGTTGATATAGCTGCGTTCAAAAAACGATTCAACCTTTCATTTACTGAGTACTTCAAGGATGAAGTTAACTTTGTGTTGAATGAAAAACTGATGGAGATGAATGGTAATCGGTTAATACTTACTAATAGAGGAGCTGATTACATTAATGGAGTCATCCCTTTGTTTTATTCCGATCGCTCTAAAACAGAGTTGATTCAATTGCATCAAAAGAGTAAAACGCTTACTGCCGGAGAAACTGAATTTTTAAAGGCGTATAACATTAATGAATATGAACGTCCATCGGTTGCTGCCGATATTGTTCTGCTATCTCCGGAATCTGATAATCAGTATTCCGTTGTACTAATAAAACGGGCCGAGCATCCATTTATGAATAGTTGGGCTTTGCCTGGTGGCTTTGTTAGACAAAATGAGTCGATTGAAAAAGCTGCCTGTCGCGAATTGGAAGAAGAAACAGGAATTAAGGGCGTTGATCTTTCGCAACTGCAGGTTTTTAGTCAGCCGCAGCGCGATCCCAGAGGATGGATTATTTCCTGTTCTTTTTATGGAGTGAGTAACCTTAGTAACCAATGGTTACAGTTTGGCGATGATTCCATTGATGTTGCCTTATTCAAAGTCGGCATTGAAAAAGGGGAATCAGATACCATTCAATTACATCTTACATCGGGGCAAATACAATTGAAAGTAACTCTTCAAAAGATAGCTGCTAATGATTATAGTATTGTGGAATCAGATGGTATCGCATTTGATCATGCTAAAATCATAATGAAAGGTATTGAGAAAGTGTTAATTTGATGCCAATACATACATTCAGAATTCTTAGTGAAAAATTGAACTTTTCGCTAAGAATTAAATAGTTTTTCGTCTTCATTACCCGTTTTACAATCCATAATAACTGATTTTGTATTGGATTAATTATATTCACATCATTAATCTAGCCTAACCATGAAATACAAAATTCTCAAAGAACAAGATAAGGAAGAGTTTCAGGTAAGTAGGGTCGCTGGTTTTAGCGATGGAGTATTTGCATTTGCCATAACTCTGTTAGTAATTGATATTAAGATACCCGAAGTGAATATGCATCATATTTCAGATGCTGTTTTGTGGACACAATTAAAGGAATTGACCCCTAAACTGATTGGTTTCTTTGTTAGTTTTTTTGTAATTGCAATGTATTGGCTATCACATCATCGTATTTTTAAATTTGTTGTTTCTGTCAATAAAAAATTGTTGTGGGGTAACTTATTGTTTCTCTTGCCCATTGTACTAATGCCTTTTAGTACGGGTTTTTTTAGTCGATATTTTACTACTTCGGTAAAACTACCCTTCGCCATTTATACATTAACCATTTGTATGGCTGGTTTTTTCTGCTTTCGTCTTTGGAAACTTATCGGAAATCCTAAAAACAAATTAAGCGCTGGTTTGGAGAGAGTAATTGTGAATTATAACCTGGCCCGGGCTTTAATTGTTCCTGTGTTTTTTATGGCTACTTTATTACTTTCTTTTATTACAGGACTTGCTTATTTCGTACCCATCTTAACGTTTTTTATACCGCAACTCATTACCCGTTATTACAACAAAAAGTATCCCTTAATTATGAAGAAGTACTATCATTAAATTTTATTTTGAAAATAAACACAATAATGTCTATAAAATAATGATGCGTTATTGGTTAGATTAATAATGAAATATAGCTGTTGTTGTGTGGGGAGTTCACGGTATTCCGAAAGACCATGCGGAACTGAAACTTTATGGTTAAGTTCGCTAAAATAGTATTCGCATTATTGATAAAATTGGAATATACAACTTGTTATAAATATGAATTGTAGCTTGTTAATGAAATAAATTCAAACCTGGAAAATATACATACATAATCAAAAATGAAATCAAGATTTAGTAAACAATTAGACTTAGATGAGAGTCAGGCAAAAATATTAGAAAGTCTCCGTTTTCAAGATGAAGATTTATCTGCAAAATTAGGTTCAATTCTTGCTTTTTCTGGCCTAATGATTGCTACTTCGATAGTACAATTATCCACTTCAGAGGATTCAATAATTCATGTTGACAATGAAAAATTTTTCCTTCTATTACTTAATTCATTGGGATTATTAATTCTTTTTTCATCTGCGATAATTACAATAATTGGATTTATTTTATCAGGAAAATATTCGAATGATACTGACCGGGCATTAATTGAATTCGATAATTATTTAAATTGCAAAAGAAAGCTGCTAAAATTTGCTGTTATTTTGTTATTAATTGGCACAACAGCGATATTAACTTCCTTGATAGTTGTTTTGATATCTAGAATTATATGTTAATAATTTATTTAAGGTAAATATAAGGGATTACCAAACAATAAGGTTTAAATAAAACTTATTGTTTTTGAAAGAATTAGTTCTGTTTAAGTGCATAAGGTAAAGGTGGTTAATGATAAAATGTAGTTATTGTTGAGATGATTAGAAGAAACATATATTAATGACTCCATATTATAATGGACTTATACTGTAAAAAAAAATCAAATAGTTAATAAGAATTACTTGATAGAGCAATAAAACAGAAATATGTAGTCATTCGCAGAAAGGCTGCAAAATATTTGTATTAAAATAAATGACTACTTTTGTTAAGTTGAATATTCAAAGTTTATAAAAAATGAAATTGAGATTATTGGTAATACTTATTGCACTGGCAGTGTTTAAAATCGGAGCAGGACAAACGATTAACATTAGTTCTGTAAAATATTTTTATACTGTTTCAGAAAATATAACATCAGGGAAAGTTATAAGTCAAAACGATTGGGAAAAATTGTTTAATACATCAGGCTATAGTATTTCAGCTCAATCGGCTGTGCGTAAGAAAGTAATTAAAAATATGATGCTATATGCGTATAGCGATAAGTACATTACAGAAAGGGATAGTGTACTTAAAATTGACTTATTAAAGAATTTTAGTAATAATGAGCTATTCTTGAGTAGATTAACACTTCAGAATTATTTAGAAATGCAAAAAAATGACAGTGCTTTAAAAGAATTTCTTAATAATTATGATTTTAAAGATTTAGAAATATCTTCGACAAAAAGGCTTAAGGAATTTTTGTATAAGCCAGTGGATTCATTAATTACTTTTCCTTCTGTTAATTTACTCTGTTATGAGCCGGATGCACAAAGTAAACCCAAAGGAATTGTTATTGACTTTAATTACTTCTACAAAAATGATGGTAACAATGATGACTTTTTAGCTCATGAAATGTATCATACTTACAGAAGAAATTTTGAAAAGCCTGAATATATTAGATACAATAACTTTACTTCTCAATTAAATAATATTCATAACGAAGGTGTTGCAGATCTAATTGATAAGAATCAAGAAGTATCAAAACATTTCGACAATTTAAATATTCCTGACGAAATTGTTGATATGTATGTTGATGCTTATAAAAATACACCATCAAAGCTGAAGGAATTTGAAACAATAGTACTTTCATTTCTTCATAAAGAGATTGATGAAAATACTTTTAATACGAAACTTAAATACTTTTTCCAGTTTGGCGGTCATCCAAATGGATTTTATATGACTTCATTAATTGTAAAAGCTGGATATAAAAACGAACTGATTAAGAACTTTTATAATCCACATGAGTTTCTAATTCTTTATAATTTAGCTGCACGGAAGTTGGGAGATTTTGTGGTGAGTGATGAAGTTGTAGAATATTCTGCTCAGATTGCCAAACAATACTACCGTTAATCGAGTTGTCAACCCTACGATTAATAACGAGTGGGGTAAAATTCTCGCGATATACTTATAGCAAAGAGTGAATTTTAGTTCCTCAGAGAATATCGGATGGCAATCCCTTTTGCTTATATGACAGAGGATGGTTTAATAGTATATGGAAAGCAGGTATTTGTTTCTAATTCGTTGATGGGTGTTTTAACGCTAATAAAAGGTAGCGAAGCAAGCGTGTTTTAGTTATCTTTAGGTATGGTGTAGTAAAGCATCTAATCGCTGAGAGAATAATATACCTGCCTTAACAATAATTAAACGTAAAAATTACTGTTATGAAATCCTATCTGTTTCACGCCGTGTCATTTTTTCTTAAAATATTATTTGTGAGTGTTTTACTGTTTTTTGTAAATGCTAATTCACAAGCTCAAAGTAATATGACATCAACATTAAGTAAAAACAATTTTTACGTTGATGCAGGTGGACATTTTGCGGGACAGGCATCGATAAATTTGGAGAGGTTATTTTATACAGGAGAGAAGACAGCATGGTACGCAAGGGCTGGATTGGGTGGAGCTGGTATTATAATGGCGAATGGAGGTTTAGGAGGCTTAGGGGCTGTTACAATGTTGACAGGTAGAGGAAATAAACATTTTGAGATGAATTGTGGTGCATTTATCGGAAAAGAATCCGATGACAATGATATATTTGTATTTCCTCTTATTGATTTAGGCTATAGGTATCAAAAGCCAGAAGGCGGATTTATTTTTAGAGCTAAACTTGGATTTCTGGGATTGGGAATAGGTTTAGGGTATGCATTCTGAATTAATAAATGATATTAAAGTAATTATTAATAAGTAAGTTGCGGTGAAGTTTATTTATTGCGATATCGTTTTATAATGTTGTGTTAATTGTAAATGAATAAATGGAACGATAAGGTATCTACTAATTATTTTATAGAGTATAACCTCATTGTGTAATTTCTTAATTATAAGTCTTGGTAGTTATAAATTCGGATCCATAATCGTATAAATTATTGCAATAATGAACTTAAGGAAGATAAATTATTTGACAGATAACTACAGAACTATTATTTGTTTGTTTGCGGCACTGGCTATTATTGAAACATTCGTTTATTGGACTGATAATTATATTCTCTCAATGGAATATCCTTCTATTGTTGAACGAAATAATTTATCCTTAGGATTGATTGTACAAAACCTTATTGGATCAATTATCCATGCGTTTTTGAATTTATCAATTTTAATAGCTTTTGCAGAAATTTTAGGTGAAAAATGGTTTATTGTACCCATATCTATTCTGTCGAGTTTTATTATTAATGTAGGTCTGAGCTATTTTTCTTGTGCTCATATGTATTTCGACATAAGAGCATTTAATTGGTTGGCATACCTTTTTTATTCAAGTATGTTGTTTGTAATATCCTACCATCTAATCAATAAAGAATTAAAAGTTTACTACTCCTTTGTAATATATTATTTGATGTTTTTAGTGCATCGAATAGGTACCTATTTAGGTGTTTGTCTTTTATCAGGTGATTTTATTGCATTTTTTAATCCTGAATTTTATAGGTACTTGTTTTATTCTGGGTTATTTGGAGGTGTTTATTTATTATTCAATAAAATAATAACAAAGAAGGGTTAAAATACCCAGTAATACACCGAATCATGCAATGTTATCTTTTGCTTTTTCCTTAGTCGAGAGCCATTCTTTCCCTATAATAGTTATACATGAAAATTGGAAAATAAAAAGTACATATGAAAAAAATAGGTGTTTATTTAGTAATAGGATTCATTCTATCGAACTGTTCTCAATCGAAATATGATTATAAAACTGAGAATGTATTACTCGATTGTTTTTATACCCAATATAAAGAAAGTGGTGTTGATATAAAATTAACCATTAATCGAATTGAAGATGTTTTAGTGAAGCACAATATTCTTGATGATAAATCGGGTAGGAGTTATATTAAGATGATTGATAAAATAAAAGAGGATAATGAGTTGGATATTAATAACCCGGATTTGATTCAAGATATTAATTCCATTGGATATAGGCCATCAAGCGTTTCGTGTAGCGATTTATCAGTTACTAATTTGCTTGATTCGGCAAGTTTATCTCAATCAAAACTTAAATATCTGGTGGCAATATTTGATTCGATACAAGTAAAAGGAAATATTTCGCCATCAATAATTGCACAGGAAATTCTGGAGGTTTTTGATGCAAAGGATTTTGAAAATGATTATTACCGTACCATTGGCTTGGTTATGTTTTCGACACTGATAAAAATGAATGATTGCGATAATGGACTATTCAGACAATTACCTCCATTGGAAAAAGAAGAGGCTCAACCTGTTTTTGAACCACAGAATGTATTTAGTATTTTAATCAACAATAAGGATGAAATGCTGGCAAACGGTCGACCAGCCAATTTATCCGAATTAAAGCCAATGATAAAGAAGTTTATTATGGAATCGTCTGATAAGGTAACTATTGATTTGCCCAATAGAGGAAAATATATGTCCTCAAAAGGAGTGGTGTCAATCCAGAGCTCCAATGGTACTTCATATCAGTTTTACTTGTTAGTTCAAAATGAATTATTATCAGCTTATAACGAAATAAGAAATACGTATTCAATAAAAATTTTTGAATTAAAATTCGACCAGTTAAGCGATGAGCAAAAGGAAATAATAAAGAAGATTGTTCCTCAGAGAATATCAGAAGGCAATCCTTCAGTGCATTCATAGATTAATTACAAACGAAATTACTATTTTTAAACCTATGTTCAGCTGCTGTTAGCTGTACGTCAACCTAACTCAAAAACGATTAAGATGAATATTTTTATCATCATTTGGATAATTTGGTGTACCTCAGAAGTTTTGTTGAATCGCTTGATTCGATCTGGTTCAACGGATAAGAAAAATCAGGACAAAGGATCCTTAGTCTTTATTTGGGTTATGATTACCATAGCTATTACTTTGGGAGTTGTATTTGCTAATTTCATTGATACTAAAATAAGTACTCAGCTTTTAATCCCCTATATTGGCCTTGCAACAATCGTTTTAGGTATAGTATTAAGGTTCGTTTCCATTTATACTTTAGGTAAGTTTTTTACAGTAGATGTTACCATTCGCCATAATCATGAAATTAAAAAGGATGGGTTTTATAAAATAGTCCGGCACCCATCATATTCCGGAGCATTGTTGTCTTTCTTGGGTTTTGGCGTATCGCTCAATAACTGGTTGAGTTTGCTAGTAATTGTAGTGCTTGTTGGCAGTGCTTTTCTATATCGCATTAAAATTGAAGAAAAAGCTTTGATAAACCATTTTGGAACTGATTATTTAGATTATAAGAAGCATACATATCGATTGATTCCATGGGTGTATTAATGTAAAATTTTTGGTTAATGAATCGCTTATTTAATGCACGGTCATTTGCTATCTATTTATCATTATATGAATAAGAGTAGGAGAGCTATGCGTTTTTGTTATTTAAGGTTGGATGTGTTTAGTATCAGAGTATTCAGTTGAACGATCCAAGTTAAGAGAGTTAAATATTTTTTGACCTTTCGATGTAAGATATGGATATAAAGTTTGAAGGATCATCTTAGAGTAAGTTGAAACTACTTTTTTCGACATTTTCGTGTTCTGTATTACTGCATCCGAAATCCAAAAATTACCAAGTATCGTTAAGCGTTTAAATAAATAACTAAATTCATTAGGTACAGCTTCAGTTCTCATTAAATTAAACTTGATTAGTTGTTCAAATATTGCCAGAAATTGCTTTTCTCTTTCTTTAGTTAATTCAACGTAATGATCTTTTATTTTTGAGTTTTCGCGCATTATTTGCATAAAATCCAGAAGAAAAAAACGGTATTCATAAAATACTGCCATTGTGTTATGAATATTCATCATCAACGAGCTTAAAACTGTGTCCGATTCTTCTATCTGAACTTGGGTAATTCGGCTATTCATTACTTCAACCAGCTGAAAATACAAGGTTTCAATTATATCTTCGCGTTTTTTGAAGTGGTAATTTAAATTACCTTGACTAATGTTCATTTTATTGGCAATTGTTCGAAGAGTAACGTTCGATAATCCTTCCGAATTAAATAAATCAAGTGCTGTATCAATAATGACTTCCTTTGTTTTTTTCATGGTTATCAAAGATAAACATTTTAGTACATGTGACCTAATTTGTAAATTAATTAGTACATTTGACCTAAATGTTATTTCTATGAAAAAAGTAAGAGAAGAACAAACTGTTTTAACTCAAGACTTAAATGAGTTATTGCCAAAAATTGACTTTTGCGATACATTTGCTACAACTAATCATGAAAATAGTATGCAGCAAATTGCTCATTTAGTTTTTAATACAACTCCTGGATGGGTTAAAATACTGTTTTCGATTAGAAATAAAATAGTGGGAGTTTTTGGTTTAAAAACTAAGATGCCAGATGATTATAATGAGGAATATAAAGTTGGTGGCTACGTGAAATTTTTTAAGATCTATTCTATCTCGGATAATGAAGTAGTTTTAGGAGCCAATGATTCTCATCTCAACTTTCGGGCAGTAATTACTAACAATCATTCAAATGAGTTTAATATTAAGGTAACTACATTGGTTGAGTTTAATAATACTACAGGAAAAATTTATATGGGAGTTATCAAGCCTTTTCATCGACAAGTTGTAAAACGAATGGTGAAGAATGCATTTAAAGAAGCATTATAGGTGGGACAGATGCTTTATTTTTCATTTATCAAGTAGGATAAGAAGGTTTCGACCGACTCATAATTATTGCTAATTAATTTCTTTTTAAGTCGCATTATACACATTGATTTTTTGTTCATTAGTAGGCTAATTGCTAGTTTAGTACTAACTTATTATCTAAACCTATGCGTTCGTTCATTCTTATTTTATTGTTATTGTTCAAGACTTCTTTTTTATTTGCTCAGAATATAAATGGTAGAATAGTTGATTCCGAATCTTTAATAGGCGTTGAGTACGCTACAATTGTACTTCCACAAACACAAACAGGAGTTGTTTCAAATCAAAAGGGTTATTTTAATCTAAATGTAAGTAATTGTAATAATTCAATTTATTTAAAGGTTTCTGCTCTTGGATATTCACCAGACTCCGTTTTGTTAGATAATATTCTTGATTCTGATACTCTTCAAATAAAGCTAAGTCGAAAGGTGTTTAATCTGGAGGAGATTGTTGTTAAGCCTACTTATAATAAAATGGTTAAATTAGGAGTTAGCAAAGAGCCCAAAAGAATAATGTGGAATTATGGTTTACCCGGTTTACAACGAGCCATATTTATCGACAATACAAAAAAGAATCTAACTTATATATTTCATCAATTGGTGTTTATATTGATACTATCGGTTTTTCAGATGCTCCATTAAGAATTAGAGTATTAACGAAGGCTGCTAATGGTATGCCCGGTAAAGATCTGTTAGAGTCGAATGTGATTTTACGCAACGCTAATGCAGGTGAATACAACCAGATTGATATAAGCGAAAACCAAATAGCATTTCCTAAATCAGGAGTATTTGTTTTCATTGAATGGTTAAGAGATGGAGACGAATATTATTACACTAAAAAAATACGGAATGGGAATAATCCTCCTTTTAAACTTAAAGGATACGGACCAACACTAGGCATTATATCCACTAAAGATCAATCGGAGTATTGGAAAAAACTGGTAGGAGAGCAATGGGCGAATAACTCTGAAAAAAGTAAGCGTATTCATCCAATGATTTTTATAAGTGTTTTTGAAGAATGATTGAACAATAGGAATTCCATTTGTAATTATATTGACACGCAACCTTGTTTATTAATAATGCGTCTAGCAGAAAAAAACTATGAAAAATTATCTTTTTGTACTAGTAGGGGTATTGCTCTTGATTTCATGTGATAAGAATGATGATCTAATTATTGATGATGATACTTATCTTCAACTTGCTTATGATAAAAGTTATCAATATCCGAATGGCTTTTATTTTGAAAAAACGCTAAGTGGATCTGTTTACTATGAAAATACAGTAAGTATAAAACCAATTAAAGAAAGAGAAAGTAAATGGATTGAGCTAAGCACTAATGATAAGAAACAAGCAAAGTTATGGTCCGATTTATCTAATGATTATAGTTCTGTTAATAGGAGGGTGACAAGTGAAAATCAGACAGAGAAATATTTTGAGTTTGTAAGAACAAATAGCAACAATGCTAATGATATTGTTCTTTCCCGGATTCATCGATCAAGTTATTTTATATTCCAATATGATAAATTTAAAGACATTGATACAATTGGTATATATAATGGTGAACAGTCAACAGAAAAAGTTAAGGAACTAGTAGAGTATTTGTGGGATTGTAAAGCGTTAGGATTCTCTGATAAAGTGATTGAAAATCAGATTTCAGAAACTGATAAAAACTTCACCTATAGTATTATTTCGCTAAATATTGTCTTTGGTGATTTTGGTATATATGACATGGTATATGTGTATAATAATGAGTTTAAATTAGATAAATCAACTAAGGTTGTAAATGTAAAAAGACAATTGATTAAAGAAATACAAGGTAAATATAATGCAAATACAATGGAGGATTAGATTATTTACATTCTGATTTTTGTGGCATGTTAGTGGCAAAATTGTTGTTGATAATCTTAACTATGGTACTTACATTTATAAGTATCCAATTTTGAATAGTACAGGAGGATACGAAAGAGTTGCAGCATTTCAAATTAATAAAGGAAAAGATAAAACACTAACTTTCCCTTATTCGGGTGGTTATTATCGGTGGTTTTGTTAAATTAGAAAGCTAATATAAATCCATTAGAACAAAGAAAAATGAACAGTGAACTTATTAATGCTTTAAAACTTAAAATGCAACCGGTAGCTGTACTGCTAACCGATGAAAAGCCCGAAGATGGAATGCAATTTAAAGAAGATAACTGGACAGGATGTGTTGCTTCTATGATGGTTGCTTCCAGTAAAAAAAGCCGTTTGGCTGTTTTTGATCGTAAAACGTTTGGCTGCCCCGGAGGTGGAGTTAGTCTGGGTTTTGGCAACTGTTATGGTCATTTTCCTATTGAGAGTCTTCTGTCAACCGGAAATAAGGAAGCGGCTGCACAAATGGGTATGGGCCGAATAATGGAAGAGGGAGAACGCCTGTATAAAAGTCCTGAGTTGGCACATAAATGGGTAGAGTCATTACCAATGACTGATGTGCCTACCCAATATGTTGTGTTCAAGCCATGGGATAAGCTTACAGAACAGGATGAGCCAGAGATGTTGGTGTTTTTTACAAATCCCGATCAATTATCAGCTTTGGTGGTAATGGCAGATTATAACCGAGGAACCAACCAAAGTGTTATGGCACCTTTTGGTGGAGCTTGTCAATCGATTTTATATGGTTTGGATGAAGCTAAGAAAGAAGAACCTCGTTGTATGATTGGTTTCTTTGATATTTTGAAACGTACAATAGTTGATAAAGATCTTTTGACCATGACTGTGCCTTATAACTTATTTAAAGAGATGGAATCAAATGTTGAAACAAGTTTCATCAGAACACCCGAATGGGAGAAGATTCAAGAACGTTTGTAATTCAATTTATAAACAAGATAGTGAATGGAAGCTGTTATCGATGATAGGGCTTCCTTTTTTTTTATTAAAAAAGGGAGTTTTATCTTCTTATTTTTGATTGCTCATTATTAAAGATAAAAATCGCTAATTCATACAATTTTATTGATAAATTACTAGATTTGAGTGCTTATTAGTTATAGAACTAATTACTATCAATCGAACCTGTATTTATAATTAAATTAACCCAATATTGTATGAAGACAAGACTACACCTTCTGATTTTGCTATGTAGTATTCTTACTGTCATATCCTGCCAAAAGGAAGAAGATCCTACCTTTAATATCACTTTTAACATTGTTGATGACGGTCAACCGATACCAAGTGGTGAGGTTGTATTTAATAATATTTCAAAATATATAGATGTAAATGGTGAAGTTGTTTTCGAAAACAATAAACCAGGTAATTATAAATATTCAGTTTATTGTAATAATTATGATCCTATTGAAAACGTTTCTGTTACAATTGAGGGTTCAGATGTTACTAAGAATGTAAATTTGAATTTAACATTAATAGATGTTGTAATCAAAGTGGGGGAATACAATAGTGATACAAAGATTGCAAATGCAAAAGTGGAATTAGAAGGTTATGAACCTCAATATACAGATGCAGATGGTAAAGTAGTTTTTTCGGCTATACCCAATACTACTGTAAAATTATCAGTTACTTCCGATGGCTATGCAACCTATATTAATGATGAATTTAATATAGGAGGCTACGAAACTACAACTGGTGTTGGACTCTTACCGGCTTGCAATGTAACATTTAAGGTTACTCAAAATAGTGCTCCAGTGGAAGGCGCTACAGTAAAATTAAAGGGGTTGTTGGGTAGTACTATTGATGAAACCAGTGTAACTGATGATAATGGCGTGGTAACGTTTGAGAAAATTCTTTCGTCTCAAACCCTTTTGTATACAATAGAAAAAGGAGATCACGGAGATTATGATTTGTTTACAACAGCAAGAAATGATTTAGATTTTGATATTAAAGTTGGTGAAATAGCTAAAGACATTGATGGAAACATGTATAAGGTTGTTACCATTGGAACTCAAAAGTGGATGGCGAGTAATTTACGTACTTCCAGATTTAATGATGGTACAGAAATTCCTGAAATTGTTGATAATACCGAATGGAAAACTTCTACTTCAGCAGGTTTTTGTTGGTATCAATATTTTACATATGAAGAACAAATAAAATTTGGTCCACTTTATAATTGGTACTGCATTGATACTGAAAAACTATGTCCGGAAGGATGGCATGTGGCAACTATTGAAGAATGGAATACTTTGGAAGAGTTTATTAAAAATGATCAAGGTGCTGAATATATCGGTAGTTATGTGAAATCTAAAGAAGAGTGGAGTCAGCAAGGTAATGGAACCGACATTTATGGTTTGTCAATATATCCGGCAGGACATAGAAGTTCATCAGCGGGAGGAATAAGTGCACAGTATAATTCTGCTGAATTTTGGATGAGAGAAGCCGAAGATGATACTCATGCCTACATGAGAGAATTTAGTTATGCTAATGATTACTTTATGAATATCTATGGATATTATAAGTGGAATGGTTACAGTATTAGGTGTATTGCCGATTAATCTATTTAGCAGAAGCTTGATTTTCTATTCATATATAAAGGTGATAGATAAGATCTAATTGCACTATTATATCATTATCGTTTTATTTATAGTATAGTGTGTAGGGCACGAATATTGTATATTTACATGACCAGACATTTAAAACTACTGCAATGAAACGAGTGAAAGAGAAGATGGGATTAAAACGAGTGAGTTTTTTATATCAATTAACAGGATTCTTTTTGTTGGTTGTAGTTATTTGTATGAGTTGTTCTTCCAACTCGCCAGCACCCGAATATAATCCAGGTGGTGATCCTGCAGAACCACCTTTTGAAGGGCAATCAAGCTATACAATTGAATTAGATAAATGGAATATTGATAATACTGGACATAATGCTGAGGCAACAACCAATAATCTACAGGCTGCAATTGATTGGGCGGTTGATAACAATTATGATGTAGTGAATCTTCCTGCAGGTATTTATTTAGTAGGTATCGAGCGAAGTGATATTTACACAGGAGGAATTGAGCTACATGATAGTCTTGTTTTTCAAATGGATGATAATGCCGAGATTCGAATGAAACCTCATGATAGATGGAATGCAAGTGCCATATCGATCACTGGCAAATCACATGTAGTGATAAGAGGAGGAACTATACGTGGCGATCGCAATGGTCATATTTTTACTCCACGGCCTGATGGTGCTACGGCTCATGACGAAGGCCATAATATTACCATTCAAAACGAAAGTGCTTATGTTTTAATTGATCATGTTACTTTAACCGAAGCTACTGGTGATGGCATATTAATGGTTGGTCAGAGTGGCGAAGGTTCTTCAGTTACGAATGTAACGGTGCGTAATTGTAACATTTTTAATAATCGCAGGCAGGGTATCTCTATTGTTGGAGGTGTACGAGTTTTAATTGAAGATAATGAAATTCACCACACCAATGGAACAGCACCTCAGTTTGGTATCGATATCGAAAGTCTTAGTTACGAGAGTAAAGATATCATCATACGTAAAAATTATTTTCACCATAATGCAGGTGGCGATTTTGTAAATGCCGATGGACGAAATGTGTTGTTCGAAAATAATACACTTGAAGAAGGAGATGGTAATCGTAACATTGATGGGCCAATAGTATTCTGGAAAAACGCTGATCAAACCATACGAAATAATACCATGTACGTTCGAAATGGTTCGGTAAATGGTAAAGTAGGAATCATAGGCTACTCAAATAACAATCCCAAAACCAATAGCGCTACTTCATATATTTTAAATAATTACTTTGATGGATGTGGATTGTACGTTTACAAAAGTGCCGATATGGTGATAAAAGACAATACAATTCTAAATGGTTATGTATGCGTGTATCAATATGTAAATCTTACCATTGAAAACAATGAAGTGTATCACGATTCGAAATGTTGGGCATGGCGTTTTAAAGAAGTGTATGGTACCGCATCGGGTAACACCTATGGAGGGGAACCATTTGATATTCCATTAAAAAAAGATACACCTTATAATGGTTGTTGGATCGATTAGAAGAATTTATTTCGCATTTTTACACAAACTAACCATTATGCTTTTAATGTTGATTAATGCACAAAGAAAACTCAGTATCCGAAAAGGTGTTAGGAGTTGTTGATCAATCATCCGGTTATCATCAACATCTTTTTTATCGTTTATATAACCCGCAAAGAGAAAAAATACATGCTACCCTGCTAATTCTTCATGGTATGCAGGAGCATAGTGGACGATATAAAACATTTGCAAACTATACAGCAGAGAGGGGAATTGCTGTTTTGATTTATGATCATCTCGGGCATGGGAAAACAGCCAGAAATGTCGATGACTTTGGATTTATTGCAAAGAACAAAGGCGCTGACAAATTAGTGAATGATGCCGTTTTAATGGTTGATTATCTGCAACAACAGTTTCCTGAAGTGCCACATTTTTTAGCGGGGCATTCAATGGGCTCTTTTATTGCGCGTTGTGTATTGCAACAACATAGCTCCATGTTTAAAGGAGCAATTATAATTGGAACAGGAACTACCAATCAATCGGCTATTTACAGCAAGGCTTTTCTGGCGTTATTAAATAAGGTTGCTCCAAGGATGAAAAGTCCTTTTATTAACAAGATTTTTAGCTCGATGAATGAAAAGAAATTCAGGAATGAAGATGATTTTGATGGTACCAATTGGTTAAGCTTAAACAATGCTAATCGGCGAGCTTTTTGTGAGGATCCTTTATGCGGATTGCCTTTTACTAATAATGGTTTTTACAATTTAGTGCAGTTAAACATTAAGGCTACAAAACAGAATTGGGCTAAAAATATAAACAAGCACTATCCATTACTTTTTTCCAGTGGAGAAAATGATCCTATTGGTAATTTTGGTAAAGGAGTAAAGCAAACTGTAAATGCATTAAAAAAGGAGGGGTTCGATAATGTAAATCTTCATCTCTATCCCAATCTTCGTCACGAAGTTTTGAATGAAGAAAACAAAGAAGAGGTTTTTAATGATATTATAGATAACTGGTTGCTTAAGTTAGTTTAGGTCTGTTATTTTGTTGAAATTTAATCATGTATGTGGTATAGAAGAAAAAGAGTGTAAAATATCTGAAAATACTCTATTTACATCCATAATCTTTCTTTACTTTTGGTCTTGATATTCGGTTCTTATCGATTAAAAGGGAATCCTGTGTAATTCAGGAACTATCCCCGTAGCTGTAAGTTCTACTAAATGTTTTATCATTTCTGCCACTAACCATTAGCGTTGGGAAGGCGATAAAACAGGAACAAGTCAGAAGACCTGCCGAATATAAGTATCGTAGCTTTCGGGAGAAAGGCAGAAGATAATAGTTGGCAATTGTTATTCTATTCTCATTTCGTAAGCTGCATTTTTTAAACCAATTAATAAGTATCTGATGAGAATTTTATTGACAGTAGCAGCCATTGTTTTGTCTTTGAATAGCTTTACAGCTAAGGCACATGTTCCTTTTTTAAAACCAAACCAATTTATCATTCTTCATAATCGTTTACAGATTGAATCTTCGTTTACCGAATTTCCTTTTCAAGCTGATTTTGCCATGGTGGCTCCATCTTACATCATGTTTGGTCCTAAACAAGAGCAAATTGAGCTTAAACCAACTGCCAAAACAAGTGCTGCCTGTTATTTAGAACCTGAAATTTCGTTGGAAGGTACATATCGTATTCATGCTGCTTTACGCAAAGGACCTAAATATAAGGCTATAGAAACGGCAGAAGGGAAATTGTATTTTTCCGATGATATTAAGAATCATACGGGAACCATGACCACACTTCAGTATTATAGCAGTGCTGATACATATTTGATGAAAGGCAAACCTAATTATGAACCTACATTAGTTAGCAAAGGGGTGGAAATAATACCATTATCATCTCCCAATAAGATAATTGTGGATCAAGAAAATTCGTTCAAAGTTTATCAGGATGGAAGACCTGTTGCTGATACCCGTATTGTGGTAGTTTATAACAATGAGCATTACGATAAAAAACGAATTGGTGATTTATACGACGTAGAAAATTCTCGCGATAGTAATATTTATACTAATGATAATGGAGTATTTAGTTTCAAGGCAAAGAAAGCCGGCTTGGTGTTATTATTTGTGACCATCCATAGAAAAAATGATGATGGTTATTGGGAAAGTTACAATACTTCGTTAACACTCGAGGTTAATTTGCCATCATAGTGACGGGTGATTAGAATAGTTAAAAATACTAACTGGCTTTACTAGCTTTTGATGCGAGTAATGGTGTTCGTAATTTGCAGCTTGTTCGTATCTAGTATTTCCTTTATCATTCTCTAATGATTTTTCAAATTTGACGATTTTGTATCCTCCCCAAACAAGAATAGGAAGAAGTAAATAATATTTTATCATGGCGATTTTATTTATTGTTTGATAACAAATGTAGAGAGCTGTACGAAGGATCTAAAACGGCTATTTCAAAGAGGTTGAAGCTAATTATGGATATTCAATAAAAAATAGCTGGTATATAACTAGAAGTACTGTTGATTCTTCTTGCAATTTGCAATTATCCGTTGGATAAATTCTATATTTACGGATAATTGCAAATAATAATACTTCAATTATTGATTTATCATTCATTAAAATGGAGATTCAACAGAAGCTTTTTGATGAGATTAAGAATAAGTTAGAGCCTAATTTACGATTAGCTGATGTAATTGGTGATTTGTTACAAATTAGTTCCGACTCAACTTACCGGCGTATTAGAGGTGATAAGGAATTATCGTTAAGTGAGCTGAAATTATTGTGTTCGCATTTTGATATTTCGCTCGATCATTTAATGAATCATCGGGTTGATTCAATTCCGTTTAATTATACTCCATTGAGTTTTGGTTCTTCTGATGTATATGAGAAGTATATGAATCGTTTAGCTCAGCTTTATATTGCATTAGCAAAAAGTGGTAAAGCCGAATGTAAGATAACTGCACAGGATGTTCCTGTTTTTCATTTTTTGCCTTACACTGAGCTTACCTTCTTTAAAGTGTATGCTCTTTTTCGGAGTTTAACCAACGAAGTAATTACTTATGAGGCTTTTGTTAAGCAATTGGATAAGGATAAGCTTGAAACAACTTATCATTCAATTGTTGATTCCTTCTTACAAATTCCATCTACTGAAATATGGAGTGATCACACCATTGAACCTATCCTTAATTTGTTAAGTTATTATAACGATATTGGTAGTTTCGAATCCAATGAAAACGCATTGCTTTTGGTTGAGCAATTGCAAAGTATGGTAAAAGATATTGAGCAAAAAACTCAGGTTGCATCCAAAGTATATAAAGGAATAGCTACGCCTTTTAATTTCTATCTGAGTCCGGTGGATATGCAAAATGACTTTATTCAAATGAAAAGCCCTAAGGGGACAACTACATCCATTAAACTTTTTACCATCAATGCCATTTTTACAACTGATCAGGCTTTTAATGAAGAAACCGAAAGGTGGATTGATAACACTAAAATAAAATCGATGCAGCTGAGTGGAACATCAGAACGTGAACGATTCCGATTCTTCAACCAGCTAAAAAGTAAAGTGCAAAAGCTGAAAACTGAGTTTGAATAATCAATATACAAACTCAATACTTTATTAATTTATTAAAGTATTGTCTTGCTTCTGCACATGCTCTTTTACACTTTGCTGAAATTCTTGCGGAGTTTGTTTGGTTAACTGTTTAAAAAAACGACTGAAGTAAGAACTGTCTTTAAATCCCAGGTTAAAACCAATTTCTTTAATGGTGTTTTCACTATGAATAATTTGCCGTTTGGCTTCCAGTACCACACGATCGTGAATCAACTGCATGGCTGTTTTATTCAGTTTTTCTTTTAATATCTGATTTAATCGTTTGGCACTGATGCCTAATTTATCGGCATAAAACTCGGCTGTGCGTTCCTCCAAATAATTCATTTCAAGTAAAAGCATAAATTCGTAAATACGCTTTTCGTTAATATCCTGCTTGGTAAAATGTTGCTCCTTAAGCTCGATTAATTTAAGAAGAAATACTTTTAGCAAGGCTTTTATCATCACCAATTGGCTTTCTTCTTTTTGGTATTCTTCCATAAGAAGATCAAAAACCGAAGCTAGTCCTTTGGCACTTTGCTCGTTTACCTGAAGGCATGAAAATTCGCCCTGAATATTAAACATGCGAAATATATCAAGAATAAATTCCTTTAAATCGCCTTCAACTAACTCACGTTTAAAAGATATTAGAATACCCTTTTTACCTGCTTTATTTAACTGATGTACGCGGTAAGGAGGAATCAGATAAATCCAATCTCCACGCAATGTTTGAAATGAATGTTGAGGTATATGTAAAGCATCCTCATCGTGTAACCAAACAATTTCAAAAAATTCTCTTCTTGCCGGATCTTCTAAATAAGAAGGTGGACAATTATCTAAATTGCGGATGTAAATAACTTGATTTTCTAACATGATCTTTCCCCTTTATCGTGACTTGAAATATAGCTTATTTCCATATTGTACCACAAAAATATCAGAATATCCAATAGGTAGTATGGATATGGGCAAATTATACCATACAACTATCAAATAGTATACTTCAGCATCTTTTTTTCTGTTCTAGTTTTGCAATGTAATAATATGAAGGCTATGGAATATACAGATACATTAACACAAAAAGAGGGGGTTCAACAAGCGTTGGGAATGATTATTTCAGAACATCAACAACTGTTTAGTCATATTGAGTTGGATGAGATATCGGAAATCGAAAATTCCATTAAAAAAGCAAAATCCATATTTTTATTGGGAGCCGGACGTACCGGGTTTATGATTAATGCAGCTGCAATGCGATTGATGCATTTAGGATTCAATGTTCATGTAGTAGGTGAAACAACTAGTCCTGCAATTACAGAGGGCGATTTATTGATTGCCGGATCGGGTTCGGGAACTACATCAAATATCGTAAAGGCAGCTGAAACAGCTCGTAAATGTGGAGCGGAAATTATAAGCTTTACAACTAATCCGGCGTCGCCACTTGCAGTATTATCTGCTCATCGAATCATTATCCCTGCTGCCGGAAAGCAACAACTGAATAAAACTGTTTCACATCAATATGCCGGAAGTTTATTCGAACAATCCTTTTTGTTGCTTTTCGATGCTATCATTCAGCATTTATGGCAGGAGTCGGGTGTAAGCCGCGATGACTTATGGAAGCGTCATACCAATATGGAATAGATAATCATTGATTAAAAAACAAATAAACATTTAAATATTATGGCAAAATTACAAGTAGCAATTGATCTGCTAAAAACCGAAGATGCAATTGCATTAGCAACAAAAGTGGCACCTTATATCGATATTATTGAGTTGGGTACTCCACTTATTAAGAGTGAAGGCTTGCGTGCTATTACTGCAATGAAAAAGGCTTTCCCTGATAAAAAAGTATTTGCTGATTTTAAAACAGCTGATGCGGGTGCATTAGAAGCTGAAATGGCTTTTCAGGCAGGTGCCGATTACATCACTATTTTAGGATCGGTTGATGATGCAACCATTGCCGGAGCAGTTGCTAAAGCTAAAGAATATAATAAAGGTGTGGTAGTTGATACCATTGGAATTGCAGACCGTGTTAAAAGAGCACAGGAAGTTATTGAACTTGGAGTAGAGTTTGTGGAGTTGCATGCAGGTTTGGATGAGCAAGCTAAAGACGGTTATTCTATTCAGGTATTGATTGATGAAGCTGCAAGAGCCGGTGTTCCTGTGTCAATTGCAGGTGGTGTGAACTTAAACAGCATCGAAGCAGTTAAAAATTCCGGAGCCGTAGTAGCAGTTGCCGGAGGTGCAATTTATGGAGCAGAAGATCCTGCCGCTGCAGCAAAAGCATTAAAAGAGGCATTAAGTGCAGCTTAATAAATACCCTTTCCCCAAAGGAGTATAGTTTGAAAGCCCGGAAGTAATTCCGGGCTTTTTTGTGTCAGATCTGCCTTTTAGATAGTTTACTTATTGTATTGATGTATATTTTATTGACAGTTGTTTTTTAGTAACTTATTCAATGAATGATTGTTTAATAAATAAATCATGTAATATGAAAGTTCTGCTAACTGGTGCTACTGGATATATTGGCAAGCGTTTATTACCAATTTTGGTTGATAAGGGATATAATGTGGTATGCTGTGTCAGAGATCGTAAGAAGTTTCATCCCGAAAAATCATTATTTGAAAAGATTGAAGTAATTGAGCTTGACTTGACTCGGAAAGAGACTCTGGTTACTATTCCTAAAGATATTGACATTGCGTATTATCTGGTTCATTCAATGTCTTCATCCAAAAATTATAGTGAGCTGGAAAAACAATCAGCCATTAACTTTCGCGAATATCTATACCATACCCAAGTTAAACAGGTAATTTATTTGAGTGGTATTGTAAATTCTCAGAGCTTATCAAAACATTTGAGTTCGCGAAAAGCGGTTGAGATTGAGCTTAGTAAAGGGAGTTATGCATTAACAACATTAAGGGCAGGTATAATTATTGGATCCGGTAGCGCTTCTTTTGAAATTATCCGCGATTTAGTAGAGAAACTTCCTATAATGATTGCTCCGCGTTGGCTCAGAACCAAATGTCAGCCTATAGGTATTTCGGATGTTATTAAGATACTTACAGGAGTGATTGATAAATCGAATGTGTTTAATAGTAGTTTTGATATAGGTGGAAACGATATTTTGACTTATAAAGAAATGCTGTTGAAATTCGCAGGAGCAAGAGGATTAAAAAGGTATATATGGACAGTACCCGTGATGACTCCTAAATTATCATCATATTGGTTGTATTTTGTGACTTCAACCTCTTATAAACTGGCAGTTTCTTTGGTAGATAGCATGAAGGTTGAAGTTGTTGCGAAAGATGATGAGATTAATCGATTATTACAACTTAAACCGCTATCGTATGATGAATGTATTAAACGAGCTTTTAAGAAAATTGAACAAAACGAAATTGTTTCCAGCTGGAAAGACTCTACCATAAGTGGTCGTATGAATTTCAAAATATCGGATTATATACGTGTGCCTCAATTTGGTTGTTATAAGGATATTAGAAAGAAAAAGGTAGCCGATATTCAATCGTGTATTGAAAATATCTGGCGCATTGGTGGAGAAACCGGTTGGTACTATGGTAATTGGCTATGGCAGATCAGAGGTTTCTTGGATAAAATGGTTGGAGGAGTTGGATTAAGGAGAGGCAGGACTAATATAAATAGTATCAATGCTGGAGATACACTTGATTTTTGGCGTGTTTTATATGCTGATAGAAATGAGAAACGTTTGCTCTTACTGGCTGAAATGAAGTTACCCGGAGAGGCCTGGCTTGAATTCCGAATAGAAGACAATATTCTTATTCAAACAGCCACTTTTCGTCCCAAAGGTTTATCCGGAAGATTATATTGGTATTCGGTTTTACCATTTCATGGTTTTATTTTTAGAGGATTGATAAACGCATTAGTGAATCGTGCTATAAAAGATGCCGAATAGATTTAATGGATCATACTATTCAGCATCTTAATTTTTACTGATGACTATTTAGTTTTGATTTTGTAAATCAATAACAAATTGTTTTAAACTTTCCAGTTCTTCTTCATTTGGATGTCCTATGGTTTCGGGACGCATTTTTCCAAAATATTGCATTTCAGCATTGTCCGATTTTAGAAGAATCTCGGTAATGGGTAAGGAAAGTTCTCCACGACAAGTGAAGAAGCCAACTACATCTAAATGACTTGCACAATCCAATGCTTTAGTTTTTTGTTTGTCATTCATTGGAGAATCTGTAGGTATAGCATGAGTTGCAAACAATGCCACTCTTTGACTTTCTGATAACCCCTTAATAAATTCTTGTGCCTCAGTTGTAGGAGCAAAGCTATTAAAAGGGAAACCAATAAAGATAAAGTCATATTGATTGGTAGTTTTAATGTCAGCTATTTTTGCTATTTCAAATTCACTCGTACAACTATCAGCAATTACTTTGGCAAGTTTTTCTGTATTGCCCGATTCGGTACAGTAAGCTATTAACGTTTTCATTTATTTAGTTTGTATTTTGTTGTCTGATGAGGTTACTAAATATCTCGAACCAATAAATTGGCCTACTATTGCAAGGAATATAAAGAATGGAATCCATATTTTAGGAGTGTTTAACCACATACGTAATGGAATAAGTACAGGAATGGATGCGTGTATTAGTAACCACCATGGGACTGTCATTTTTTTAAATCCTGCCCTCCACTTACCTAAAAATATATTCATTATTATGGATGTAAAAGAAACAATTGCAATACTCATTTTCCCCTCGGTTTAAATTTTATTCAAATTAAACAGATATTTCTTTTACTTTTGCCAAAGTATTCTTTTTGTAACCGGTTACCTTTTTTATATCATGGCTTGTACTAAATGTTCGGGATATGGCGATTGTAATGGCTTTTTTTTGCCACTAAACGATTTAATGTGTGTGTTAAATGGTAAATGGAAGATGAGGTTAATACTTTGCTTAAGTTCAGAACCAAAACGTTTTAACGAAATCAAGAAATGTCATGAAATCTCTCCTCGAATACTCTCCAAGGAACTGAAAGAATTAGAAATAAATGGCGTTGTTTTACGAACCGAGTTAAATGATAATTTAAAATCTGTTGAATATTCCTTAACCGATGCCGGAAAAGAATTAGTTAGTATTATTCTTCAATTACAGCTTTGGGGCGAAGAACACAGACGTAATGTTATGGCAAATAGTTAAGTGAATTATACTCTTAATACTACTTGATACAGAATTGAATTATCGATACCGTTATGTCTACATATAAATTGAATAATATCAAATAATAAATTATGAATAATATATGAGCTTAATTGGTATATTATGTATGAGCTGTTATTGATATTTTTTCAGTTTGTAATACCATGTTTAATGTTGGTTGTATTTAAATAGATAAATATAAATTTAGACTAGTTTATTATTTAATATTGATAATTAGCTGAATAATGCTATATTTGATATAGTTGGTTGTTAAGTTAGTTAAATAATTTATGGTGAAATCATAAGCACTTTTAAGGAAGGCTTTATTGTATCATATTTAATATTAACCAAATTTAGTAACCATGGGAAAATCTAAAATGTTAATTGATGAGTTAATTAAAAAGAAAGCAAACGGAAATGTCTTTCAAGAAAGCAATGTTAAAATTAAGTTGATTTTTAAAGGTGTTATGCCTGATGAAATTACAGAAACTACTCCTGATTCCGATGAATTGCTGGCCAAGATCTACGAGGTTGCAAAAGATTTTAATGTAACATTAAGCCAGCAGTAATATGAAAGTACAAATAGCATATTCGCAGCAAACCGATATTGAGAATATTGTTGCTGATTTAAAAAATCAGATTGGTGGTTTTGACACTAAACTTATTCAATTTTTTGCATCATCAAATATTAATCCTGAAAAAATTAGCGAAAAGTTATATCATACCTATGGCAATGTGCCAATTATTGGGTGTACCACTTCAGGTGAGATTTTATCAGGTAAAATATTGGATAATTCTATTGTAATGATGGCAATGGGTTCTGAAATAATTGATGATTGTAAGATTGAAGTTCTCACTAACATTAAATCTAATATTTTATCGGTAGAAAAGGCTTTTGCATCGTTTGAAAGTTATTTTGGTACGAAAGTGTCTGATTTAGACACTGAAAAATATGTAGGCCTTGTTCTTATTGATGGATTGAGTGGTCAGGAGGAAAAAATTAATGAACGTATTGGAGATTTAACCAATGTAAGTTTTATTGGTGGATCAGCCGGTGATGATCTTAAGTTTGAGCAAACGCATGTATTTGCAAATGGCAAGGCATACAGTAATGCTGCTGTAATCGCTTTGCTAAAATGCAATACCGAATTCGATATTCTGAAAACGCAAAGTTTTAAAACTACCAATCAAAAAGTTGAGGTTACAAAAGCAGATGAACTTACCCGAACAATAATAGAACTGAACGGGAGGCCTGCAGTGGAAGAGTATACAGCTCTGGTTGGTGTTGATAAGGCTAATGCTGCTGCTGCTTTTGCACGCAAACCAGTAGGTTTGGTAGCTGGAGATGATTTTTTTGTTAGAAGTCCACAGAAAACAGATGGGAATAATCTGGTATTCTATTGTTCAGTTAAAGAAGGTATGAAATTAGATGTTTTGGAATCACAGGATATTGTAGAGGATACACAAAAAGATCTAAAAGCTAAAATGGCTGAGTTTGGTTCTGTGTCGGCTATCTTAAATATTAATTGTATTCTGCGTACTCTTGAGTTAAAAGAGAAGAAGCAAACAGATGCTTATGCTGAGCTGTTTGAGAATGTTCCAACAATAGGTTTTTCGTCGTACGGAGAAAGTTATATTGGGCATATTAATCAAACTGCCGTGATGTTATTGTTTAAATAGAAAATCTGCATAATAACTAAGAAGCCGCTCCCAGATAAGGAAGCGGCTTTATTATTCTGTAATTGCTATAAGTTTAATTGCTGATTTTTGCCTGTAAACTGTTAAGCTAGATGTTATTTAAGCCAAATCTTTAATTTACCACCTTTCACAATATCATCGTGACTGATAAAGTAACTTTTAAGTGGTTGGCCATTTAATTCCATCTTTTCAATAGTTGAAGCTTCACTGTTTGTCTTCACTGTTTCGATGGTAAAGTTTTTGCCGCTGTAAAAGCCCGAATCTAGTTCAATGGTAATCTCATCGAAATAAGGACTGCAGATAGTGTATTGAGGAACAGCCGGAGCATCAGGGTAAATTCCCATCATGGCAAAAGCCAGCCATGCCGACATGGTTCCGGTATCGTCGTTACCCGGTATACCTCCCGGAGTGTTTGAATAATCGTGATCCACAATTTTACGAACTTCTTTTTGCGTGCGCCACTCTTCACCTTTTATATAGTTAAAAAGGAAAGCATAACCCATATCCGGCTCGTTATCGGGTTCGTAAAGTCCATTGTCGAATACACTTTGCAATTTGTCAACAAACTTTTTATTGCCACCGTTCAGTTTGATCAAACCTTTTGCATCATAAGGAACCATAAATGAATAATGCCATGAGGTTCCTTCGATAAAACCGGTTACGGGCTTAAAATTAGCTCCGTCCATGGGCGAGAAAGGGGCAAACCAGCTACCATCACTCATACGTGGACGCATAACTCCTTCGCCTTTGTCATACATATTTTTGTAATATCCGGCACGTTTCATAAAGGTTTTATAGGTTGATGTTTGGCCGAGTTCTTTCGCCATCTGTGCAATAGCAAAGTCAGCAGCACCATATTCCAAGGTTGTTGAAACCGATCCATCAAATTCTTCCTGAACAGGTATGTATTGATGCTTTAGATATTCGTTCAACTCCGGACGCAACGGATTATTCTCTGTTTGAGTGGCACTTTTTAGCATAGCTTCCATGGCCATCTCAGTATCAAAATCGCGGATGCCTCGCATGTAAGTATCGCTAATCACAACGGCCGCAGGATCACCCACCATTGTAAAAGTTTCGGTGGAATTTAGTTCCCATTTAGGCAACCAGCCATTTTCTTTATACATATCAATCATCGAACGAACCATTCCCAATTGTTCATCAGGGTATACTAAACTCATTAATTGATGCATGTTGCGATAAGTGTCCCATAAAGAGAAAACAGTGTAACGAGTTCCATCCGTGTGACCAATTTTACCTGAGCCAACAGTTGGGTATTCACCGTTTATGTCATTCAAAGTGTTGGGATGAATATGTGTGTGATATAATGCAGTGTAGAAAATGGTTTTCTGATCTTCAGTTCCGCCTTTTACTTTGATGCGCGAAAGTGTTTCATTCCATTTATTGTAGGCTTCGGTACGAATCTCGTTAAAATGCTTGTTGGCAATCTCTTTTTGAAGGTTCTCACGGGCATTTTCGATGCTTACATAACTTACGCCCACTTGCACTTCAACTTCTGTTTCTTTATCTAAATGATAAGTAAAATAAGCACCGATACTGTCGCCAACTAAAGGCTTGGTATATTCCTTCATCAAACGAGTTTTACCATTGTAACCCATCCAGTTTCCTTCCACACCATTATAGTGCGGAGGTTTTTTCCAGGTACCAAAGGTATCCGCTTTTTTATCCAACTTAATTACAAAATAAACTGGATAAATCTCTTCCGGACTGTTGTAACAAAACGATCCAACGGTTCTGAATCCTTCTACTTCATTATTGGATGTAATGCGCAAATAACCGTCTTGCTCGTTGGTCAATCCTAATCCTAAATTTAAAAGAACATTGGCCTGACCAGCAGGGAAAGTATATCGGTTGACTGCACTTCTGACACTAGCTGTTACTTCTGTTTTGATGTCGTAACGAGTCAGTTTATTGGAATAATAACCCGGTTCGGCTTCTTCATCGCTATAGCTGGTGGCATATTCACCAGGACTTGTTTTTAGCTCACCAGTTGTTGGCATAAGAATAATGGTTCCTAAATCGGGGCATCCCACACCAGAAAGATTCACATGGCTAAAACCGGTAAATGTTTCATTTACGTTAGAGTAGGGGGTACTCCACCAATCACTGTCCTTCTCGTGTTTGTTGGGACGACCAGATACATTAAATGGAACAGCCGAAATCATTCCGCGAGGCACAATGGCTCCCGGGTTTGTGGTCCCGTAATTATCGCTACCGATAAAAGGATTCACATAGTCGGCCGGGTTTTGAGCTCTTACAGAACTCAAGAGGCCAACTGCTGTTATGATGGTTAATATTCGTTTCATATTTGAATGTTTTTCTAATTAATCCCTAATCCCCGAATGGGAGGTTGAAGGGGTGAATTCGTATTAGATTTTATTCAACCTCTCTGAGGTTGTGTACAATATCTTATTCTCATAAGCTATAAATATGTATCTCCTATGGAGATATTTAGTTCCTGTTGTTTATCAGTATTTTTGCTTTTTCAGCAAAATAATCATCTCGATACTGCTGATAAACTACTGCCTACTGTCTTAAAACTAATAAACTATTTATTTTTTACTCTACTGTAATTTCATCAATAAACAAGTACGATGGCAAACCTGAACCCGAATGCCAGCTAGGTAATTTGCCTGCGCTTTCGATGATTACTTTTAGGTATCGTGCTTTTGTTTTTGATGCTATGGTTTTTGTCAACACAAGTATATCAACATGGTGTGATGGTAATTCGTATTGCTCGTTTGCAATTTCTGTAAAGTTCTCACCATCATTTGATCCTAAAATAGTAATTGATTTAGGAGGGAAGATCCAAGAACCCGTGTTCTGAGTAAAATTAATGGTTACCTGGCTGATTTTCTTCTTCGTTCCCAAGTCGATAACTGCATTAAATTTCTTATCGTTGGTTCCTGTCCACAAACCATCGCGATAATTGTTAGAACCTAACTTACCATCAATTAGAGTTTGTTTACCCGGATTATAGGCTTGCGATATGGTTGCCTCAGTCGAGAGAACCGGATATTCTGATTTTCCATCATTGAAGTATGCTTTGCGGAACTGAATGCTTTTAACATCACTGGTAATATAGCCTTCCTTTACACTGATCGCTTTTAAAGTGGTTGACTTTTTTAGAATAATTAGATTGCTATAAACCTTTGATTTTGTTGTTGGACTCGTTCCATCTAAAGTGTAATAGATAGTAACTCCTTCAGTCTGACAAAGCAATTCAACAGGCAGATGATTTTTGAAAATTTGCGCTGATGAAGCAGGATAAGGCATAAATGCCTTGTTGGCACGTGGCTCAATCTCAATGTCTTCATTAGCCGCTAATTCAATCGGAGCAGCTTCAATTGATGTTCCCCAACTTTGAGGTGTTGAGCTCATTTCGAAGGTTAGCTTTCCACCTTGCATTATATCAGTATGCTTGATGTACGTATAATCGTATGCTTTCCCATTCAATGTAGCAGAGCTTATATAAACATTATCATCAGAGTTATTATTCGCTTCAATAATAAACTGCTTACTATTCTCAAGATTGATGGTGACCTTATCAAAAACAGGACTGCCGATAATGTATTCACCGCTTACCGGATTCATTGAATAGAAACCCATTGAAGACAGTACGTACCAAGCTGACATCTGCCCCGTGTCTTCATTTCCGCTGTAGCCATCTTTGTCGGTAGTGTACATCTCTTTCATTACTCGACGAATCATGGCTTGCGTTTTATCCGGACGTTGAGCAAAGTTGTAAGTGTAAATCACATGGTGCGATGGTTCATTGCCTTGCGCATACTGACCAATCAAACCCGTTACATCATGCGCATGCTCATTATCATTAACAGCATCCTGCTCGAACATCTCATCCAGCTTGGCAATAAATGCATCTTTACCACCGTAAAGCTCTATCAGACCATTAATATCATGAGGCGCAAAGAAGGAGTAGTGCCATGAGTTTCCTTCGGTGAAATCGCCCGAACCAAACAAAGTAATAGCCATTGGATCAAAGTCAGGATTCCAAACTCCGTTTTCATCGCGGCCACGCATAAATTTAGTTTCCGGATCAAATACATTTCTGTAATTGAGTGATCGAAGCGTGAATTCTTTGTAATCATCGATCTTGCCTAATTTGAGTGCAACCAGAGCAATACAATAATCATCAAATGCATATTCCACGGTTTTCGAAACAGAGTTAGCTTCTTTTTCGCGAGGAATGTAATGCATGTGTTTGTAATCTTTCAAGCCTTGTCCGTCAGCCATAGCTGAAGAAAGCATGGCCTGATAGGCTTCTTGCACATCGCCGGTGTAATATCCTTTTAAAATAGCATCGGCAATAACGGGCACAGAATGATAGCCAATCATTGTATTGGTTTCGTTGCTCCATAATTCCCATACCGGTAAACGGCCCGATTCATTGTATTTGGCAATCATCGATTTAATAAAATCGTTGTTGTATTTTGTATCAACAATTGAATACAGAGGATGTAATCCACGGAAGGTGTCCCATAACGAGTACAAAGTGTAATGACTGCGACCTTCCGCTTTGTGAATCTTCATATCCATACCACGGTATTCGCCATTCACATCCTGGAAAGTATTTGGATGTATTTTTGTGTGATACAAAGCAGTATAAAAAATTACTTTTTCATCGTCAGAACCACCTTCAACTTCAATTTTAGCAAGCTCTTTATTCCACGTTTCTTTTGCCTGAGCTAAGGTTGCATCAAAATCAAAACCTTTGTTTTCAGCTTCCATATTGGCCCAAGCATTTTCGCACGATACAGAAGAAATAGCCACTTTTACAATGATGGCTTCACCTTCTTTAGTGTGGTAATTGAAGGCTGCTTTAATACTTTTGCCTTCGGCTTTGGTGGTTGATTTTACCAATTTGTCTTCTTGAACTATCAGAACCTTATCAAAGGGTTTTGAAAATTCCATGGCAAAAAACAAACGTTGATCGCTTGCCCAGCCTTGAGAGAAACGAGTTCCTTCAACCTTTGTATCTGAAAGAACATGGATATCCGCATTGGTAACGTTATTGGCAATGCCATGCTCCAGATCAAGAATGATATGTGCCTCATCTGATTCAGGAAAAGTGTACTTATGCATTCCTGTGCGAAGCGTGGCAGTCAATTCGGCCTTGATATTATAATCATCTAACAATATCGAATAATATCCGGGTGAAGCTATCTCATTATCATGACTAAAACGACTTCGATAACTAGCATCAGGATCGGCTTTGGTACCCGGTTGGAAATTAACGTTTCCAACAGTTGGCATCAATAATACATCGCCATAATCTGCTCCTCCTGTTCCGCTTAAATGGGTATGCGAAAAACCAATTACCGAACTGTCCGATTCATGATAACCAGAACACCAGTCCCAGCCTTCAATACCTGTATCAGGGCTTAGTTGAACCATTCCAAAAGGTAAAGTAGCTCCGGGGAAGGTATGTCCGTGTCCGCCCGTTCCGATAAAGGGATCAACGTAATGAGTGTAGTCCTTTTTTTCTTGTGCATTAGTAGTTGATACTAATAATATAAGAAGGGCTATTGGAATTATCTTGATCAATGGCTTCAATTTTTTTTTAAGTATATTCATATGCAATCCAATATTCTTTTAGATAAACAAAATTGTGTGGCCAATGCATAACTGCAACTTAGTCTTGATAATCACCGCTCAAGCCGCGGGGGCTTTTCATTTCTTGTCTTGATACAAGAAACGAAACAAAGAAAATCAAGGCTACATACTGAATGACTCATGTTTTTTGTTGAAATTAAGTGCGGCCAGGTGATCTTCGAACAAGTTCTCAGCTTCCTGGTCTTACTATATTTCAACTTCATAACATTCGTCTTTCATTATGAGGCCAAAACAGTACAAAATTGGTTAAGCTTTGTTTAAGTATATTTTATTCTTCGTAATAATATACAGCATCTTCCATTCGGTTGCCACCTTTTTCGTCGTAAACGGCGTAGTTAAAACCTTTGCGAAGGCTATAACCACCATATTCGCCATGTTTATTGATAGCAATAAATCCAACTTGCAGGTAGTCGAATTCAGGTCGACCTTTATGCTGTTTGTAAATGCGGTGAGTGGCTTCTTTGCAGGCATCAAATGGCGACATTCCGTTGCGCATTAATTCAACTACAATAGCACTACCGGCAGTACGAATCACTGCTTCGCCCAAGCCTGTTGCGGTGGCTCCACCAACTTCACCATCCACAAATAAACCGGCACCTACAATTGGCGAATCACCCACACGACCATGCATTTTCCATGATGCACCTGAAGTAGTACATGCTCCTGCCACGCGTCCTTTTTCATCAATGGCTAGCATTCCAATGGTATCGTGATTTTCGATGTTGATAACAGGTTTGTAGTCCGATTTTTTCTTCCACTCTTCCCAATCTTTCTTCGATTTTTCAGTAAGAAGATTCTCGGTTTTGAAACCTTGTTCCAAAGCAAACTGTAGTGCTCCCTCGCCTGACAACATCACATGTGGTGTTTTATCCATCACCAAACGGGCCACATTGATTGGATGTTTTATTCCTTCGAGGAAACAAACGGCACCGGTATCCATATTGTAGTCCATAATGGAAGCATCCAATGTAACATGACCATCTCTGTCGGGATAGCCTCCGTATCCAACGCTTCGAACTTCTGGATCGCCTTCGGGGATCATCACTCCTTTTTCAACTGCATCAATCGACTTGCCGCCTGTACTTAAGATTTTCCAGGCTTCGGCATTGGCAGGTATGCCATGATTCCAGGTGGAAATAACCAAAGGTTTACTACCCGAGTTTCCTTTAAATCCTGTTGCTTTAAGCGTACGCGCTTTCAGTCCCTGAGAGGCAACGGCGGCGCCTCCCATTAAAGCCATTTTGATAAAGTTTCTTCTTCCACTCATTTTATTAGTTTTTTTGTTCGTCAGATGGAGGGTAAGCGTTTTTATCAGTCCATAAATAAATGTTGGGTTCCGATCCCATTTTAAAAATCAGTTCGCCACCTTTCATTATTTCCTGATGTTGGATATAGGATTCTTTTAAAGGTTTGCCATTTAAAAAAGCTTCCTGTATGTATTTATTTTCTTTTGAAAGATTTTCAGCTATTACTGCAAATTGTTTGCCATTTTCGAGCTTGATACTGGCTTTATCCAGCATTGGAGTGCCAATAACATAGATTCCATCGGCCGGATTAACCGGGTAAAATCCTAGTGCTGAATAAACAAACCAAGCCGACATTTGTCCGCAATCTTCGTTGCCACAATGTCCGTCCGGAGTGGGTGAATATTGACTCTCGGCAATTTGTCGAACGATCGCCTGCGTTTTCCAGGGTTTGCCAATATAATTGTACAAATAGCCAACATGATGACTGGGTTCATTTCCGTGTGCATATTGGCCAATCATACCCGTGCTGAAGATAGGCAGTTGATCATCTTCTTCCGGATAATAGTTAAACATAGAATCCAGCTTTTCTTCAAAGCGTTGCGATGAGCCTAGTTGGTTTATCAGGCCTTGAATATTATGCGGTACAAACCAGAAATACTGCCATGCATTTGATTCGCAGTAATCATCGGTATATTCTTTTGGAATAAAGTGTTTGATAAAAGAACCATCGGCTTCTATGGTTCTGAGGAATGAGCTTTCGCCATCGTAATGATTGGCCCAATTCCCTGATCGTTTTATAAAATATTGATAATCCTCTGACTTATCTAAATCTTTTGCCAGTTGAGCGATACACCAGTCGTCGTATGCATATTCTAAGGTTAATGAAACGGACCAGTTTTCGTGTTTTTTATCAGCCGAGACAAAACCTCTTGCTTTGTATTCACCTATTCGTTGTGCATCCTGCATGGCTGATGCTTTGCAAGCTTCGTATAATTGATCGGCATCCATGTCATGCAATAATCCTTTCAAATAGGTATCAACAATTACCGGAACCGCATGATAACCAATCATCATATTGGTTTCGTTGCCTTCGAGCGACCAAACAGGAAGCAATCCGGTTTCGTTATAGTGTGCCATAAAAGATTTCACCATGTCCTGAACCCGACTTGGGTGCATAATGGTGTACAGAGGATGAGCTGCTCTGAAAGTATCCCAAAGCGAGAATAACTCATAGCGCGTATAGCCTTCAGCTTTCTCTACTTTTCCGTTTGGAGCTTTGTAAAATCCGTTTACATCCGAGTAAATACGCGGATTCAGCATGGTTTGATAGAGCGTAGTGTAGAAAGTCCTTTTTAACTCATCATCCCTTGATTCAACGTTAATCTTGGATAATTCTTTTGTCCAGGCTTGTTCTGACTCAGCTTTTATAGCAGCAAAGTCTTTATTAGCTAATTCAGCAGCAAAGTTGGCTTCAGCGCCTTCAATATTGGATGATGCCAATGCCACTTTAATCTCAATTACCTCTTCTTTATTAGAATCGAAATTGACTCTTATTTTGGTATGTTTCGCTTTTGCTTCTGATTTTACCTTTTTATCTTCTTCAAAAAGCTGATAACCAGAGAAAGGTAGTGAAAATTCAGCTTTGAAATACACGCGTTGATCGGCTGCCCAACCTGATGATTTTCTGTATCCAACCAAAGTTTGATTATCAACCACTTTAATGTACGTGTCGATTGGGCCATCCCAATTCAAAGCATATCCCAAATCAAGAATAACAGCCTTGCCTGTGTCCGCAGGGAAATGATATCTCTGTATTCCCCCGCGGGCACTTGCGGTCATTTCTGCTTTTATGCCGAAGTCCTGAAGCAACACCCAATAGTATCCTGGCGAGGCACCTTCATTGATATGAGAGAAAACTGAAAAATGTCTGTTGCCATTCTCTTTGAGTGTTCTCGAACTTCTTTTGTTGATGGGCATGAAGAGCAAATCGTATAAATCGCCTGCGCCGGTTCCGCTTAAATGCATATGGCTAAAACCGCTGATAATCGTGTCGGGGTAGGAGTATCCCGAAATACGATCCCAGCCGCTTAAACCATGATCGGGACTTAGCTGAACTGCTCCGAATGGGTATTGAGCACCCGGATAGGTATTGCCGGGGCCGTCTGTTCCCATAAACGGATTTACGTAGTCCAGTATGCTCTCATCATTGTTGCCGGCAGGCTGTTTGTTTGAGCATGACCACAATAAAAGGCTGATTATTATTGCTGTATATGTTTTTATCATTAATTTAAATTTCTCAAAAATTGCAGAGTAACATCATCTGTAGTGTATTATTGGATTTTAATTAACTGACCTTCGTTATTACACAAATAGTTGATTGTTTTGTTTGGAGTAGATCCCTTCACTTCGTAAGTGAATTCCAAAACATTCATTTGTATATGATATTTTTTAAGTAGATCAGGTTTGATATTTAATGGCTTCAGCGATTGGAAAAATTTTCCATTTTTATTCTTTTCAAGTCGTTGTTGTTTGTAGATATGCGCCAATAATTGGCGTAACGTTTCTTCGTCGGGATTATAAAAGGATTGATTATCCTGATGATCAACAAACGTAACAATACCCCATAGTTCGGGACGGTGCATATCAATTACACCCATAGGCGACCAAATCCAGTTGTTTTCGGGAAGCAGTTTACCTGTTTCTTTGTTTCCAAGCTTTTCGTATTTGCCATCAATCACTTCAGTGTCCCACTGAACACGCGAGAAGTTGATGCGCATGTTTTCGCCGTGCTTTGGTATGCGACGATATTGAGAAGTTGTCACAAGGTTTTTCCAGGGAATAGCTACTTCAACTGTCCATGACTCATCTTTGTCGTTTGGATCGTTTATAGTACCATTGATTTGAACGGCCGTTAGTAATCCAGCCATGTCGAATTCATTTAATACCGGACCACCTTCGCGATAGGGTTTTGAAAGGAATAAATCCCAAACGGTATTAAGAGCATTTAGCTCTAATTCAATATAATTGTGGGTATCACCATTGGCGTCGATAAATATTTCAATGTCGTTATCATGAAAAATAACTGCATCTTTTTCTGTGATATTTGCCCAAATATGATGGTCTTTCAGTTCGAAAGAGAAATACAGATACTGATCGCTCCACAGCATTTTAGCACGTGTGTCGTAATAAGGCTTTTTGATGTATCTACCTTCAATATCGACAAATAGATTCGTCCAGGCAGCCTCTTGCCATTCTACTTTATTAATGTTTCCATCAATGGTAAAGTCATGGTTAATTTTCTGACACAAATATCGCTCCGGTTCAATAAATCGGAACTCCTGAGCCTGTAACTGAATGCCAATGCTAAATAAAACGATCAGTAGGTGCTTCATTTTAATAGTTTCGAGGTTCTTTATTCTCTTTGCTTTCTTTCCAAACCGGCAAAATCCGCTCCTTGTCATCTTCAATGGCTTTTCGATAAAAATCATCGGAATAACCCACTGTTTTGGTTCTCATTTTTTCATCTCTCACCATTCCATCATTATACTTTGTAATAAGGAAGTTGGAAAGTTGTGTCCAGTTTTGAAGAAGCTGTTCTGATTGATCTTCACCAAATTGAGTATACTCCTTACTTCCCTTCTTCTTGTTGATTGATTGGGTTGATTCTTCTAAAGCTCTGAAATCAGCAATAATATCTTTTTGAATGCTTGCCTGTTTTGTTTTTACATCTTTAATCATATCGGAGTAGCGAAGGTTGACGTAGTTGCCAACAAAATTGAAGACCCACCACATCGAATTCCACGAAAAAGCATCGTATTTGGTGTTGTTATACGATTGCGGAATCTGACTAACACATGCATTAAAAGGCATGTAGATGTTGGTGTAAGTATTATCCAAACCTAACCACAGCACCGAATTAGCTTCTTTCTTTTTGTTGGTTTTTAACTCAGCAATAAAAGCATAGGCAGTTAATGGTGTTGATATGGGACGTTCCCACGATGCTTCCATGCCATCCACTTCAAAAGTTAACGGACGAGAGCGATTGGGATTTCCATGAGGTCCGGCTTTTAGGCCTTTCTCCATGTCCCAGAGTGTTCCATCGTAATGACTGCGTGTTAAAGCAATGATTGTTTCAAATGATAACTTCTCATCAGGCTTAATCCATAATGGCATTCTTTCGGCACCTTCAACACCTCTGGCATAATCGGTTGAAATATTAAGCGAAGGAGCTGTTCTTCGGAAGAAATCCCAAACGCGCATTTCGGTGTAACGTAATTTGGCCGGCGTAACCGGATCGTAAGTATCGCAAAAGCTAAACGCTTCGCCACTTTCAGGATGATAATATCCTTTTTCGATGGCAAAATCAATAACGTCGGGAGAGTACTTGTAATTATCCGGATTATCCAGTTCTATCTCACCAATGCGCGCGTGGTTGGCATGAGCTGAAATATAACCATCCGGAATACGAACGGCAGCCCAAACAGCACCTTTGTTATCGATTCCTTTACCCACCATTTCCATTAACCAAATCTCATCGGGATCGGCAATAGAAAAGCTTTCGCCAGGAGAACCATAACCATATTCCTGAACCAACTCAGCAATTACATCAATCATTTCGCGAGCCGTTTTCGAACGCTGTAAGCCTAACTCCATCAGGTGCCAGTATTCAAGAAACTCGTCTGTGTTATGTAATTCTTCGCGACCACCAAAAGTGGTTTCGCCAATGCTCACATTGAACTCATTTATGTGGTAACCAATGGTATGATACTCGTGTTTTGCACGCGGAATATAGCCTTCCTTTTGGTTGGGATAGGAAAAGATTCGAATGGAATCGGAATTCTTATACGAACCGGCCGGATGCACCGGAAAACTCGGTGCATAGGCTCCATCGTTCGAGTAAAAGATATAGTTATGATGATCAGCTGATGCACCTTTGGTAATCAGGAAGTTGGTGCATGCGTCAGCTGATATCCATGATAAAAATAGTATGGCTATTGGTAAAAGGTGTTTTGTCATAATTGTGCTTAAAAGCTTAGTATTATTTGCTCTCCTTCTTCGTCTTTAGGGCTGATGGGTTCGGTAACTGATTTTCCTTTTGAGTCGATATATTTTAACTCATACTTTTTGTCTTTAGCCAGAGAAAAAGTCAGGTAACGATTCATATCATCTTCCGATCCACTGGTAAAACCACTGTCGATGGTGTCGCCATCAAGCGTTAATTGAACTTCGGCTCTTACACGGTTGTTTCCGCTGATGCTACATTGATCGCCCAATAACATTACTACTCTAACAGGAATTCCATCAACAACTCCTAGGTTTTGTTCAGCATAATTTTTCTTGTAACGCTCAGTTTCGTTGGTAGCATAAACGTATTTGATGTTTTCGTCCCAAACCAATGGAAACGATAATCCGGTAGGTTTGTACGAAGAAGCATAAATCCACTGATAAGCATCATCGTCGTTTGCTTTGCCGGCACGTTCCAAAAACCAGGCTTCGTCCAAAGTGCCTGATGGATAATATTCGGTAAAGTGCCATCCTCCGTTTACATAAACTTCAACCCAGTTGTGATTACCCGAGTTGTTGTACCAGTTGGGAGTACCTGCCACACGTGCCGGAATGCCAACTGCACGGAAGGCATCAACCAATAAAATAGATAAACCGGAACAGGATGCCATATTAATATCCATCGATTCATATGGACTTTGATCAGGCTTGTCGCGTTTGGTGTTGTATTCCACAGTTACTTCTTTAAGAATATGGTTGTTTACAGCCCACATGGCTTCTTCCATGTTTTTGGCATCAACAACAAACTTTTTAAAACGTGTGTAGAAATCAGGACGCCAGCGATCTCTTCTTTCGTTTAAAGACGCATATGGAAGCACTTCGTTAAAGAAAATGTCTTTATCTAAGTCTTTGGCCCAAGGAAATTCTTCGCGGGCAATGTATGCATAATCGATATTTTCAGTCAGAAACTCAAAATCCAATGTTTTCAAGTCGCGTTCCGGCATATATCTGATCAGGAATTTAGCTGCTTCCTGTTGTTCGCCATCATAATGATTGATGACTTTTTCCAATACAGCTTTGTTTTCGCCACTTAATTCAAGGGCTTTTTTTAATTCTTCATCATAACTGCTGCACGAAAATGATAGTACAGCAAGCAAAACAAATAAAATTGATTTATTCATGTTTAGTAGGTGTTAATAACAGATTTAACTTGTAATTTGGATTTTAAATCACGTATTGGAGCGTTGCTGTTAAAGCTGATTTTGTATTCTTTGTTTGGAATCATATCGAAGTAGTTATCCGACCACTTTCCATTGAAACCATCTGCAATAATCTCGATGTTTTTAACAAAAACAGGACTCTTCAAGGTTACTTCAGCTGAATTTCCGCTCTCTTTAACCTGAATGTCGATATCGGCATTTTGCAAAGCCAAATTCTTCACTTTAGAGAATAAGAAAATTGTTTCGGTTTGGTTAGAATCGTATTGCGTATTCATAACCAAAACAACTTTGTTTTTGGAATGATTGCCGATTAACTTGCTCAAAGGTGTATCAAGAATAACATCATTGGCATTTGCTTCCAATGTAAATTTTTTGTTTTGCTCCCAAATAACAGTTCCATCTAGCTTTATAATTTGTAATGAACTGCTCACCTTAGTATCGGTAATCTTATCCGAAATCAGATGAATATTCAGATTTCCATCTTCTACAACAGCAGATGTGATTACAGGTTCATAGGCTTTTTTGATGAAATATTGCATGGCTTTCCAACGACCGTAATAATCAATGCCCGACCATGAAACTACCGGCCAAACATCGTTTAGCTGCCAATAAAGACTTCCCATACAGAATGGTTTGTTGCGGCGTTGTGCTTCAAAACCAATTCTCATTCCTTCGGCTTGCATTATCTGATTCAGGTATACAAAATCCTCAAAGTTGTTCGGCATTTTGTAATCGCGCTGCATGTATTCCTTGATGGTTACATTTCCAATAGAGCTCTTCTGATGCGTTTTCATCACATCCGATTCGATATCCCAGTCTTTTTCTTCCGAAAATTCTTTGATAGTTTCCATAGGAGGGAAGGACTGAAATCCGAATTCGCTCATAAAACGGGGAACATATTCATTCAACTTCTCAAACTCATGTTTACCCCACCAAACACCCCAGTAATGGTTGTCGGCAATTTTCATGTCTTTTACATCGCCCCAATTACTAATGGGTGATGAATCGTAATAGAAACGTTGAGAATCCAACTCTTTGAGTTTATTTGGTAAAAGCTTGTTGAATAGTTTATCATATCCTTCCAAAAGTTCTTTCTGATCATCTTCGGTATAACCGTATTTATCCTGCCAGCCCCAGTTGTGCCATCCTACTTTTACTTCGTTATTACCGCACCAAATGGCTAAACTAGGATGGTTTCGAAGGCGTTTGATATTGTAATCGGCTTCTTTGGCAACATTGTCTAAAAAGGCATCATCAGATGGATACATGGTGCAGGCAAACATAAAATCTTGCCACAAAAGAATCCCTTTTTCATCAGCTAACTCAAAGAAACGATCATCTTCGTATACGCCACCGCCCCAAAAGCGAAGCATATTCATGTTCGATGCAAGCAAATCATCAAAATTATTCTGATAGATGGAGTCAGTCATTCTACCCAAAAAGCAATCGTTAGGAATGTAATTGACACCACGCATAAAGGTTGGAATGCCATTTACTTTAAAGTAAAAACTCACACCTAAGGAGTCTGGTTCATTGATTACCTCAATGGTACGTAAACCAATTTTTTGTGTTTTAGAATCCAGTAGCTGACCATTGGTTTTTAGTAGTGATGTGGCTGCATATAGTTTTTGTTCACCCATTCCATTGGGCCACCAGTACTCTGGTTTGTCTACAGTTATATTGATGGAAGCTTTGTTGATACCTTTCTTTAAATCAACTTCTTTGTTTGTTTTGATAGCATCGCCAAATGATAATGAAATAGTTGCTGTTTCGGCTACTGTTGCTTCAATTTCGTATTCGAAAGATAGTTCAGCTTTCTCTTCTGTTAGTGATTTTTGCACAAAATGAACATCGGTTATGCGGGCATCGTTCCATGCATTTATTTTAATGGGTCGCCAAATGCCGGAAGTCACAAAACGAGGACCCCAATCCCAACCATAATGATAAGGAGCTTTACGAGTATACACACTCAAATGTTCTTCCGAACGATCATTGTCGGCAGGGTATGTATATTTCGATTTTTCGTACAGAGGCATCGCCGTTTTAATGGGCGAGTGAAACAGAACTTCCAAATGGTTTTTACCTGGCTTAAGGTATTTCTTTACCTTGCTCGAAAAGGCCACGAACATATTGTCCGAACTAAATAATCTCTGTCCATTCAATGTTACATCGGCATAGGTATCCAATCCCAGAAATTCCAATTCTATGTTGTCGAAATCGAGTGTTTCTTTATTAATGCTAAATTCGCCACTGTAAACCCAGTCTTTATGTTCAATCCATTGTACACTGTCTTCGTTGGTGCCATAATATGGATCGTTTATAATGCCAGCTTTTTCTAAATCGATATGGACATTGCCTGGCACAGTTGCCGGATGCCACTCTTCTTTATCAGCTTGACGAAAAGTCCAGTCGGCTTGTAATTCGTAACTTTTTATCGATTGATCGCCAGATGAACAGGAATACAGAGCTATAAAGCCAAGTATAAACGATAGTTGTAATAATTTGTGTAGCATAAGACTGAGTTTTTATCTATAGTTACCTGTTGTGAATTCAATATTTGTTGCTAGACTAAATGATGAAAAGAGAAGACTAACTTCTATCATCTAAAACCTAACAACCTAATTTATTTAGCTTTTTAATGACTTCAACTGCTTTTGCAATTTTATCTGCATCTACAGTTTGTTTCATATATTCGTCTGAATCAACGTTACCCATGTTTAAGTTTGGATTGAAAAATTCCATTTTTGACTTAACCATTTTAATGGCCGACATATGATACTCCTGCGCATTGGTACTTTTCTGCAGTTCTTCCATGTTTGATGGATTAACACCGCTTCCTACCAATATATTGATTTTCCCCTGGGCCAGTTCAACCAGTTCTTTTATGATCTCTTTGCCTTCGATGGCCGTATTTTTTGTGCCCGAAGTTAACACGGTATCAACCCCAAGGTCAATTAAATCAGCAAGTGCCTTTTTATAGTCGCAAGTCATATCAAACGCTCGGTGAAAAGTAAACTGCATTGGAGCGGCCAACTCAATTAACTGACGGGTTCGTGGTTTGTCAATAGTTCCGTCTGAATTTAAAATACCACTTACCACTCCGTGAACTCCCATCTTTTTAGCTTCGATGATATCCTTTTGAATGATGTCAAATTCATCATCTGTATATAAGAAATCACCACCGCGAGGACGAACAATAATAAACACATTTGGATGTCCTGTTTTTAGTGCAGCTTTAACGAAGCCATAACTAGGAGTTGTGCCTCCTTCTTTAACATTACTGCACAGCTCCAATCTGTTCGCGCCCAATTTTAGAGCTTCTTTAACGCCTTCGATGCTATACGTACTTACTTCTAATTTATACATTGTATTGTTTTACTTCTTTCTACTTCAAAATCTTCTTCATATTGCAAATTGTCAAGTGTTTGCCAATGTATTTGGATTAATCAGTTAGTGTTAGATCTGGTTAAATAACTTGTAATCCACTCAGGTTTGTATAAGGTCTGAGAATTGCATTATCAGGATCTAATTCTGTTATTAAAATATCAAGTTTCTCTATCGGAATAATATTGAAATTCTGAACAGAGTCTAGTTTCTCACTTAATGCTACCGAAACAGTTTTTGCGCTTCGTTCAGCCATTTTTCTTTTTACTAAAACCTCTGATCTGTCAATGTCGGTAAGACCTCTATCTATACTTAAACTTCGGGTTCCGATAAAAAAGATGTCGGCATTTACTTCGTTTAATAGATTTAAGGTGTCGGTACCTACCGTTATGGGTACATCCGATAAAAATTCACCTCCTAAAAAGTAGGTGTGCACATTTGCTTTTGATAGTAACTCCGATGCCACCGGTAAGCAGTTGGTCATTACCGATAAACGAATGTCGGAAGGCAACTGCTTGGCAATTTCGAGGTTGGTTGTTCCTCCATCAATAAAAATAAGCATATCATCTTTTAATAATGAAATGGCTTTTTGAGCAATTAGTAGCTTCTCTTCGGCGGCAAACGATTTTCTGTCATCGTAGTTCATAGGAATATACGAATGGCTATCGTTTAAAATTGCTCCACCATGCACTTTGCGTATTAAACCTTTCTGCGATAATTCTTTTAGATCTCGACGAATGGTGTCTTCTGAAACATTTAAATCGATACTTAATTCAGATGACAATACTTTCGACGATTGTTTTATTTTTTCGAGTATTATATTTTGTCTTTCTTCTTTCAACATGGTTCTCTTGATTTAAGGGTAGTTATTTAGTTAGAACAATATATGCTGATACATTCCAATGATTCAATTCGTTTTCTGTCTCGGCTTGCGCCTCTGGAATGCTAATTGTAATTGTGTTTGTACCTGTGTGTAGGTTATCAACAGGAAAAATAAATGGTTCAACTTGTGAACCCGGACACCAGTTCGAACGGGATAAATCCGAAGATGCTTCAAATTCTTCGATTTCCATTTCTTTGGTGTCGCCAGTATTTAGATTGCCAACACGTGCCACTCTCTTTTTTGTCCATACACCTGAGTGAGGATTAAAACGACGGAAAGAGGCACAATCATCTCTCCAGGGTATATCTTTATATAGTACATGGCCGTTAACAGAAACAATATTTTCCTTTTTTACAAATTCATCACCGGTACTGTGTCCTCCATGCCCTGTTGTAATATAATATAAGTGTGCCGATGAATATTTCTGATCTAATTCAAACTCGCACGAAATGTCGTTACGATTAAAACCATCAAAGAGTCTTTGTGATTCGGCATATCTAACAGTATTCACTAAAGGAATTACTTTGGTTTCTTCTTGTGGATATACTTCGGCTTTGGTTTCTTCAAATTTGAGTTTTGCCGATAGTTGATATCCTTCTTTGGTCCAAACATCAATAAACGCTCCGATCCAAAATTCATTTTCAAGTTCGTTGCATAGTTGAGTAATTTCTTGTTGCCAAGTTACTTTGTTTTCCCAATGAGGGATGTAAACGGGCTTACGTTTCAATATTTGAGGGTCGTGAGAGTAGTAGCCTACTCCGAAGGGCGTCATAAAGCGTAAAAGTTCAATGGAAGGTGAGTATTTGCCGATAGGTGTAATGCCGGTAAATAAATCCTCGTCCTTTGTTTCCTCATATATATTTACAAAGGAATCATGATTAGTCAGGAAATTAATTTGGCTTGAGGAAGGTATAATAAATAGTGAACCTGTTTTATCCCAGGGATCACCTGCAGAAACAAGATTAGCTTCAATGCTGATGTCTGCATGTTTTACATATTTAGGTAAAGTCACTTTCTTAAGAATGATTCTTCCATTCTCTATTTTGATGATTGAATCATTGAGATTTGTGCGGTTTTGTTCCGGATTAAAGTTAATTGGTTCATTGTTGAAAATGATAATTTCTTTGTCTCTTATTGATTTAAATTTGTTATGACAGCTGTAAGTTGCTGCTAAAATATATATTAATACTATTTGCTTGCAGGAAATTTTCACGTCTGTTTAATTAATGTTTGTGCAAATTTAATACCTAAAATGCATGAATGTGCATGAAGATACTGTATTTTTAATTTTTTCACAAAAAATACTTAATGGTAATTGTTTAATAGGTCATATAGATTTATTTGGAGAGAGACTTGGTTTAAAAATATTACTTTTTATAATTTTTTCATATGTATTGTTAATGTGAAGTTATAAAGGTAATTAGTAAAGTTTGCTTGGCGTTTGTGTGAATAATTTGTTAGTTTGTTTAATAAAGTGGTATAAAAATTGAGGTGAATTTAAAGTCGAATTAAAACGCATAAAAACGCATTGAATAGTGCTTGAATTAATGTAAAAAAATGAAAACATGCGGAAAAAGTGTTTTGATTGCAGAAAGGTGCATTTTATAGAAAGTGTATCCATAAACTCATTTTAATTAATATTCATTATATGAAAAATTTATGGTTAGTTTTCCTGGCATTGTTTGCGAGTAATGTATATGCTCAAAGAACGGTTACGGGTAATGTGACAGCGGTTACAGATGGATTGCCATTGCCTGGTGTTAACATTAGAATTCAAGGTACAACTACGGGTACAGTAACAAATTTTGATGGAGAATATGCAATAAGTGTATCAGAAGAAGATGCTGTCTTAGAATTCTCATTTATCGGTTTTAAAACCAAAGAAATTATAGTGGGTGATCAGGAAGTAATAAATGTTGCTTTAAGTGATGACTCAGAATTATTAGATGATGTTGTTGTAACAGCTTTAGGTATTAAAAGAGAAAAGAAGGCTCTTGGTTATTCTGTTGCCGAGGTAGGTGATGAAGCTTTTGAAAGTGCGAAATCGGCCAATCCAATGTCTGCTCTTTCAGGTCGTCTTTCAGGTGTTCAAGTAAGTTCAACTGCTCAAGGTGCAGGAGGGTCAGCTTCAATTATTATTCGTGGAACCGCGATAGCAGATGGGTCAAATGAACCATTGTATGTTGTAGATGGTGTACCAATTTCAAATACCAATTTTTCTTCTGGAGATGATAAAGGACAAGGGGGTATTGATGCAGGTAACGGTATGTCAGGAATAGCAGCTGATGATATAGAAAATATCTCAGTATTAAAGGGTGCGGCTGCGACGGCTCTTTATGGTTCTCGTGCAATTAATGGTGTAGTAATGATTACGACAAAATCAGGAGCCGGAGCAAATGGTACTACTGTTGACTTTAGTTCGAATACAACAATTGATCAGGCTCGAATTTATTCTGATTGGCAAAGAGAATATGGTCAAGGTACTTACGGAAATGCTCCTACCAATCGTGATGAATCCCGAAATAACACATCTATGTGGGGGGCTCGTTATAGTGATATTAATAACTACACGGATTATAGAGGAGTAACTTCGCCTTATCAGTTTTACGATAATGAAAATGACTTCAATAATCTTGGAGTTACCCTAAATAATAGTGTAGCCATTAATCACAATAATGATAATGCAACCCTACGTATGTCATATAGTAATCTTAAAAATACGGGGATGGTTCCTAATACTGAGTATGATAGAAATACTTTGACTTTAAATGGAACAACTAAAATATGGAATGATAAAATGGAGTTAACAGCAAAGCTTTCATATGTTGAAGAAAATTCAACTAACCAAGCTATTGGAGAGAGCCCATTTGCTGCCAATTTAATGAGTACACCCAATAATGTTCCGTTATCTGATCTGATGAATTATAAAGACCCAGTTACAGGTATGCCTGTGGGATTTGGTGAATTAAACCAAAACGTTTATTGGAATCTTAATGAAATTAAACAGAAATACAGAAAAGATCGTGTAATTACAATGGCTCAGGCTAAATATAATTTTAACGATGATTTAAGTGCCATGGTGCGATACGGACAGGATTATGTGATTTATAAGTCAGAATCATTGTGGCCAATGTACACTCCTTGGTATGAAAGGGGGCGTCTTGTTATGGCTAATGCCCGCGATAATGAAACAAACATTGACGGATTATTATCTTATAATAAGGATTTTGGGAAATGGGGCTTGACTGCTAATGCCGGTGCTGCAATGATGGTTCAGGAGTATGACCAAGTAAACACCTTTGAGTCAGAATTCCTTAGCGATTCAATGCAACGTCCTGGTTTTGGTACGCAGCGTAGTATTTCTGCCAGTTACAGAAAAAGACAAATAAATTCATTGTTTGCAACTGCACAATTTAGGTATGATACTTTTTTATATATTGACTTATCAGCTCGAAATGACTGGTCTTCAACATTACCTGTCAATAATAATTCATACTTCTATCCATCGATAAGTTCATCATTAATTTTTACAGAATTATTTGATGCGCCATCGTGGTTTACATTTGGTAAATTCAGAGCATCTTGGGCTCAGGTAGGATCAGATACAGATCCTTATATGACTCAAACATTTTACAACATTGGATCAGATAATCTTCCGGGTTGGGGAGGTGATGCCGGAAATGGTCAGATTGATGGAAATACTATTCCTAATCCTCATCTAAAACCTTCAATGAACGAGTCGGTTGAGGTAGGGATTGATTTAAAATTCTTAAATAATCGTGTTGGATTAGATGTTGCTTACTATAACTCAAAGGCAACAGATCAGATTGTAAGAGTAGCTGTGTCTCCGACAACCGGATATCGTAATGCTATTGTAAATGCAGGGTCTATTCAAAATGCGGGAGTAGAAGCAACCTTTTATGCCGAGCCAGTTAAAACCAATAACTTTAGCTGGAATACGACCATCAACTATGCATACAATAAAAATAAGGTATTAGATCTTACCGAAGAAGTTAATCAGTTAACATTATTTGAAAGTTCTAATGTAAGTATCGTTGCTCGTGAGGGAGAAGCGTATGGTCAGATTTTAGGTACAAAGTATAGAAGAGATGAGGAAGGTAATATTGCTCTGGATGAAACAGGTCGACCAATGGTAACCAATGAACTTCATTCTTTGGGTAATGCTTATCATACAACTATGGTTGGATGGGTAAATCAGTTTCAATATAAAAACTGGTCTGCTACACTTGTTGTGGATGGTAAATTTGGTGGAGATATTTACTCTAATACTGAATCTTCAGCTTATTCAACCGGACGTCATCAGTCAACTCTGCAGCGCGAAAATTATAAGGAAGGACAAGTTTGGTTCCCAACAGAATTAGGTGGTGTTGGTACAACAGCTGCTCCTCAGGATTTATACGCAGCTGTTGCTCGTGTTGATGAACAATTTATTTATGATGCCTCATACCTGGCACTGCAAGAAATTAATTTGACCTATCATTTGCCAGCAACCATGTTTGAGAAAGTAAACTTTATGAGAAGCGCTTCAGTTGGAGTTTTTGCTCGTAATATGGGGTATTTGTGGAGAGCTACTGATAATATCGATCCTCAGGCGTCATATTCAATTGCCAATGGCGGTGGAGGAGTAGAGTATGGTAATCTTGCCTTACCACGTAACTACGGTTTTAACTTAAACATTAAATTTTAAAAGCAATGAAACGAAATATATTTTGGATATTCATAGCTGTACTATCATTATTGAATACGGCATGTATGGATGATTTTGGGGATATGAATGATGATCCCAATAAGGTGCCCGAGATCGATCCTGGTTATTTGTTAACACGTGTGTGGATGCGTTATAATGGATCGCCACATGAAGAGCATAGAGGTAACTTATTAATGTCAGGTCCTTTGTCAGGTATCATGTCATCATCTTATTTTACAGGACAAGGATATAATGGAAATGTTGACTCTTATAACGAAGCAAAAATGTTAGAAATGTATAACGATGCAATTCGTAATGGAGTTGAAATGTTATATATTTTAAAAGAAGATCAGAGTCAGGATAATACTGCAAAATATGCAATCGGTACCATTGTAATGCAATTTGCATATCAGCGAATAACCGATTTGTATGGCAATATTCCCTATCACGAGGGAGGATTAGGTTATCGCGAAGGTATTTTGTACCCACGATACGATAGTCAGGAAGATATTTATAAATCATCTGTTGACTCATTAAAAAAGTATCGTGATGTTCTGCTTGACACTGAAAGTTCTCCATTTTCAACCACTAACGATATTATTTTTGGTGGTATTGGAAATGGCAATGAAAGAAAAGAGGCTTGGGCAAAACTAGCTAACTCATTGATTTTACGTATGGGTGTGAGAGCAGTTGAAGGTGATGCGAACTGGGCGCAACAAACTGTAGAAGAAGCGGCTAATCATCAGGCAGGATTTATTACATCCGTTTCAAATGATGATGCTGCTATTATGCCAACAGGATTGGTTGGTGGTGACTGGGGAATGATTGTTAATGGTGCAGGTAGTGTCTTGAGTGGAACAGGTGGCCGTATTTTTGTTGGTGAGGAGTGGTTAAGAATGGCTCAGGAAAATCGAGATCCACGAATTTTCTATACTACAGCACAAGGCTATGTCGATGGAAGTGATTTAAAAGCATGGACAGGGCAAGCTCATTTTAATGCTTTTGAACAAGCGGCTAGAACAGGTGAACCTTGGAAACCAGTTACATTTTCAACTTTTAAGAGTGGAGGTGGCGAAGATAATTTTGCAGCCCGTGGCTTAATGTTGGTACATGGTAAAAATGAAGATGGTGAAGATGTATTAGAAAGAGTCGTTGGTCAGTGGTTTATTAACTCAGATACAACAGACGTATACAACGAATATTTGACAGCAGCTGCAATTAATCCCGAAACCATTGGAAATCGTGAAGCTCCAATTGTTGTATTTGGGGGAGATGAAAGTTATTATATTTTGGCTGAAGCAGCTTTACGTGGATGGTCAGTTCCGGGTGATGCTAATTCAAATCTTCAGAAGGCAATAGAAATTTCATTAAATAAGTACCCTGAACTATTTAATTTTGGAACTTCGGCAAGTACTTATCTTGGCAAACAATCTGCTTTTGAGGGGCAAACACTTACTTACGAAGCGTTAGCTCAAGAGTATTTAGACTTGGTAATGACTGAAGATATAGATTTAGAGTTGGTTTGGCGGGAACGTTGGAAGTCATATTTAACGGCTCAGGGAGCTTATGAAGCCTATGCTCTTTGGAATAGAACTAACCTGGAAGTAGTGCCTGTTGGATTACCAAGACCTGGAACTAATACAATGGAACTGCCAGTTTATAAGGCTGAAGATTTGGTTCTTGAGGATCTTGACTTTGGTGTTGCTGTTGCGACCAGTGAATATGCATCAGTACCATTTCATAATGGTGGAGACACTGAAGGTTGGAGACCTCGACGTATTAATTATCCTAATGCAGAACGTACTAACAATCCTGATAATGTAGAGTCTGCAATGGAACATCAGATCTCTGAATATGGGCAAGTAGGTAGTGGTAGTCACTTTATTACTACTTATATGTGGATTTCTAAGAAAGATTAAATAACTTGATATTGAGAGAGTAAACCAAAAATAGATTTTTACACCTGTATTTATTGATGCAGGTGTAGGAACTATTTTTATTTTAAAACCTTATATTTACGTCAAAATAACTTTTAAAAAGCTTGTGAAAGGTTTTATTTGGTTTCGAAACGAAAGTTTTTATCCATTTAGAAACTCAGAGTATTGTCTGATTGATAATTTTACTATCTAAAGAACTAATGTATGGAAAAATTGACTGTCTTTTGTCTGTTACTTATAACCTTGGTTGCTGGGTGTTCTCAACCATCGGGTTTATTAATGCAAACTGCCAACACCATTCCTGTTTCTGAAACCGATACTCCTGATAGTATCATTTTAAAAGCAGCCCATGTAGTTCCTACTCCAGAACAAGTACAAGCTTTAGAAGATGAATATATTGCCTTTATTCACTTCGGTCCTAATACGTTTACCAAAAAAGAATGGGGTAATGGGTTTGAAGATCCAAGGGTTTTTGACCTTAAAAATATTGATACCGATCAGTGGTGCGAAAGTCTAAAAGCGGCCGGAATGACCAAAGTTATTTTTACAGCCAAGCATCACGATGGATTTGTTTTATGGCAGAGTCGTTATACCAAACATGGTATTATGTCATCACCATTTAAAAACGGAAAAGGTGATGTATTGAAAAACCTTTCTGCATCATGCCAGAAATACGGTTTGAAATTAGCTGTTTATTTGTCACCAGCTGATTTATACCAGATAGAAAGTCCTGATGGACTATATGGAAATTTAAGTTCATATACTGACAGAGTAATTCCACGGCCCGTTGAAGGTCGACCTTTTGAAAACAAAACCACTTTTACAGCTAATGTGGATGATTACAACGAGTATTTCATGAATCAATTATTTGAATTGCTAACTGAGTATGGTCCAATTCACGAAGTTTGGTTTGATGGGGCTCATCCAAAGCGTAAAGGCGGACAAAAATATAATTATCGTGCCTGGAGAAAAATGATCAAAGCTTTGGCTCCCGATGCTGTTATTTTTGGTAAAGAAGATATTCGTTGGTGTGGTAACGAAGAAGGAGATACCCGTGATACTGAATGGAATGTAATTCCTTACCAGGATAATCCTCAAACCATGAATATGTTCCCTGATTTGATGGATCATGATTTGGGAAGCGAGGAAAAATTAGTTGAAGGCAAATATTTGCATTATCAACCTGCCGAAACCAATACATCTATTCGTGAAGGATGGTTTTACCGCGATGATGTAACTCAAATGGTTCGTAGTACAGATGATGTGTTTGATATGTATGAGCGAGCAGTGGGTGGAAATTCAATCTTCTTGTTAAATATTCCCCCTAATCGTGATGGATTATTTTCTGATGAAGATGTGAAAGTTCTGAAAGAAGTAGGAGAAAGAATTAAAGAAACCTATGGAACTAATTTGTTTGCATCAGCTTCTGCAGTCAAAAATATTTTGGATGGAAATACATCAACTTACGAATTATTGGATGATGCCAATAAAAGTATCGAGATTACCACTAAGGAGCCGGTTACTATCAATCGTTTTGTGATTCAGGAAGCCATTCAATCGCATGGAGAGCGTGTTGCAGATCATAAAGTGGAAGCTTTTATTAAAGGCGAGTGGAAGGAAATTGCCAAAGGAACTAATATCGGCTATAAGCGAATTTTACGTTTCCCTGAAGTAACTTCTGATAAATTCCGCTTCACTGTGTTGGATTCAAGATATTATCCTGCTATAGCAACTATCTCTGCTTATTATTGCGATGTTCAACCACCTCAATTACAGATTTCGAGAGATATTGACGGAAAGGTAACCATTGAGCCAAGTAAACATGTGTTTCGTTGGAAATTACATGGAAAGGACCCGGTCGCTAATCTGAATAAGAATTTGCATATTAGATATACTTTGGATGGTACTGAGCCAACTGAGGAATCAATTTTATATACAGAGCCTGTATTAATTGAATCAGCTGAAGTAAAAGCCCGTGCTTTCAACAACGATAAGCAAGGACCTGTATTGGTTCAGAATGTTGGTTTCATTAAAAAAGACTGGAAGGTAAAAACATCAAGCTCGCAGTTGAAAGGTAATGAAGCAGATTTGGCTATCGATGCTGATGCCAATACTTACTGGTTGTCAAAAGCTGGACGTACTCATTCTATCACTATTGATTTATCAAAAAATAAAACTTTAAAAGGATTTGCTTATACTCCTCAAAAAGTTGATAATGCTGGAATGATTCAGCGCGGTGTGATTGAAGTAAGTACAAATGGAAGATCGTGGACTAAAGCTGATGATTTCGAATTTGGTAACCTTATCAATATGCCAACTACCCGAACTCATTACTTCGAAAAGGCTGTTGAAGCCAGGTATGTGAGAATTAAATCGGTAGAAATTGCAGGTAATAGTAAACAAGCTGCGATTGCTGAAATAGATTTGTTTTAAAAACAATTAATACGTCATATGAAAAGAATAGCACAAGTATTTTTAGTTGCTCTGGTGGTTTCGGCTTGCGGAAGTAAAGAGGGGTGGAAAGATGCATCGTTGCCCGAAGAAACAAGAGCTGAACTTCTGTTAAAGGAGATGACGCTTCAGGAAAAGGTGCGTCAGATGAACATGACCCGAGGAGATTACCTGAAAGTAGAAGGAGAAATTAACGAAGATAAAGTGGCTGAACAAGTTGGCAATTTAGGTTTAGGATCTATCCACGATTTCTATCCTAAAACAGCTGACGAATATAATACGGTTCAACGTATCACAATGGAAAACTCACGTTTGGGTATTCCGGTGATGCTGATGGAGGAAATGCTGCATGGTTATTTGACAGAAGGAGCAACTGTTTTTCCGATGCCAATTGCCATGGGTGCTTCATGGAATAAAGAATTGATGAATAAAGTAGGTAAGGTGATCGGAACAGAAGCCCGTATAAACGGTGCTCATGTTGCTTTAGGTCCTACCTTGGGTATTGCCCGCGAACCTCGTTGGGGAAGAGTTGCCGAATTATTTTCAGAAGATACATACCTGACTTCCGAAATGGGAGTACAGATGATACAAGGTATGGGCGGATTGGAGCCAAAATCTCCTTTTTCTATGATTGCTGGTCCTAAGCATTATGCGGTTCACTCGGCTCCTATTTCTGGTTCGAATGCTTCGCCAGTTTTGTTAGGTGAACGTACTGCCCGTATGGATTTTTTACCAACCTTTGAGCGTGCCATCAAAGAAGCAGGAGCTTTAAATGTAATGTCGGCCTACTCTGAGTTAGATGGGATACCATGTACCGGAAACGAGTGGTTGTTAACTGATGTGTTACGTAACGAGTGGGGTTTTAAAGGATATACAGTATCTGACCTTGGCGCTATGCGTTTCTTATGGAATGTGCATCATTTTGCCGAGACTCCGCAGGATGCTATCCGCAAAGCTACACAAGCGGGTATGGATATGCAGTTCTACGATTTTACCGATAGTACTTATCAGGCTACTTTAATTGATTTGGTTCAAACAGGTAAGTTGGATGAGAAATACATTGATCGTGCTGTGAAAGGAATTCTTTACACTAAGTTTCGTTTAGGATTGTTTGAAGAGCCTTTTATCACGCAAGAAAGAATTGATGAATATTACCACTGCGATGATCATGTTCAAACAGCTTTAAATATTGCAGAAGAAGGTATTGTGTTGTTAGAGAATGATGGTACACTTCCATTGACTCCAAATAAATACAAGAAAATTGCGGTGTTAGGTCCTTTGGCTAATTATGCTGAATTAGGTGGTTATACAGCATCCGGAGCTGAAGGTGTATCGTTGATGGATGGACTGAAAGCTGCTTCACCAAAAACACAATTTGTGTATGAGCAAGGTGCTACTATTGTTGGTCGTGGTACTGTGATTGATGGTAAATATCTGTTCCACGGAAACGGCAAAAAAGGTCTTCAGGCTTCGTTTTTCAATAATATGGAATTAAAAGGTGAACCGGCTCTAACACGCGTTGATGAGGAAGTTGATTTCGAATGGCCATGGAACCCTTATCCTGGTATCGAAGATGATTTCTTTTCTGCGCGTTGGGAAGGATATATCAAAACCGATGTAGATGTAAACGGATGGGTTGGAACCAGCTCTGACGATGGTTCGCGTTTGTACATTAACGATGAGTTGGTGGTTGATGCCTGGAAAGGAACAACGCCTATTACCAAAGCAAAATATAACTTCAAGAAAGGTGTAAAATACAAAGTTCGTTACGAATTTTTCGATAATCAATGGCATGCAACCGCATCGTTGCGTTGGTCGAAGAAAGATGAAGGAATTGCTCGTGCTGTTAGATTGGCTCGTCAGTCTGATTTAGCTATCATCACTGTGGGAGAAAACACTAAGACTGTTAATGAGAACCGCGATGTGGCTACATTAGGATTATCATCCGATCAGGAAGAGTTGATTAAAGAAGTTCAGAAAACAGGTAAACCATATATTGTTGTATTGCAAAATGGTCGTCCATTGGCTACTAATTGGGTTTCGGAAAATGCAAATGCATTGGTTGAAGCGTGGTTTGCAGGTGAACAGGGCGGAAATGCAATTGCCAATGTATTATTCGGTAAGACTAATCCATCAGGACGTATGCCTGTAACGGTTGCCAAGTCGGTTGGTCAGTTGCCAATTTACTATAATCAAAAGCCAACAACCATCTATCGTTATGTCGACGAAGATGATCAACCTTTATATCCTTTCGGATATGGATTATCTTATTCATCATTTGAATATAATAACCTGAAAGTAGCTGTTGATGAGTCTACAGGTGACTTTAAAGTGAATGTGAGTGTTGATGTTACCAATACTTCAAAAGTAGACGGTAAAGAAGTGGTTCAGATTTACGTTCGCGATTTAAAATCATCGGTAACAACTCCAATCAAATCATTGAAGGCTTTTGATAAGCAGATGGTTAAAGCTGGGGAAACCAAGACATTCACCTTTACTTTGGGTAAACAAGATTTGCGATTGTGGAATACTGATAAGCAATGGGCCGTTGAAGCAGGAGAATTCCGAGTAATGACAGGATCAAATTCAAATGATCTCTCATTGCGAGAAGAATTTACTTTGCAGAACAGCTATCTGTTAGAGAATTAATGTCAATTACGGTATATTGGCCTCATTAGAGATGGATAGTGATCTGCAGTGTAACTTTAGTAAGACCGGGAAGCTGAGAACTTGTTCGAAGATCACCCGGCCGCACTTAAGTGAAACAAAGATCAATGAACATCTCTAATGTAGCCTTGATTTTCTTTGTTTCCTTTCTTGTATCAAGGCAAGAAAGGAAAAACCCCCGCGGCTAGAGCGAAGAAGTCAAAATGAGATTGCCTTTTAATGTTTGAAATATTCAATAGTAAGAATAGAACTTAAAAAGAATGATCATGAAAAAAATATTTTTATCAATAGCATTGGTTTTTGCTGCATCAGCTTCGTTTGCGCAGTGGGCAGGCAAAGAGTATGTAGAGGAAGAAGATGCACAGGTATTGGAGAAGCTTGACGAGTGGCAAGACCTTAAATTAGGTTTTTTTGTACACTGGGGAGCTTACTCTGTTGAAGGCTTATGCGAATCGTGGCCGGTAGTGTCAGAAGACGTTGAATGGTTAACGCCTCATGACAATTTGAAAGAATTCAGAGAGCATTATTTCGATTTACCAAAGCAATTTAATCCAACCAAGTTTGATCCTGCAAAATGGGCAAACCTGGCATCGGATATGGGAGCAAAGTATTTTGTTTTCACAACTAAGCATCACGATGGTTTCACGATGTGGGACACCAAACAAACGGATTATAAAATCACGAACCCTGAGTATCCATATGCAAATGCTAAATATGCTGATATCACAGGATCGTTGTTTGATGCCATGCGCAAGAAAGACATGATGATTGGTGCTTATATTTCAAAACCTGACTGGCATAGTCCTTACTACTGGTCACCATCATTTGAAAGTCCAGGTCGTAATGTAAACTATAAGATTGAACGTCATCCTGACTGGTGGAAGAAATACACTGATTTCTTTTATAATCAGGTGGAAGAATTGATGACGAATTATGGTGATGTTGATATTCTTTGGTTAGACGGTGCGTGGGCTGATAAAGCCAACCGAGGACAAGATATGGGAATGGACAGAGTAGGAGCCATGTGTCGTGAAAAGCAACCGGGTATTATGGTAGTTGACCGATGGGTTGGCGGACGCTGGGAAAACTATCGCACGCCAGAACAACACATTCCTGCTGAGGCAGAAGCTATTCCTTGGGAGACTTGTATGACTGTTAATTGCTGTTTCTCGTATCGTTTCGAAGAAAGTGTTGAAACCAACGTGAAAGAAGCTCGTGATTTAACTCATAAGTTGATTGATATTGTTTCAAAAGGAGGAAACCTGTTGTTGAACCTGGGTGCTTCACCTGAAGGTTGGTTTAACAAAGCAGAAGTTGAAGTAGTTGAAGATATGGGAGCCTGGTTGAAGCTTAATGGTAAAGCCATCTACAGCACTAGAGCTGTAGAACCATATGCCGAAGCCAATGTGCGATATACCCAATCGAAAGATGGCAAGAAAGTATATGCTATTGTGATGTTGGAAGAAGGCGAACAACCAGAAAAAGCTATGTTGTCGGGATGTTTAGTGGCTAAAGATGCTGTAATAACAGATGTGGCAACCGGAAAGCAGGTGACTTTCTCACAACAAGGTAATTCTACTTTGGTAGATATGCCTAAGAAAAAAGGAACTGCTCAATATGCAGTTGCTTTTGAGATTTCGAAAGTTGAAAAGATGGCTGGTAAATCGTTTGGTAAGTCACAAGCTGCCATCGATGCTGATAACAGGAATTTATAATAACTAAATGAAAGTTGTTCTCTTGATTGGGGGCAACTTTTTTTAATTAAGTAATATGAAGAAGTTTTTTCTATTTGCCCTAATAACGGTTGCTTTGGCTAGTTGCTGTCAAAACAACGACATTGTATATCAAACACATGTTATTCCGGAGCCAAACAACATGGAAGTTGTTGCTGGTCGTTATACTTACGATGAAACTCCAAAAGTAAGCTACGAGCTAGATAAAAATCTGGGAGAAGAAGAATATAAGCTGGAAGTAACTAAAAAAGGAGTTACTATTACTTATGCTACCGATGTGGCTAAGATGTATGCAGAAGCAACATTATCGCAATTGCAGGATAATGATGGAGTAACCAATTACATGCCTTTGGCTAAAATTGACGATAAGCCACGTTTTAAGCATCGTGGATTTATGTTGGATGAGGCTCGTCACTTCCAGGGAATGGAGTTTGTGAAAAAGACCTTGGATCGCATGGCTTTTCATAAATTAAATAAATTCCACTGGCATTTATCTGATGATCAGGGATGGAGAATTGAAATTAAGAAATATCCATTGTTGACCGAAAAAGGTTCTATAAGAAAAGGAACACAAGTGGGTTGGAAGCCAGATATTATGGATTGTCCTACCGATGGTGTTGAGTACGGAAAAGGATATTATTATACGCAGGAGCAAATCAAAGAGGTAATTGAATATGCTGCTAAGTTGGGTATTGATGTGATTCCTGAAATTGATATGCCGGGTCATATGATGGCAGCTTTGCATGCTTATCCCGAATTAGGTCCTAAGAAATCATACGAGGTACGACAGTATTGGGGAGTGTCGCACGATGTGTTGGATGTAAGTAATCCTAAAACATTACAGTTTGCTAAAGACGTAATCAGCGAAGTTTGTGATTTGTTCCCTTACCATCTAATTCATATTGGAGGTGATGAGTGTCCTAAAGAGCAATGGGAGAAAAGTGCATCATGCCAACGAATGATTAAGGATCTTGGTTTGAAAAACGAGGAAGAGCTTCAATCATGGTTTTTGAAAGAGATTGAAAAAACGGTAAATGCCAAAGGAAAGCAAATTGCCGGTTGGGATGAGATTTTAGATGGCGATATGAGCAAGACTGCTACTGTTTATCACTGGCGCTTTTGGACCAAAGAAAACATGACCAAAGTAGCTGCAGAAAGAGGAAATGAAGTGGTTTCAACATTGAATCACCGTATGTATTTCGATTTCTATGTATCATATGATAAAGAGCATTTTGAGCCGTTGGCATTCCCATATGCTACACCTTTGCACAAAACGTATAATTACGATCCTATTCCGGCAGATTTAGATCCTAAATATCACGATAAAGTGATTGGTGTTCAAGGAAACCTTTGGACTGAATATGTAACTAGTAATGAAACCGCTGAAATGAGAATTTTCCCTCGTTTTGCATTATTATCAGAAGTTGCGTGGACTAATCAGGATTTAAGAGATTGGGAAAATATGAATCGAAAGCTACCTTATATCTTTAAAGTATATGATAGCTGGAAATTAAATTATAACCGTGTATATATTGCAACCGGTTGTGAGTATTAATACATACTAATTGCACAAATGAACCCCGATTTTCGAAAGAGGATTGGGGTTTTTTATACTTCGTTTTGATATTCCTTAGGCGTACAACCAACTGTTTCACGAAAATATCTTCCAAAAAAGGAGGGAGAGGTAAAGTTTAATTCTTCGCTTATTTGTTGAACAGTATGCTGTTGAGCCCGAAGCAGTGCTTTAGCTTCTAATATTACCAGTTCGCGTATCCAATCTGATGGTTGTTTGTTGCTTACGTCTTTAATTACCTTTGAGAGGTATTTAGGCGATATAAATAGTTTATCAGCATAAAACGCTACACTCCGGTTATCTTTATAATGTTTGACTATTTCATTTAAAAATGAATCAAATATAACCTTTTGTCTGCTTCTTTTTTGTGGATTAATATCAATAGCTAACTGTTCGTTACAATCTTCCCAATAAATCTTTATCACCTGTAAGTAAGCATCAGCTAGTTCCATTTTACGATTAAACTCATTGTCGGATAACTTACTATGCATTGTTTGGTAGATATTTAAAAACTCTGCCATTCTCTTCTCTTTAATTTGAATAACAGGATAATTAAATACCAGATGTTGAGATTTTATAATGTGATGAATATCAATGTTTGGTTGATAATTGCTACTCGAAAATACCATGCCTGCCGAAATAAAATCATCTGACAAATAACAAAGCCTACCCACCGAACCAGGCATAATGGCTAATATGCAGTTCTCTTTAACGGTTATATCTTTTAGGTTCATTTGCAGACGCATTTCTCCTTTTTTGCAAAATAATACCATAGCTAAATTGAACTTAATTGGAATATCGTGCTTAATCATTTCCTTATGGTGCTGAGAATTAATAAATCTATTTACGCCATCTTCTTCGTCTAAATTATCAATGAGTAATAGTTTGTTCTCAACCTTAATTGCTGAATTTGTTTGAAAATTTATAAAGAAGTCGAACTTATTGATCTCAGCTGTAGTTTTCATGTCAGATATTATCACAAATAGTACAACTAAAGTAAGCTAAAAATGTATGATATCCGCTAAAAAGCGACAAATAGTACATTTTTGAGGAAAAACCAGGTAAAACATTATTCATTGTAATAAGCACTTTTGCATCCTTATCAATCTTAAAATCAAGATATGAAAAATAGTGCTATTGTTTGGGCCTTAACATGCCTGTTTTGTTCTTGTTCCGGAAGTGGACAGAAAGATGATACATTCACTAAGAATGTGAAAATTACGAATGCAAAGAAAGTTGAGCAAATTTCAAATTTGAGTTTCACTGGGGTTGTTCAGGGAGCGCACGATATTAGTGTTGGTTTTAAAACAGCCGGGCAAATAGAAAAGATATTTGCGAAACAAGGTGATTATGTGACGAAAGGACAGTTGTTAGCTCAATTAGATGACTCAGATTATAAATTGGGTTTAGATGCTTACCAAATACAATATGCACAGTTAAAAGATGAAGTGGCACGATTGGAAAAAATGTATAACGTTAAAACAATTTCAGCCAACGACTACGAGAAAGCTAAGGCCGGATTGGAGCAACTTCAAATTCAGGTTAAAACTTATCAGAATAAAGTAAACTATACCAAATTGTATGCCCCAACCTCAGGTTATATTCAATCAGTAAATAACGATCCGTCAGAAATGATTGATGCGGGTTCGCCACTTTTTACTTTGTTGGATAATTCGCAATACGAGGTGGTGGTTGATATTCCGGCAACTCAATATGTCGATCGCGAGCTGTTCAAAAGCTTCTATATAAACTCTCAATATTTAGGAGAAAAGCAATTGCCTTTAAGCCTTATTTCTATCAGTCCTAAAGCCGATGGAAATCAGCTTTATCAAATGCGTTTTATCATCGATGATAATATCGATAAAATTACTGCAGGGATGAATGTGGAACTAACTATCGAAAAAGAGAATGTGGCTTATGTGGGCAAATACACCATTACGCCACATGCTGTTTTTACAGACAATCAAAAAACATATGTATGGATTTATTCTAATGGAAAGGTGAATAAGAAAGAAGTCAAAGTAGATGGAATTGACGAAAAAGGCGATTTATACATTTCAGGCATTACCGATACTGTTCAGATAGTACGTGCAGGTGTGGGGGTATTACACGAAGATGAGTCTGTAAATGTTTTGGAAGATGCCAGCTCAACTAATATTGGAGGATTGCTATAATGAAGATTACAGAGTTTTTTCTTAAACGTCCTACGCTGTTTTGGTCGTTTTTAGCGATACTTCTGGTTGCCGGAGTTCTGTCGTTTAAAGCAATGCCAAAATTAGAGGATCCTGCCGTGGCTGTAAAGCAGGCAATGGTGGTGGTTCCATATCCCGGGGCCAATGCGCATGAGGTAGAGTTGAAAGTGGTACAGGTATTGGAAGATAAACTCCGAACTTTGCCCAATGTTTACAAGCTACGTTCAGAGTGTCATGCTGGTATGGCAATGATATCAGTTGAGTTTGATTTGACTGTGCCTATTGCCAAAATTGAACAGTATTTCGATTTGTTGCGCCGCAAGGTTAATGATGTGAAAATGCTTCTTCCTCAGGATTGCGGTGATCCCATTGTTATTGATGATATGATGGATGTGTATGGTATCTTTTATTCCTTATCGGGCGATGGATACAGTTATCACGAACTCAATAAATATGCAGGATTGATTCAGCGTGAGTTATTGACAGTAAAAGGAGTGAAGCGCATTAATCTGGTAGGAAACCGTCATGAGGTTATTAATATCACACTTTCGAAAGAAAAAGTGGCCCGAAACGGTATGATCCCGAATCAGATTATGATGTCACTATCATCAGCCACATCAACTGTTGGTGGAGGTAAATATCAATCAGGCTCTGATAATTTTCAGGTTCGTGTTGATGCCGAAGTGAAGACGGTTGAAGATTTGCAAAATCTGCTTATCAAAACAATGGATGGTAAGCAAATAAAACTGGGCGACATTGCTGATATTGAGCGAGGATATGTCGAACCGCAAACGCAAGGTTTTTTTGTAAATGGTAAGCCATCAATTGCCATTATGGTAACGCTCGAAAACAATGTGGTAGTGCCAGATGTGGGTGAGGCTGTTGATGCAAAACTGGCAGAAGTGATGCAAACGCTTCCAGTAGGTATCGAAACCAATAAAGTGTTTTTTCAACCCGATAAAGTAAACGAAGCCATCAGCTCATTTATGTGGAACCTGGTGATGTCGGTATTGGTTGTGATAATTGTACTGATTTTTGCCATGGGATTCCGCAGCGGAATGATTATAGGTTCGGGATTGGTGTTGACCATTGCAGCCTCTTTACCGGTTCTTTTAACTATGGGAACTACCTTACAACGTATTTCGTTGGGAGCATTTATTATTGCTATGGGTATGCTGGTTGATAATGCCATTGTTATAATGGATGGTATTATCGTTGATAAAAAGAAAGGTTATGGACCTAAAACATATCTTCATAAAATAGGTAAAAATAATGCTCTCCCTTTATTGGGTGCCACCATTATTGCTGTTTCAACATTTATTGGTGTTTTTCTGGCCGATGGTTCAGCTGCCGAATATTCGAGCGATTTATTTTTGGTGTTGTGTGTTAGTCTTTTGCTTAGCTGGGTGTTTGCTTTGGTTCAGGTTCCGTTTTTTGCAAAAGTATGGTATCCTGCTCGTTTAACAGATAAAGATAAGAAAGGCAATCGTGATGATGTAATGAACGGCAAAGTGCATAAGATTGTACGTCGACTAATGACTCTTTTTATAGAGTATCGAAAAACAGCATTGATAGCTGCTTTTGCTATTTTGTTAATCAGTTTCTACGGAATGACATACGTTAAAAATCTATTTTTTCCTGATTTCGATTACAAACAGTTTATTGTTGAATACCATATGCCTTCGCAAACAGATCCGGATAAGGTGCGCGATGACTTATTGGAAATGTCAGAGTTGTTGCTAAAGAATCCTGCTATTGAAAAAGTATCAGCCAGTCAGAGCGGAGCACCGGGCATGTATTGTCTGGTTCGTCCAATGACAAACGGTGGCGACAGCTATGGAGAATTAATTGTGGATTGTCCCGATTATAATACAGTCTGTAAGCAAATACCAACGGTTCGTAAACAACTTCGGGAGTTGTACCCTGATGCTTATATCCGCATTCGTAAGTATAACTTCTCTATTTCCACATCACACACTGTGGAGGTTGAATTTGCTGGGCCCGATCCGGCTGTTCTTCGCAACTTAAGCAAACAGGCCGAAGATATTATGCGTCAATGTCCTTTGGTTGATCCGTATTCGGTATCAAACAACTGGAAGCCTCAGGAAAAAACTTTGTTGGCAGTATACAATCAACAAGATGCTTTACGTGCCGGTATTAGCCGGGGAGATGTGGGCAATGCTTTACAAGCTGCGAACAATGGCATGACGGTTGGAGTGATAAATGATGCCGATAACATGGTGCTGATTAATTTAAGGGTACGGAATGAAGATGGCTCCCGAATTCAGAATATTCGTGATATTCCGGTTTGGACCATGATGAATGTGAGTCTTTCAGAAGATGATCTTACCGGTGTTATGACGGGTGGAAAATCTGTATCAGAATTGCAAGATCGTATGTTCAGAGCTACACCGCTTAGTAACGTTACTAATGATATAGCATTGCAATGGGATGATAACTTGGTTCGACGCGTAAATGGTCAGCGCGTTATCGAGGCCGAATGTGATCCAAATTATGACTTATGGGAAGCAACACCGGCTGCCGTGCTGGCAAATATTCAGGATGATATAAATGCAATTGAAATGCCTCATGGCTATTCAATGCACTGGACAGGTGAAATTGAAATGCAGGAAGATGCATCGGCCAGTACACTAAAGTGGATGCCATTAACCCTTGCTATTATTTTAATCGTTTTGTTAATGCTGTTCAACAGCTGGCGACAAGTAATCCTTATTCTTATCTGTATTCCATTTGTATTTGTAGGAATTACCCCAACTCTGTTGTTAACCAAGTCTCCGTTTACCTTTATGGCTATTATTGGTATGATGGGGCTGATGGGTATGATGGTTAAGAATGCCATTGTGTTGGTTAATGAGATCAACCGCTTGCAAACCGAGGAAAAAGTACATCCTTATAAAGCAGTGATTGAAGCCACCATATCGCGTGTTACACCGGTGTTAATGGCTTCTTTAACAACAATTGTTGGTATGGTTCCGTTACTGGGCGACCCGATGTATAGCTCAATGGCACTTACCATAATGGGCGGATTAGCAGTTGGAACAGTGATTACATTACTGCTGTTGCCCTTGTTATATACAGCATTCTACCGAATCAGAAAACCACAAAACTAAAATGGGAATGAAGAATATTATATATGTATGCTTGACAGTTTTATTGTCTGTTGAATGTATTGCTCAGGAAACGGTTACTCTTTCTGTTGAACAATGTAAAGAAATGGCATTGAAGCAAAGCGAGGATATGAAAATTGCCGGCAATAAATCGATGCAAGCTCAATACGATAAAGAGATTGCTTTTGCCAATTACTTGCCAAAATTAGAAGGTTCGGCAATGGGTATTTACATGGCTCCCGATATTGATTTGGGAGGATCTACGCTGGTTATTAAAGGGATGTATACGGCAGGATTTACAGTTCAGCAACCTATTTATGCTGGAGGAAAAATCAGAACGGCTAATCATTTGGCTAAAATTGGGATGAAGAGTAGTGCAGAGCAGGAACGTATGACCAAGGCTGAAGTTATTGCAGATGCTGAAAATAAATACTGGAGTTACATTGCTGTACTTGATAAGATAAAGTTGGTGAAAGCATACGAAGCCCAATTAGATACTTTACATCAGCAAATGGAAGTGTCGCATGAAGCAGGTATGATAACCGAAAATGATTATTTGCAGGTATCAGCTAAGCTAAGCGAGATAAAATACCAAATGTTGAAGGTAAAAAACGGAGCAAACCTTTGTAGATTGTCGTTGTGTTACGCAGTAGGATTAGAACCCGAAACGCAGGTTATACCAGTTGATACTGTTATTGGTGTTACTAATGTTCAGGCTAGGGGACTTGATTTGTCCAATCGGCCAGAGATTAAACTTCTGAATATGGGTGTTGAAGCCGGCGAGCAACAGATTAAAATGGCACGGGCTGATAATCTGCCACAGCTAGGTGTGGCTGCCGGGTACACCTGGTATGGTAATATAAAAACAGAGGGAGTAACAGAATATGAAGGTCAGCAAATAGCTTATTCCGAAACAATGAATGATGCTATATTTAATGCCGTAGCTTCACTTTCTATTCCCATTTTTCATTGGGGCGAAGGACGTAAAAATGTAAAAAAAGCTGAGCTTAGTCTGCAGAATGCGCATTACGAGAAAGAAAAGAATACACGTTTAATGACATTGGAGGTAACCAATGCTCTTAATAATTTGAACGAGAGTGTGGTTATGATTGAAGCAGCTGAGTTTGCTATGAGACAGGCTTCAGAAAATCTGCGCGTAATGAAAAGTAAATTTGATGTGCAATTAGCACCTTTAGCCGATTTATTGGCAGCACAGGCTCAATGGCAAGAATCAAGTAGCAACCTTATTGAAGCAAAAACACAATATAAAATTTACGAGATTGAATATTTAAAAGCAATCGGTAGTCTGGATTGAGAAGTTGCTAATTGTTTTAGTAATTGTGCGAGGATATCTTATTAAGGATATCCTCGTTTTTAATTTATATGTAGATGCTAAGAATGTATTAATATAGCCTTATAAAGGTAGATAGGTTTAATCAACTAGTGCAAAAGAGAAATTATAACAACTATACAAGTTACGTTAGTTTATCTGAACATATGAAAAATATAATCGTTTGTCATTGATAGTATTTGAACACTGTTTAAAAAATAAGGGGAGCGAGTATGTACTCCTATTATAAATTAAGGATAAAGCTAATCTTTAATGGAGGGCAAGTTTACTTTTATCATTAAAAAAAATGTGTTTGTTAAAAAAAAATGTGCATTTATCAATGTTGTTCGAAATTGATCTTAAAATATTAGGGGTTATATGTAATTTAGGCAATAATATGTAGTAGACACCCTGTTTTGGAGTAGTAGTGTGGAAAAATAACATTATTTAATTCTAAAACGACAGAAAGACATGGCTAAGATTAAAACAAAGTAAGAAGTTTAAACTATAAAACCTTAGAGTTTCAATTCTTAACTAATTTGATTATTATATTCTATAATATTTAGTTTAAGGCTATTTAAATAGTTGCTTCTGTGTTGTGAAAATTTATTTAACTTATTTGCATCTTACATTAGTATTGTAAAATATTATAGTTTATTTATTTTAATAGATTACTTCATTAAAATATAGGAATGAAGGGGATATTAATACCAATTTTGTTAATACTACAAACATTATCCTTCAAATAATCAGACTCGCGATTGAATATCTATTTAACAAGGTTTATATCATTGTGTTTTAAAAATAATAAGATTGATTCTCATTAGAGTTGGATCAAAATAAATTCAATTAATAATGATGATTTTGTAATGCAGTTCAAATATTGTGTTACTCTACTAATTGCCAACCCCCGAAAAGTTAAATTGACAATACTATGAGTTATGATTTATTAGTATTTAAGAAGGAAGCTGCGCCTCGGAAATGGAGGGATTTTATGACTTGGTATAAAAAGCAAGTTCAATCTGCTGCTAATCATAGGATGGATATAACAAACTCTGCAATTGAGCTTCATGAGTTATATAAAGAAATGAGAAATGTTTTTCCAGATGAAGATAATGCATTTAATAATAATAGGTATGGAAAGAGATATATAAATAATTGTTCCATTGGAAAAGATATTATATATGTTGGATTTACATGGGCTGTCGCCGAAGAAGCTTTTCAGAAAATGATAGAACTGGCTGAGAAATATTCTGTCGGTTTCTTTGATGTAAGTTCTGAAGATGGTAGTGTTTACTTCCCTGAAGATGGTAAATTAACTGTAATTGATGCTTCTGAAAGAGATTATAAGAAAGCAAGAAATAAGTTACGGTGGAAAATATGGAAAATGCAATGATAAAAACTAAATGAGGGTGTCCCAAAAGTAATTCTGTAAATACGAAATTTTTCAATATGTAATTATCCTTTCATTTTACCCTATCAAACCCTGCTCGCGGCAGGCAAGTTCCTCAAAAAGGAAAGCTTTAGTCCCCTATTAGGGAATAGGGGATCGCCGAAGCCAATTTGGAGTAACATAAAATGATATTTAATTACATATTGAAATAAACGTAGTTTTACCTATCTGTTTTTGGACACCTACATTATTTTAGTTTATACAGCTAGTGATGATGAAGTGTTATTTAGCTTGAAAAAACTTACTAAATCTACCAACTGTTCTGCTTGACTGTTGAGTTCCTCTGCACTAGATGCCAGTTCTTCACTAACTGAAGCTGTTTGTTGTGTAACGCCATTTAACTGCTGTATGGCATTGTTTATTTCCGATGCACCGTTATTCTGCTCAATACTCGCTGCCGAAATTTCTTTGACCAAATCTGCTGTTTTTACAATGTCCGGTAATATTTCGCTCATTCTGTCACCGGCTTTTTGTGCAAGATCGAGGCTGCTGTTGGCCAAATTAACAATTTCTTGTGCTGCTACTTTGCTACGCTCGGCAAGTTTACGAACTTCACCTGCTACCACAGCAAAGCCTCTTCCATGTTCACCTGCGCGTGCAGCCTCAACTGCTGCATTTAAAGCCAGAATATTTGTTTGAAGTGCTATTACATTAATGATATCGATCTTCTCGCTAATTTGTTTGTTGGCATCAACGGTATTATGTGAGTGTTGACTAACTTCTCCAATACCCGTTTGAGCCGTTGACGAAATTTGTGCTGTTTGCTGAGCATTATCAGTATTTTGTTCAATATTCGATACCATTTGCTCAACTGTTGAAGAAATCTGTTCAACTGATGCAGCTTGTTGATTGGCTCCCTGGCTCATTGTTTGTGCCGATGAATTTATTTGCTCACTGGCTGAAGATACGTAGCTGGCACCTTCCATTATATTTGAAACGACTTCTTTTAGCTTTGCAGCCATTACTAATAGTGCAGTGGTTAAATGACCAATTTCGTTATTGCCCGGATCATCAATAGTGGCTTCGAGGTTACCTTGCGATATCTCGGTTGCAAAGTTGATACCCTGAGCAAGAGGGATAGTAATGGATCTAACCAAAAAGTATCCGCCGGTTATAGCTAATATCATTATGATAATGAATATTATAAAGAAAGTAGCTTTGCTACGCTGACTAGTTGCTGTAATTGTTTCATATTCAAGCTTAGCTTCTTCAGAACTAATATTAGTAAATTCATCCAAAACCGATCTTACTGTTTCAAAAGTAGGCATATATTCGTCGAAATATTTTAATGTTGCAGCATCATAGTTCTGAGATTTGATATCATCAATAATTGCATTGGTTATCTTATCCAATTCTATATATCCTTCCTGATAAGTTCTTTCAAGATCTGGATAAAGTGTACTCGATGACTTTTTATAATTGTTTAAAAATAAAGTGAAGCGTTCGTTTATTTGAGCCAGATTCGTACTTATATCATCAATGTTTTTGATTTCTTCTTCCTTAGAAATGTTTTTGGTTAATAATGTGTGGTTAATGGCCACGTTTGATTGATAGGCATCACGATCGGCTTCCACCAGGTTTTGTATTCCTGTAAGTCGAATTTTATATATGGTTTCTGAGTTATCAATCATCTGGTTCATATTGGTAACCGATAGAATAAAACTTACCAAAAAGAATAGAAGGAATATGCTAATCATGGTAATCAATCTGAATTTTATAGACGTATTTTTCATAGTTGTAGAATTAATACCTGTTTAAAACTTAAATCGTAATTGAAAGTAAAATAGATCATTGTGAATTTTATCAGTACCTGTAATGGCATCTTCGGTGCGTATTACATAGTTGGTCATTAAAGCAATGTTTTTACTTGGGTAGTAGTTGATTCCAAATGTTACATTGCTATATTTTTTTATACCATTACTATCAAATCCATCTTTGATGGGTATGTAATAATCGTATCTGAAAGCAGGTTCAAGATTTGAAGTTATCAAATAGGTAGCTTCGGCATAAAATCCTGAATAGCTGATTTCACTATCTTCTATATCGTTAATAAACTGCTTGTTCATACCCGCAATGTATTCGGTCATTAGGTGTAGTTTTTGGTAATGAGTTAAGAAATAAACACTAAACGAATTACGGTTGGTTTTGATGGTGTCGCCTACAGTACCCGAACCAGTATGAAAACTAATTCCTGTTTCTGTATTTTTTATAGGTGTAAACTCCAATCGTGAGAATAGTGCCAAACCATTTTCATCGTTTTCGTATCGTGGTGATTTTACGCTAGGATTCCAGTAATAATTAGGGCCGGCATGTGGCATTGAAGCCATAACATAGTAATGTACGATGCTATTATATATATCACCATAAAACATGATACCTCCACTTCTAAATCCAGATAACGCCACATTTGAATTCCAGTTTTGTGAGATGGTAGGCCTGTCGTTGAGTTTCATTTTTGTGGTTGACCACAGGCTTGAAGAATGAACTGCAGATTTAATCCCAGGTACTGGGAATTGGCCAAATCGAATATTGAAATATGAGTATGGTTCATACGATAAGTAAATATCCAATAACGATGGTGTACCCTTATCGTAAGAAAATTGTGCCCCATATTTTACGTTTGTAGTTAGTTTTCCTGTTGCTTTTAATCTAACATATCTGGGTATAAACCCGTAATGAACATCCAGGCTATCACGTTGAACATAGCCTATCCACATGTGTGTAAAGCCACTTATTTTAAGAGTTGGCTCAAAACTCTTTTCTTCCTGCGCTATTGCATTCCCACTTATAAAAAACAGAAATGCAGTCAAAAAGACCGTTACTGTTGTTTTCATAATTTTCCCCCTTTACATGTTAATTTTACTCACACCTTTTGAGTGTAAATTTTATGGGTTAGGTTACCTAAATAATGAACAGGAGGGGGAATTTCCTTAGTTACAAATTATGAAATGTTTAAAGATTAGTCAAGTGTATTACTCTCTGATTTAGATGGTTTTCAATGTAATGCTAATATGTATTGATGAATCTGGTATTTAAAAGGACTAAAAGATCGGAAAAGCTTATAAATGTAGGGCAATTTCAAATAACATCAATCTTTGTTCATTTTTTCGTTCTTGTTCAAAGCTTTAATAAATATAGTATCTTAGGTTCGTTTTATAAATTTAGAAAAGTGACTTTAAAAGCCTCTGATTTTTATAATTACTATAAAGAGTGTTATAAACTCGATTATAAAGAATTTACTGTAGATAATATATTAGCCCAGAAATATACTTACAAATGGTTTGTTTCCGGAAAAGAAGAGTTGATTAATGATGATCTGCCAATCATTCCGTTTATCAATAAAAAGGTGTATGAGCTTCAGAAAGAGATAGAATTATTTCGATTAGAGAAAAAGTTATTTTATGCGAGTATTTTCGTGTTGGGTAGAAATGATAATGCATTACTTAAAGACAAGCGTATTTGTGCTCCTCTTATTTTATATCCTGCTAAAATTAAAGAAATTAACGGGGAGACCTTCTTGGAGATCGAAAAAGAATCTTTAATAGTCAATCGATCTGCTCTTTCGCGGTTGGATTTAGTAAATGAAACGCTTACAAAGGATGAATTCATTAATGAGCTAAGCGATACCATGTATTCTAATAATAATGGATTTATGGTGATCAGGAATAGGCTCGATAAATATTTTTCAAATATTGATACATCTGAATTATTGATGCTTCCAAAAGTGTGGTCATCTTCTAAAATTCGAAGTTACTTTAGTAATCAGAAAATAAGTGAGGGTAAGTTTAAGATTATTCCGGCAGCAGGAACGGTTTTGGTTGATAAATCAGAGTCATCGTTAAAGGTAATTAATGATTTATCTGAGATGGCAAACTCAGAGGAGTTTAGCTCAAATGTGAAACAACTTTTAGGGAATAAGGAGCAAGTTAAAAACTTCAATTTTAGTTTTTATAAATCTCGCTTGAATGTTGATCAGTATCAGGCATTAAAAAATGCTATGTGTTATACAAATTCTGTTATTGTCGGACCTCCGGGGACAGGTAAAACCTATACAATAACTTCTATTATTAGTGATGCTGTAGTCAATAATCAGTCGATATTGGTGGTTTCAAAAACCAAACAAGCGGTAGAAGTATTGCGAAATATGCTTCAGGACGATTTTAAGTTGAAGAATTATTTAATTCATACGAGCGGAAGTCGTTATAAATTTAGTTTAAAATCAAAGATACAAGCCTATTTAAATGGTATTTCAAGTAAAAACGCAATGTTGTTCGATCAATATGATATCAGTCGTTTGTACGAACAATTGGAACGCCTTGAAGATAAATTTGAGTCATACATCAATCGCGAGTTAAAACTATCGGATCTCACTTTTAGTGCCGATCTAAGCTGGTTTGATAAGTGGAGACGATTTTATTTGAGAGACATTTCAACTAACGGAACAAAGTTGTGGGAGTTGTTTGATGAAATAGAACATACTTTGCAACTTCTTGATAAAAGTATAAGTGTATATTCGAAACGAAAGATCGAATCGGTAATAAAAAGTAATTCGCGCATTTTTCGACGTGATATTTCACTGTTTTATGATGCATTAGATGCAAGTGGATTTACTGAGTATAAAAATATTTTAGCCAAGATAGATTATTCAAAAATACTGAAAGTTTTTCCTATTTGGTTAGCCAATCTTTCGGATTTAAATTCTGTACTACCTTTACAAAAAGATTTATTTGATCTGGTGATAATTGATGAGGCAACACAATGCGATATTGCATCGGCACTACCTGCTATTTATCGAGCAAAGCGTGTTGTTGTAACCGGAGATCCAAACCAATTGAGGCACTATTCATTTGTTTCTCGACGTCAACAGGCCGATTTAAGACAAAACTATCATTTATCGGATGATAAAATATTTGATTATAGAGGCCGAAGTATTCTTGATTTTTTTGTTTCCAAAGTACAAAGTCAGGATCAGATTACCTTTTTACGAGAGCATTTCAGATCAACACCTTCGCTGATAGAATTTAGTAATCAGCATTTTTATAATGGTCAACTCGAGGTTTTAAAATCAACTCCCAAACACACTTCGCATAAACAAATTGAGTTGATTGAAATAAAAGGAGAAAGAAATAGTATAGGAATAAATGAAATAGAAGCGAAAGCACTAATCGAATATCTGGATGGACAGATTACTAAGTTTAATTCACGTAAAGAAGTGCCGTCAATTGGAATTATTTCACCATTTAGTTCGCAGGTTAACTACCTCAATAAGTTATTAAAAGATAACTATGATCTTAAGGTGCTTAAAAAGTTTAATGTTTTATGCGGAACTCCGTATAATTTTCAGGGTTCAGAGCGCGAAATTATACTAATGTCGTTATGTGTGTGCGGTCAAACGCATCCATCAGCATTTATTCATGTCAATAAACCAGAGGTTCTGAACGTTGCCATAACAAGAGCAAAATCTTACCAAGTTATATTTAAATCGGTTAGTGATGACAGACTGAATAAAGAGTCGCTTTTGTATCAATATCTGAGGTTTATCAGAGAGTATGTGCATTACGATGCTGATCAGATTGAAGCAGATCAGTTTCAGCAAGAAGTTACCAATGAGCTGCTCAAAAAAAATTATGATGATGTAAAATGTGGATATCCAGTTGCCGGCAATTTACTTGATATTTTGGTATCGCATAATAACACCAACTATTTTATTGATTTAATAGGTTATCCGGGACAATTTAAAGATGCCTTTTCTCTTGAGAGATATAAAACATTGGCTCGTACAGGAATTAAATGTTTACCATTGCATTATAGCTTTTGGCAAAAGAATAGGGGGGAGGCAATCAAAAAATTATCAAATTTTATAGAAGGATAAGGTGTAAGGTCATGATTTATATCGATTAGGCTAATTATTATATTATTTTTGTAATTAGTATTTTAACCAAGCTAGCTATGAAAATAAAATTTAAAAAAGGTAGATTATTACCGAATTTGTTTCTTGGATTATTATGGATTATATTGGGTGTTTATAATCTTGTTGGTAGAGAAATTTATCAATGGTCTGATTTTCTGTATTTAGTAGCAGGTTCACTATATGTCGTTCACTTCTTAAATGATATTATCAATCAATATCTAACTATCGATGATAATGTTCTGCGCAAAAACAGGTTGTATGGTTTTAAGTCTAAGATCAATTTAGATGAAGTGTATAAGATAACACAAAATGCAGGAATGTATACTTTAAAGACTTCCAAAAAGGAATTGAAAATCAATATCACTTTTATTGATAGAAAATCGCTTGAGAGGCTTAATAAACGTTTAGAGCAACTCAATTTGTCATCAGAAAACACACCTTTTGTTTCGATGGTATCCTAAGAGATGATTATTACATAATTGGATAGAGTGTTTGATATCAGTCTTAAATGATGAGTTAAATATCTTCTATTAAGAAGAATTTGAATAGTTATCAGGAGATAACTTTGTATAAAGTGATACAAACTATTTTTGCATAATACAGTATGTTATTGTTTAAAAAGAAGTTTGATTGTATCGATGAAAAGGCATTTTGCTGTAAAGAGATTAATAGCATTAATTCAATTTTCTCTTGTTTATTTGTTTGTATTTAATCCCTGGTCTTCGTTTCCATATACCTTTGTAATTATTACTGTTACTATTTTGTTAGTGAGCTATTTATATGATGGATCATCGAAAGGTGTGGGTTTTAAATCCGATAAAAGTATTTTTTTAGTTTTAAGAACCAGTGTTCTACTTTTTTTGATAGTTGAGCCAATATTCGATTTTATTATCCAGCCTTTGATTAATAAGTTGACAGGTGAAGTTGTCGATTATACTACATTTCAATCACTTGCAGGTGATTTGTCAAGTTTTATCAAGATTCTTAGTAATGTACTATTAAGTGCAGCTATGGGGGAAGAGGTTTTATTTCGTGGATTTTTATTTAGACAGTTTAATCAAATCCTTCCAGAATTTAAATTCAAGAATCAAACAATCATATTAATTTCTGCTATTTTATTTAGTTTACCACATTGGTATCAAGGGCTAAGTGGTTTATTAATGACTTTTATATTCGGGCTATTTTTCGCCAGTGTGTTTGTAATCTATAAATACAATTTATGGATTACAATTGTATTGCATGCATTGGTCGATACATTATTTTTATGGTTGGCTTACAATAATCATTTAGGCTATTACAATTATGCTTATCAATGGTTGTGGGGGTGTTGGTGATAAAGAGGTAGATAAATATTAAAAAAAGAGCCCACTAGTAATAACCAATGAACTCTTGATGATAGTTGAATTAATAATGATTACATCTTGTTTTTTATCAACATTACTTCAATAATTGAAATAGCCGTTGCTTCGGGTACTTCTAGCACTTGCATAAGCTGATCAAGTACATCTTTTTCTTCTTCTTCCAAAATGCCATCTGATAAGGCTATATCAACGGCACAGCAAAAAGCAGTTAGTTTCAAATCTTCTTCCATTGCTGGTTTGGCCATTTGAACCAATGCCCCCGGACCTTTAGTTTTAAGGATAGTAAATAATCGATCAAACATTTTATTAAAATCGATATCGCTACAACCGCTAAAAAGTTTAATACGACGTACATACCCTACCAAGTTACTCCATTCTTCGTCTGATACATAGCCATCGCTTCCGGCAATGGCAACGGCTGTGGCTAAAAAAGCTTCTTGTTTGGTAAATGTTTTTTCTGCGCTTAATTCAGTTTGGTTAAATACTTTGTCAAAAATTCCCATTTCTTTAATTTTTATCGATTAAGATTATTATTTCAGTAGCTTATTTATCAGAGTTAAAAACCGTTTAATTGTACTGCTTAATAAGTCCTGAATGATTAGGTACCTCAAAAATGAGAGGATTATTGATTTTTATAAAAAAGAGTTTATATGCGTTTTGTTTCACTTTATAAGTGTTTGTGATCTGCAGTAAAAGAGGATGAATTATTGTTTTGTATTAAGCAAAAAATGAGGTGAGATTGTTAAATAGTCATTATTATAGATATACAGATAAATGTTATTGAGTTGTTCTTTTATTTAATAGTTACAATTCTTGACTAATAATAAAAAGGCCCTGTTTAATTAAAAACAGAGCCAGAGTTAAGGTTTAATAGTAGGTTTATTCAATCTGGTGTAAATCTTCTAAGTTTCCAATCTTTAGCCCCTTATCGGTATCTAAATAGCCAATTTCAATTTTATAATTCTTGTTGTTTTCTGAAAAAATTAAATCACCTTCGTAAATACTCACATTGCCTTTTAATTCAACTTTATAAGTAAAATCTACATATTTTATCTTTTTCCAGTCTATTCCTTCAAATTCTCCATCTTTGCGCACTCTTTCAACTACTTTTTTCAATTCTTTTTCCCATTTGGCTTGCATTTCAGCATTAGGTTCAGATACCCCCAATGTTTGATACAAGTCGTTAATGGAAACCATGTATTTATTATAGGTTTGAGTATCCCAATTATTTATCTTTTTAAGAATTTTAAACGATATGTGCCCCATTTTTTCGGGCTTTTGTGCAGTAGAGTTTTGAATAGCACCTAATGTAATTGTGATAATGAATATTGTAAATAGTATTGCCTTCTTCATTTCGATTGTTCTATATAATTGTTTGATTGTACTATGTAGGTAATAAGGGGGAGATTTGTGTAAATGGAAAAGTTAGGTTGGTTTAGTTATTAATATTAGAATATTATTGAAGCTACAATCGACCATGCTCCTAGGATGATTGCAATCAATCCTAATCGTCCTTGTAATGGACTTAATACTTGCATTAGCATTTCTCCTTTTTCCTTTGCTTCCTCGTTTTTAGATAGAATTAATTTATTAATCATTCCATAACCCAATAGGAATCCTAATCCAGCTTCGAACAGTGATCCGGCAACCCATGTTGAATACCAGATGGGATTTGTTGTAAATACCGATATGTTTAAAATAGCACTAATAATACCCCAAATTCCATAAAAGCATAAGGCTAATCCCAGCCATCCTTGATAAGGTGTTATTTTGTCGAGCAATTCCTTTGCATTAGGTTTTTTTGATAAAAGCAGAGAAGGAGCTGCTAATACTCCCAATACAACAAGAGTAATTCCGTAGATCATTTTAATATTAATTAAATAGTTAGTAATTATATGATTTTGTGTTCGAACAGAAGCTGTAAGTCAATGATGTTTAATATATCAAGCACAGCCATGATAACTAAAATACTACCAATAAGAGCGTAGAATATTCGAGCTCCACTTTGGCCAAACAGATGAACTATCAACCGTGCTTTTCTATTTTTTAAAAAGAAGTTCCATTTGAGTGAAGCACCTAGTAGCGTAAAAACACCTACGACTATCAAAAAAATTTGAATCAATAATTCTTTATGCATCGTTCGATTATTTTTTGTTATTATTAAATGATGATGCAAAGAAGTTGAGATAGCACTGTTTCTCCAAAGGTACTTTATAAGTGTAGAGATTGTTTTTATAACTGTTGCAAGCACATTGAAAAAGGAGGGAAGGAGCTTTGATATGGATTTTGATTACTACATTATGTAAGTAGGATGGTCTTATAACTATTTAATAAATAAATGGTGAGTATGTGGCCCAAAAACTAACTTATAGGTTTAGTTGTTTTACAAGTTCACTTTTTCGGCGGACAGATACTTTTGCTTTATAACCATTATTTAAAATAATATCAGCGTTGGTATCAATGCTTATAACCTGATTTAGGTTTACTATATATTTTTGATGTGTACGGGCAAAATTATAGGGTTTAAGTAACGATTCGTAGTGTTTTAGGTTTTTTGAAGTGAGTATTTTACGATCGCTTGTAAAAATGGTCGTGTAAGCCCCTTCTGCTTCAAGATAAATGATAGACTCAGCATCCAGATAGTAGGTGTTATCGTAGGTTTTAATAACTACTTTTTTGTGAGTTTCTTCCTGTTGTTTCTCTATCTCTTTCAAAGCAATCATTTCCTTTTTATCATTAATTTTAAGAATGGCTTTATCAATAGCAGCTTTTAATTCATTTGGATCAACTGGTTTGAGGATATAATCAACAGCACTTAGTTTTATTGCATCAATCGCATACTTTTTGTAGCTGGTTACAAAAATAGTTTCAAATTCGGCTTCTGGATAATCCTTTAGCATTTCAACGCTTGGACCATCGTCCAGCTCAATGTCGAATAAGACTATATCAGCTGTATTACTACTTAAAAACTCTTTTGTATCAGTAAAACTCGAAAACTCTGCTATAACTTCTATTTGAGGGAATAATAAAGAAAGCATCTTGCGTAGTACTTCGCGAGCATTAAATTCATCTTCTGCAATGACAATTTTATACATGGGCTGTTAATGATAGTTCGAAATATACTTTGGTACCTCCTGCAGGAGGCGTAGAGATAATAAAAGAAAGATGATTGTTATCGTTAAATAAGGCCAGACGTTTCTTTAATACATCTAAGGCATGATCTTTTTTACTTTGCTTTTCATGATCGAATCCAACGCCGTTGTCTGTTACTGCGAAACCAATTTTGTTGTCTTCTATTTTGTTTATGCCAATAACGATAAAACCTTGTTTGTAATATTGTTTAAATCCGTGTTGAATCGAATTCTCAACCAATGGTTGTAACATCATCGGTGGTATCTGAATATCCATCGTCTTTAATGAATTGTCAATATTTATTTCATACGAAAATTTATCACCAAAACGCATTTTTTGTGTTTCTATATAATCTGTTAAGGCTGATATGTCTTCATCAATACTTATGGTTTGCACATTTGCAAAGTCAAACGATTGACGAATTAAACGGGCAAAACGTGATACATAGGAAGCTGTTACCAATTGATCTTCTTTTAAAATTGAATTTTGTATGGCAGTTAATGCATTGAAAATAAAATGAGGATTCATTTGTGTGCGTAAAACAGCATCTTGCAATGATTTGTTTTCTTTTTCAGCTCTTAACGACAAGTATTTTTTTCGTTGTCGTAAATAATAAAACATAGCAGTAACAATTATTGCAAAAACGAAGAATACAACCTGTGTAATAAATTGCTTTTTCTCTATTTGTAATCTTTTATTTTGTTCCTCTTTAATAATTAGTTGTTGTTCTTGATCTTTTTCACGTGCTGCGTACAGTTTATATTGATTAGTTAGCATGTTGGCAAAATCTTTTTCCTGTACTTTGTGTATTTCGTATAAAACAGAATCGTATAAGGCAAAATAGAAAGCAGCATCAGTTATATCGCCCGTATTAATGCTGTGAAACATTTGATCGCGGTATAAATCGAGAGCATTTTTTGAATTTGTTTTTTGAGTGATGGATTCAAGTTTTTCAAAATATTTATCAGCTATGCTATCATTGCCTAATGTACGATTTAGATTGGCCAGATTCATAAGTGCAGTATTTACCTCATCAGGTTGATTGTGCTTTAACATTGAGGCTTGTTCGTAATAGGTAATAGCTTGTTGAAGATAATTTGCATTATCGGTTTTGTTATATAGATTTTCGTAACATACGCCTAGATTATTGTATGCGTCGCTAATATCTGATCTATTACCATGAATTATACTTAATTCAAGGGCTTTTTTATTATAAAATATGGCTTTATGAAAAAGCTCTTGTCTTTTGTAAATTACACCCAGGTTATTGTATATGCGCGACATGGATGTTGTATCTTTCCTTTTTTCGTACTCGCTAACAACAGATCTTAAATAAAACAGTGTGCTGTCAATTTCTCCTTGTACATAAAATAGATTGGAGAAATACTCTTTTACTTTAAGTTGAAGTAAAGTATCCTTATTTTGAGTTGCAATTTGCTTGGCTAAAAATAATTCATTGCCTGCCTGAGTGAAATTGTATGAGTCTGAGTATGTGCGAGATAAGTTTAACCGAACTTTTACTTCGCCGGTAAAATCATCTGATTTTTTGTATAATAGCAGGGCTTTACGGTAATAATTGACAGCTTCATTGTTGGCTCCAAACTCGTTTCTGTTATTCCCTAATAGATTAAATAGTAGAGCACTGTCTTGCTGTCCAATGTCTTTATTTTGGAGTTTCTTTTGTAAAAACAAAAAAGAAGAATCCAAAGGTAAAGTATCAGTATGTTGTATAAATCTTTGTCGTTGTTCTTTTGTTATACTTTGCGAAAACACAATGCATGTTTGCACTATTAGTATAAGAAGCATATATATTTTATGCATTTTTTGCCGAAAAGGATTGTTTTTAATAAAGTGTCGGCAAAGATAGCATTAAGTCTTTTAATCGTAGCTTTTGAAATGTTTACTTTAAAATGTTCAGCTCCAATGAATCTCCGGATATTAGCATGATATTATTAACTCTGGCTATGTTGGTAAAAATGCAACCACTCGTAATTCTTAATGATTCTATGAAATCTTTTTGGTCTAAAGGAGTTGGGGCCGATAATTGAATTATATCTCTACCTTTACCCTGAACAAAAGTTAACTCTTTATGTGTAGAGGTCATTAATGTTAAGTCCGATGTAATTCCCATATTTTCGCTAAAGTATAATAATATGTTGTGTTCATTTAAGAACTTAACTTTTGTAAGATATGGAAATGTTTTGTTTTCAGGATCCCATTGTTGATTAAACGTCCATGCAGGGCTAAGATCTTTCGGAGCAATTTTATCGCTGCAGTTTTTAAAATTGTCGGCAAACCAAGTATAATTTTGTTCAACAGATGTACAGCCCGAAAAGTAATATCGATCGCCCCAAAAATAAGGACGATTTTTTTCTGGTTTGTTGGGATAAGTTACATGATAAATAGGTTTATCAGCCATACCTTTTCCAAAGGTACAGTTGTTAAGATAAAAGGCTGCTTCGTAATGATGGCGTCCTAATTCCCATCCATCAACCCCAGTGAAACTACAATTCTGTAATACAAACTTTTTATCTTTATTATCAACTCCGGCATGCCATAAAGTGGCTGTTTTTTTTAGTTGATGAAATTCGGAATCTTTAATGTAGCACCATCCTCTTGGACAAACAAAATCAACACATCCCTCAAAATAACAATTGGAATGGTAATACATCCCTTGTTTATAATTCCACAACGAAACGGTATCTCCGCCTTTACTGATGACATTGCAATTTGTAATAACCGTGCGTGTACCAGTACCAAGTATTGCAAAAGCATGAGGGCCAACTTGAGGTTGTGTATTACGTATTGTTAGGTTATCGAGTATAATATCATCAGCTTCAATATTAATTACAGCTGGTCCTGTTATGTCCGGATTTTTTATCCAATCTTCGCGCAGTTGAGCATATTCAATTATTGTACTATCGCGACTCTCGCCTCTGATAGTGATAAAGTCCTGTTTCAGTTTTATTTTTTCATTGTAAATGCCATTTTTAACATATATGGTCATGCGCTGATAATTATAATAGGGTAAATTATTAATAGCCTCGGTTAAAGTTGTGTAATCACCACTGCCATCGGCAGCAACAGTTATATCAGCAGTGTTTTGAGCCCATAATTCTAGGCAGAATAAGGCTATGATGGAACTTACAATGAATCTCATTATTGATTAATTATGTCCTTTTTGATTGCAATATCTGATTTTTCAATAGCTTCAATGGCAAGATGGGCCATTTCGTAGGCTCCTTTATCATTGAAATGGGTATTATCATCTCTACCATCCGGATAATTGTTCCACACGCCAGGTTCAGCAATTAAAAAGAGCTCTTTCGATTTTTCTTCTCCGTATTCAATTAAAAGTTTTTCAGATAATTGGTGCATATCAATCAAGCTTACTTCTTTATCAGCTGCTGCCTTGCGAGTCATTACAGGATAATCGCCATGAGTATCGAAGAACTTGCCATTTTCATCAAATCTGCGACGCATAACAGGTGTTAACAATATGGGTGTTGCTTTTTTTGAGCGTACATCATCCACAAAGTGACACATATTGGAATAAAAATCTTCCGGTGAAGAGTATTTGTCTTTTCGTGTTTTTTCATCGTTGTGACCAAACTGGATAAAAACATAATCACCGGGTTTTAAAAGCGACATAATAGAGTCCCAGCGTCCTTCTGCAACAAACGATTTACTGCTTCTGCCATTCTTGGCATGATTGGCAACAGTTACATTTTTAGAAAGAAAGTCATGTAAATGTTCTCCCCAACCTGTTTCGGGCCGTTTGTCCAACTCTTTTTCGGCCATTGTTGAATCTCCGGCTAAATAGATCGTATAGGGTTTGTTTTGGTTGCAACTAAACAGGGTTAGAACAAGAATGAAGGATAGAAAATAGTAATGTTTTCTTTGACTAAGGGTACTAAGTTTATTCATTTTAATGGATTTTTTTAACTGACAGGCTAAAGTAATGAATATCATAAGTAGTTAATCAAAAAAATACATTAAAAATAGGCTTACCAATAATCAATAAATCAGTAGTATGATGATTTGTCACCTATTTTGAGAAAAAATACCTACTGTAGTATATTAGCTACTCATAATTCTTTTGATGGCGGTTAAAGGTAACAGATCAATATCAGATTTGTATTTTTTTACTTCATTGTTCGATGATTATTCGATAGAAGCTATTATACCCTGATCGAACAAGCATCGAACAAGCATCGAATAAGCATCGAACAAGACCGAAGCTGTATCGAAGGAAGTACGAAGCTCCTACGAATAGAAGTATTAATTATCTGCGTCTATTAATTTTAGTGCCTTGCTAGGTGGATAACCGTATTGTTTTTTAAATAGTTTTGAAAAGTACTTAATGTCATTGTACCCCACTTTATATGCCACTTCTGATACTGAATAACCTTTTAATAGAAGCTGGTTAGCGATTTTAAGTTTTAACTGTCTGACAAATTCAACAGGGCTTAGGCCTGTTAGCCCTTTTACTTTGTTGTATAAAACGGTGCGACTAACGCAGCAATGCTGCGATAAGACTTCAACACTTAAATCTGCAGAATAATTATTTTCTATATATTCCACTAATTTCTGTAAGAATTCTTCATCCTTAAAGTTTATTTTAAGTGTTTTAGGGTCAATGGTTTTGTTGTTTCTGAATTTAGAAATTAACAATTGTCGTTGCTGATTAAATGTATTTACAACAGCCTTAAGATATTTGATATTTAGAGGTTTGGTAATGTATGCTTCTGCACCTGTTTCAATACCCGTTATTTGATCCTTAATATCAGTTTTTGCAGTCATCATAACAATGGGGATATGGCAGGTCGAAAAATCTTCTTTTAATAGTTGAGTCATTTCTAAGCCATCCATTTGAGGCATCATGATATCAGTAAGAATTACATCCGGATTTTCTTGTTTGGCTAATCGAAGACCTTCGTTTCCATTAGTAGCTAATAAACAATTGTACTGATCTTTTAAAGATGATTTTATATAATCTGCAATTTCGGTATTATCCTCAACAATTAAGATAGTAGGACAAGTTTTTATATTTTTTGAATCAGAAGGTTGCGCATTTTCAATGATGTCGAATTGAAGGTTGTGATTGATTTGTGCGTTTGATTCTTCGGAATTTTTACGTTGTATATGGGGTAAGTTTAATACAATTTCAGTATTGAGAGGAAGGTTCAGGCTAAACGAACTTCCCTGATTAACAACGGAAGAAAGTTCGATATCTCCACCATGTAGTTTAGCTAATTCATACGCCAGAGATAATCCGATTCCAGTTCCCGACTGGTTAATGCCACTAAGAATGGTGTATCTCGAGAATATTTCAGACATATCTTTTTCATCAATTCCGGGGCCTTGATCAATTACGTTGATTTGGGCCATGTTTGTTTGAGTATTTATCGAAACAGATATTACCACTTTTTTACCTTCGGGGGTAAATTTAATGGCATTGGAAATTAAGTTGTAAATAATGGAATCCAGCTGATTTTTATCCGCTAAAATGTCGATAGGTGACTCATGGGGTTTGTAGGTGTAAAAAATACCTTTATGATTGGCTAAAGGAATAAAATTCTCGTATATACTTTGAGTAAAAGAATTTAATTCAACCGATTCAACTTTCAATGTCATTTTGTTGTTTTGAACTTTTCTAAAGTCGAGCAACTGATTGACTAACTGAAGCATTCGGTTTGCATTTTTTCTAATGATTTTTAGTTGTTTGCTAACGTTTTTATCTTCAATATCCGACTCAAGTAAATCATCAATCGGTCCTAATATCAGAGTTAGTGGCGTTCTGATTTCGTGTGAAATATTTGTAAAAAACTTCAGTTTAAGTGTGTTAACAGTTTTTTCAATATCCAGATCTTTTCGATACTTGTTAATGCGCTTTATTATATGAGTTATCAAATAGTACGTTGCAATGGCAATTAGTAAATACAATATCATTGCCATATTGGTTTGCCACCACGGAGGAGTTATAGTAATAGCCAGCTCCCGATTGGTTGCGTACCATTGTCCTTTGTTGTTAGTGCATCTTACTTTAAAAATATAATCTCCAGGTTTTAGGTTGGTGTAGGTTGCTTTTGTTTGATGATTTACAACTACCCAATCGTTATCAAAACCATCAAGCATATAAGCATATTGTACTTTGTTAGGATCTCGAAAATCAAGTGCCGAATACTCGATACTAAAGCTTGATTGATGATGAAGTAATTTAATTTTATTGGTGTACGAAATGTTTTTTGTAAGTGGAGATTTGGGGGCGCCAACTATTACATCCTTGTTAAAAAGTTGGAAGTTGGTTAATTCAATATTATTGTGTGCTGGTGATTGTTCTATTAATTTAGGTGTTATAACTTCTATTCCCTGAAATCCACCAAAAAACAACCTTCCATCATTCAGAGTAATGGAAGTACTTTCTGAAAAGTTATTGAATGACAATCCATTGTATTCGTTAAAAACCTCTATCGAATTTTCAATGGTGTTGTAGCGGCTTAAACCATTCTCTGAGCCAAACCAAATCATTCCTTCTTTGTCTTCTTCGATACTAAATACAACGTCGTTAGATAGTCCCTGACGTGTTGATATTGTATTAAAATGTAACGAATCAGAAAGCGGTAGTTGAATGTTGTTAACACCTCCACCAAAAGTTCCAAACCAAATCTTTTTTTGAGAGTCTTCTCTAATTATAACAATATCGTTATAACTAATACTTGTATTGATGTTGGGACTATGATAAAGGGTTTTGAAGTTAATTTTGTTGTTTTTAATACTGTCGACAGGTAGTAAATTTAAACCAAACGACGTTGCTACCCATAGGTTTGAGTTGCTATCGAACATTAAATACCTTACAAGATCGTTGGATAAATTAGAGTTGTTGGTGTTGTAATTGGTAAAAGTTAACTCTCTGTTATTATCTATGTTAACCTTTGATATTCCATTTTCAAAGGTTCCTATCCATATATCGTTGTTACTACCTTTTGTTATACTGTATATTTTGTTGCTACATAATGATGTAGTATCGTTTTCGATGTGTTTATATTGTTTGAATTTTAAGTTCTTATATTGAGTAGGTGATTTTGGTAAAGGTGTTGTACTAACCAATAAACCTTCTCCTTTGGATCCTAACCATATGTATTGATCCTTATCAATGTAGATACTATATATATTAATGTCTTCGGGATTTTCAATTTGGCCGGAAAATGATTTAAATGTGTGTATTTTCGAATAATCTTTATCTAAAATATGTAACTCTCCACTTTTGGTTCCTGTCCAAATGCAACCATTGGCATCCTGCTTCAGTGCCCTTACCACATTGTCGTTAATTTGAACTGGGTTTTCTACTGTTACAATGTGTTTAAAGGCCTGATTATTTCTAATAACTTTATCCATTCCACCTTTAAACTGTCCAGTACCCAACCACATTATGCCTGAGTTATCTTCAATAATGCTATGAACTATATTACTCGATAGTGAATTAGGGTCTTTTATATCATTGAAATAACCATTGAATTCATCTTTTTCGTAGTTATAATGATGTAAACCACTTCCATGCAAGCCAATCCAGAGATTGTTATCTTTGTCTTCGTAGAAAACATGTCTTTCTAAATCGGTTATAGACTGGTATGTTTTTTCTGTAAGGTTATAAAAATGAGATTGTAAATTGTTTAAATCTAAACGGGTTAATCCAAGTTCTTTGGCGGTAATCCAGGCATTGTTATGTCTGTCGAAATAAACATCTAGAATATCTTTACCATGAGTTTTAATATCGCGCCAAGTGTTAGTTTTAGAATTGTATGCAATTACACCTTTTTCTGGTAAAGTAATTAAGACAATTCCTTGTTTAGATACAAATAGATGATTGATACTGTTGCTTGATAAGAGTTTTATGTTGGTTTTGTCGAGCAATTTATAAGTACCGGCTGTTTTATGGTATTCCAATATACCTTGATCGCTCCCAAACCAAAGCCTGTCATTTATTTCAATAGCTGATGAAAAAGAAAGATTGATAAATAAATGTTGAAAATGATATGAATCAGCAGTGATGTCTTCGTTGGTTAACAGGTTTAAACCTTTTTCTGTTCCAATCCAAACAGATGAATCATTAGCTGTGTAAATAAAGTTGACTTTTTGGTTTGAAATGCTGTAACGTCCTTTGTCGGAAAAGTGCAGTTGATTGTAGGCATCTTTTTCTTTATCATAAAATAGTCGATAAATCCCTCCATTAGATGTTCCAACCCAAATGATATCATCATTCTGCTGACGGAAGCAGGTGGCATGATTATATTTACTATTAATGTGTGTTGAATACTCAGGAAGTGTTTTAAACTGTTCTGTTTTAGGATTTAGGTAATGATAGTAATTGTCATAGGTTTGAAGCCAAATAAACTTCTTTTTATCTTGCCATAACGACAAAATCCTATTGTTGGTTAATAGCGGATTGTCTATGTTGTTTTTGTATACTTTAAACTGATAGCCATCATAACGATTTAGACCATTCATGGTTCCAATCCAAAGATACCCTTTACTATCATTAAGTAAACTGGTTACGGTATTTTGCGATAATCCATCGGTTGAATTAAAATGTTCGAAACGAAAAATGTCTTGCGCAGAAAGTAGCGAACAGATACAAAGTAGTGATATGATAAATAATTGGGATTTTCTCATATGAACAATTATGTAAGGCAAATATAACAATTAATGTTGTATTTTTAACGTTTGTTTAGAATGATTTGCGAATAGGGCGATATTTGTGTAATACTCATTGTAACAGTGTTGAAGGTGATGTTTGGTAGGTGTTTGGTGGTGATTTGTCACCTCTAATTCGATAAAATACACCCTACTTTGAGGCTTATTCATTAGGTATATTGCATGAGTAAAATTAACATCTGAAAACAATTAAATAAAATCAATACAACTTTGTTATATGTGGAAAAAATCAGTTAAAAATATTCTGCTTATCTGGTTCATGTTTGGTGTGGCACTGCCAATATATGGACAGACAGGTGTAATTGATATGAAACATGCAGGGGCGGATGCCACCGGGAAGGAAATATGTACAGAGTTAATTGCGAAAACAATTCTGATGTTGGAGGAAAAAGGTGGAGGTGAAATTTATTTTCCGGCTGGACACTACTTAACAGGACCAATAGAGTTGAAAAGTAATATTACACTTAATGTTGCGGAAGGGGCGGTTTTGAAGTTTACCGACAATTTTGATGATTATCTTCCAATGATTGATTCAAGATGGGAAGGTGTAAGAGTTAAAAACTTCAAATCTAATATATATGCTCATGATGCACATAATATAACTTTAAAGGGAAGAGGCTTAATAGATGGTAATGGTGGTAAATGGTGGGAATTATGGTGGCGCATAAGTAAAGGAGAAAAAACAAATACCAAATGGGAAAAAATATTTGATGAAGAAAATGACAGTTTGTTGCAGAATAATAATTACATCAAAAAAATGGGGCGATTTCTTCGGCCGCCCCTTTTTATGCCTTATGGTTGCAATAACGTAAGGGTTGAGGGCTTAACTTTTCAAAATCCACCTTTTTGGACGTTAATGCCCGTTTTTTCAGAAAACGTTACTATTGATGGTATTACTATCCTTAATCCACATAATTCGCCAAATACTGATGGAATAGATCCATCATCATGTCGAAATGTACACATTAATAATTGTCATATAAGTGTAGGCGACGATTGTATTGTAATAAAGTCAGGTCGTGATGAAGATGGACGAAACGCTGACTATCCAACCGAGAATATAGTTATAAGCAATTGCACCATGTTAAACGGCCATGGAGGTGTTGTAATTGGAAGTGAAATGTCAGGTTCAGTGAGAAGAGTAAGTATTTCAAATTGTGTTTTTCAAGGAACAGATCGAGGAATTCGTATTAAAACCATGCGTGGTCGTGGAGGTGTGGTTGAAGATGTACGAGTTTCAAATATAGTTATGTACGATATTATAAAAGAAGGCGTAATGCTTAATATGCATTATCACGAAACTCCAGAAGAACCTGTTTCGGAACGCACACCTGCCATTAAAGATATTTTTATTTCAAATATCAGAATTAATAAAGCGCGTCAGGCCGTGGCTATTTTAGGATTAACCGAGAGGGATGTAACCAATGTAACATTTAATGATGTATTTGCTACTACACAAAAAGGCGTTTATGGAGATAAAGCTAGTAATATCCAGTTTGTGAATGTACAACTAGAAGCCAGTAAAAGTGAACCTTTCCACTTTAAAAATGCATCAAATATTCAGTTTCGGAATGTTAGTATCCTAAATCCAAAGGTTTCACTGGATGGGTTTGTGTTTGAAAAGTGTTCAAATATTCTAATTAAAGACTGTTTTCAATCGGAAGAAATCGATAATTATATAAAAGCCATCGATTCAGATCCGGTCTATATATTAAATAATGTATTGCCGGGGATAAAAAATGTTGTAAATAATTCAAAATCCACAATAATTAATCAGCATAACTACTAATGACAAGAATCAAATCCAATAAAATGAAGTTGAATATCGCATTAATACTAGGCATTGTGTTTCTAGCTTCTTGCGGATCATCGAAGGCAAAGGAAGAGAAAAGCTCCTCTGAAAAAAGTAAGAAATGGTCGATAAAGATGGCAGATGCTGTAATGCACGATTACGATAGTTTGGTCTATTATTTAAATCCTTCGAAAGTGAAGTGGGAGTATGATTTTGCCTTTTTAGGACAGGCAATTGATCGCTTGGGGGATGAAGATCCTAAGTATTCAAAGTATATGTCGGACTACATAAACTATTTTGTTCAGGAAGATGGGAGCGTTAAAACGTATAAGCAATCCATTTATAACATTGATCGTGTTAATCCTGGTAAGAATGTAATAACTCTATACAAAAGAACAGGAGAAGATAAGTACAAAAAGGTTATAGATCAGTTAGTGGAACAAATGACTAATCAACCTAAAACTAAAACAGGTGGATTTTGGCATAAAAAAGTGTATCCCTATCAAATGTGGTTAGATGGTATCTACATGGCATCTCCTTTCTTAGCTCAATATGCTAAAGAGTTTAATCAGCCACAATGGTTTGATGTGGTAACTTACCAGATAAAATTGATATATAAGAAAGCAAAAGATGAAAAAACTGGTCTCATGTATCATGCCTGGGATGAAAGTAAAGAGCAACGTTGGGCAGATCCTGAAACTGGATTGTCTCCAAACTTCTGGAGTCGTGCAATGGGTTGGTATACAATGGCTATTGTGGATGTTTTAGATTATTTACCTGCCAATCATACAGATCGCGATAGTTTAATTCAGATATTAAATACGACATGTGCCAATCTGATGAAGGTTCGAGATACGAGTACTTCTCTATGGTATCAGGTTTTGGATCAGGGAAACAGAGAAGGTAACTATTTAGAAGGATCTGGGTCCGCAATGTTTGCTTATGTTTTTGCTAAGGGAGCAAACAAAGGTTATTTGGATAAAAAATACTATCAGTATGCCCAAGAAACATTTGACGGAATAATTCAATATCTGATAACTGAATATCCGGATGGTAGAATTGAAATGAAAGACATTTGCGGTGGATGTGGATTAGGAGGTAATCCGTATCGCGATGGTTCATTTGAATATTATATAACTGAAAAAAAGGTTGTTAACGATACTAAAGGAGTGGCTCCTTTTATTCTTACAGCATTAGAGTTAGATCGATAGTAATATTTGTTTATGAAAAATATATTCATCATCTCATCTTTGTTTTTAGTTGCCATATGTGCTGTTTCTTTTAGCAGTAAAAAAGAGCAACGTGCCTTGGCTTTTCCAGGAGCCGAAGGAGCGGGTAAATATACTACCGGCGGACGAGGAGGATTTGTATACACAGTTACCAATTTAAATGATGAAGGTCCGGGAAGTTTACGTAAGGGTATTCGTAAACATGGGACTAGAACAATAGTATTTGCAGTTAGTGGTTATATAGATTTAAAATCGCAACTGGTAATAAATAATGGAGATATTACCATTGCTGGTCAAACGGCTCCAGGTAAAGGCATCTGCCTTCGTGGACAAGGTTTACGGATAAATGCAGATAATGTGGTTCTACGATATATAAGAGTGCGTCCAGGTGATGTGGAACATACCGAATTGGATGCTTTAACTGGAATCGGGCATAAAGATATCATAGTCGATCATTGTAGTTTTAGCTGGGCTACTGATGAGGTATGTTCATTATATGATAATGAGAACCTGACCCTTCAGTGGTGTTTGATCAGCGAAAGTCTTAATAATAGTTATCATCATAAAGGAGCCCATGGATATGGAGGTATATGGGGTGGAATGAAGGCAACTTTTCATCACAACTTATTAGCTCATCATAAAAGCCGGAATCCTCGTTTGCAAGGAAGTAGACGACATAAACAACCAGATAAAGAAAAGGTTGAGATTATTAATAATGTAGTATATAACTGGAAATCAAAATGTATATATGCAGGTGAAGAGGGAAATTACAGTATAATTGCTAATTACTTTAAACCCGGACCAGCAACTGGAGATAAGAGTAGTAAACAAATACTCGAACCTTATGCCCCTTATGCTAATTTTAATTTCTATAAAAATTGTATCGATCAAGATATGGCACTCACAAAAGATAACCTGGCAGGAATTAAAATGCCAGTTGATTCTGTTCAAAAATATTTTATATCCAAACGTTTATATAATTCGGGAATAAAAATAGAAAAGGCTGAAAAGTCATATGAAAATGTATTGGCCAATGTTGGCGCCAACCTTTATCGCGACACAATAGATCAGCAAATTATCGATGATGTTAGGAATGGAACTGCCAGAGGTGAGATGGATGGTATTATAAACTCTCAGGATGAAGTTGGAGGATGGCCGGTTATTGAAACTGTTTCAAGTGCAACTGATACAGATGGTGATGGTATGCCCGATGAGTGGGAGATACAGAATGGATTGAATCCTAAAGATTCGCAAGATGGACCTTATTATTTTTTAAATAAAAATTATACAAATCTAGAAGTTTATTTATGTAGCTTAATTAAAACAAATTTATGAAAAATAGTAAAAATCAACCACCAAAAGTTTTGCTTTTAGCAATACTGGGACTTTTTTTCTTTGCTAGTTCCGGATGGGCACAGCAAGTAAAAGGAAAAATAACAGATTCGAAAAATGGAGTATTACCGGGTGTAACCGTAATGGTAAAAGGTTCAACTGATATTGGAACCATTACAGATATGGAAGGTAAATATGTTTTAAATGTCCCTGATGCGCAAAATGCCATTTTACAGGTAACGTTTATAGGGATGGAGAATCAGGAAATTCCAGTTCAGGGAAGAGCAGTAATTGATATCGTAATGCAGGATGAGTTTACTCAACTGGATGAGGTTGTAGCCATCGGTTACGGTACTGTTAAAAAAAGAGACATTACTGGTGCAGTTGCCTCTGTAGGCGGTGATGACTTAAAACAGATTCCAGTAGCATCTGCTGCAGAAGCAATGACTGGGCGTATGGCTGGAGTACAGGTGACTTCAACTGAAGGATCTCCGGATGCAGAACTTACAATTAGAGTTAGAGGTGGAGGATCTATCTCTCAAGATAATAGTCCTCTTATAATTGTGGATGGATTTCCAGTGAATAGCTTAAATGATATTTCACCTGCTGATATTGAAAATATTGATGTATTGAAAGATGCATCTTCTACAGCAATATATGGATCTAGAGGAGCCAATGGTGTAATTATTGTAACAACTAAAAGTGGTGAAGCAGGTAAACTACAGGTTAATTATAATGCTTTTACTGGTGTTAAAAAATTAGCTAAACAATTGGATGTTTTAGATGCTTATGATTATGCTAGTTGGCAGTATGAAAAGTCTCTTTTGATGGGGAAAACTGAGTACTATGTTGATCATTTTGGAAATTATGAAGACATTGACCTGTATAAAGGAGTGCAGGAAAATAATTGGCAGGAACAAATTTATGGTCGAACAGGAAATGTCTTTAGTCATGATTTAAGTATTAGAGGTGGGTCAGACAAAATAAAATATAACTTCTCTTATTCAAGCTTTAAGAATAAGGCAATTATGATTGGATCAGACTATAAAAGAAATAACCTTTCTTTTAAATTAAACAGTAATCCTAATGATAAAATTGATCTGTCATTTTCCTTCAGATTCTCTGATACTGATGTAAATGGAGGAGGTGCTAATGAAGTTAATGAGAAAAGCTCTGCTGATTCTAGGTTAAAACATGCAGTTACATACTCGCCAATTCCTTTGCAGGGTGTAACCACAGATGATACTGATCCTGAAATCGCAAGTGAAGTAATTGATCCGATTGTTTCTACATGGGATAATGATCGATATAAAAACAATAGAAATTACAATATGTCAGGTAGTTTTGCCTGGGAAATTATAGACAATTTAAAATTCAGGAATAGCATAGGTTTGGATGATTATACCAAAACAAGCAATCGTTTTTATGGATTAACAACATATTATGTAAGAAATGATACTGATTATCCTAACCAACCAGCTGCTGATTTTGAAAAAGATGAAAGTACAAGGTTTAGAAATGCCGCTACGCTGGATTATGATTTTGAGAAATTTTTGAACGCTGATCATTCTTTAAAATTGTTATTAGGTAATGAACTTGTGATTACCGAAAGTCAATCTAATGATGTTTCAATGAAGGGGTATCCAACTTACTTTTCATCAGATGAAGCTTTTAAGCAAACTACTCTTGGAAAGCCATTTGAAGTTAATCAGTTTTATAATCAGGATGATAAGTTACTTTCATTCTTTGGACGATTGAATTATGATTATAAAAGTAAATATATTTTAACTGCTACATTCCGAGCTGATGGATCTAGTAAATTTGCTAAAGGTAATCAATGGGGATACTTTCCTTCAGGTGCATTCGCTTGGCGTCTTTCAGAAGAACCATTTATGGATTGGGCTTCAACGGTATTAGATGATTTGAAAATTAGAACCAGTTACGGTACCGCAGGTAATAATAATATCCCTGCAGGGCAAACTGAGATGTTATACGGAGCAAACGTGACCAGTAAAATCAACAACGAGTCTTTTATTGTTAAAACATCAAATATGGTTAATCCTGATTTAGTTTGGGAGACAACTGTAACACGGAATGTTGGTCTTGACTTCTCGATGTTTAATAGTAAGTTAAATGGTTCTGTTGAAGCGTATTTGAATACAACTACAGATTTATTAATGAGATTTCCTGTTTCTGGTGTTGGTTATAATTATCAATACAGAAATATGGGGGAGACTCAAAATTCTGGGGTCGAATTATCTATAAATTGGAGTGCATTAAATACTCCTGATTATGGATTGAGTTTTGGCTTTAATATCGGAATGAATAAAAACAAGATCAATTCGTTGGGTATTATGGATAATTATGAAACAGATTCAGGTTTCGGATCTACATTTGTCGGGAATGATTTTGCAGTTTGGGTAGATGGTAGTGTTGGAGAAATGTATGGTTATCGTCATGCTGGAATGTATACATTAGATGATTTTTCAGGTTATGATGAATCTGGAAATGAATGGATATTAAAGGAAGGTGTAGTTAAACCAGGACCATTAGGAGAAGCCAGACCTGGTTTAATGAAGTTGAAAGATTTAGATGATGATGGTGTAATTACGGGTGCAGACCGTGAGATAATTGGTGATGCAAATCCTCTTGCGACAGGAGGTTTTACAATGAACGGATATGTTAAAGGGTTTGATATCTCTGCTGTTTTCAACTTTACAGTAGGTAATGATATTTATAATGCTAACAAAATAGAATATACAACATCGCCAGATAGATATCCTTATAGAAACTTAACTTCAGATATGGCCATGGGGAAAAGATGGACAAATGTAGACCCTGTATCTGGTGAATTGGTAACTGATGTGACTACTCTAGCATCATTAAACGAAGGAACAACAATGTGGTCTCCTTATATGAATCAGTTGATTTTTAGTGATTGGGCTGTGGAAGATGGATCTTTCTTGAGACTAAGTACATTGACTTTAGGTTATACATTGCCTAACACATTGACAGACCGATTGAGAATTGCAAACTTACGTTTTTATGCAACTGCGTATAATGTATTTTGTTTAACAAATTATACCGGATTTGATCCAGAGGTTTCTACCCGTCGAAAAACTCCATTAACTCCAGGAGTTGACTATTCTGCCTATCCTCGAAGCAGACAAATAGTATTAGGATTGAATCTTAGTTTCTAAGGTACTTAGGTAAATAAAAAAAGAAAAATGAAGATGAATAAAATTATATATTTGGTAGGCATGCTAATGATGATATCATTAGTGTCATGTGAGGATTTTCTGGACGCACCTGCTGAATCTTCATATAAAGATGAAGATGTGTATTCCTCATACACTTTGGCAAAAGGAGCTGTAACGGCTATTAAATTTGCATTTACAGAGCAGAATTCACACCGTTCACGTTATATTCCATATTATGGATTAAATACCGATTGTGAGAGGTTTATTAGCACGGATAACGGTTCTGGAAAGGCTGAGTTAGCCGGTTATTGTGCGACATCTACAAATAGCCAAATGAATAGCTATAAGAATGTTTGGGCTAATATGTATGAAGGGATTGAAAGAGCAAATCTTTGCCTTGAAGGACTTAAAGCATATGGTGATTTAGAGAACGATGAAAAGATGGCATATTTGTATGGTGAAACTCTCACATTGAGAGCTATAATGTATGCAGAACTTTTAAAAGCATGGGGAGATATACCAGCCCGTTTTGAATCAGTTAATACAGAGACAACCTACGTAAAAAAGTCAAATAGAGATGTTATTTATAAGCAACTTCTTGCTGATTTATTAGAGGCAGAACAATATGTACCATGGGCCAACGAGTCAGATCTTACTAAAACAACAGAAAACGTAAGTAAAGATTTTATTAAGGGATTTCGTGCGCGATTAGCATTAAATGCCGGAGGATATTCTCAACGTCCGAATGAAGCTACACCAAGATTGAGTATGGATGATGAATTATCACAAGACTTAATGATGGCCATTGCTAAAGAAGAATGTATGTCTGTTGTTCAAAAAGCGAGTTCTGGCTTAGCAGGTGATTTTGAAACAATTTTCAAGAATAATTGCAGCGATGTTATAGCAGCAGGAAGTGAATCATTATGGGAGATACCTTTTGGTAGTGGTCGAGGACGTATTTTATCAGCTTATTGTATCCCTCATGCGTCAATTGATCAATATACAGGAACAGCTCAAAGTGGTGCAGTTGGTCCTACGATTAACTTATGGTATGACTATGATGTAAAAGATATCCGACGCGATGTAACTATTGCACCCTATGAATGGGATGTAGCAGATCCAATTACAGGTATGGCTCAACAAAAAGTATCAGGAATTGGTAAGTGGCATTTCGGTAAATTTAGATATGAATGGACAAATAGGGAAATTACAACTTCTGATGACGGAATAAATAAAATTTATATGAGATATGCTGAAGTATTGCTAATGGCAGCTGAAGCAGTAAATTATATTGATGGTCCAGAAGCTGCTAAGCCATATTTACGAATGGTTAGAGAAAGAGCATTTAAAGTTGAGGATCATTCTGAGAAGGTTGATAATTACTTAGCAGCTATTTCAAGTAAAGAAGATATGTTAGCAGCTATTCAGAATGAACATAAATTTGAGTTTGCTGGAGAGATGGTTCGTAAAGAAGCATTAATCAGATGGAATAAACTCGGATCAAGTTTAAAAGAGACAAAGAGTAGAATGTTTGCATTACTTGATAGAACAACAGGTAATTATGAAGATGTTACTTTTGATTATACTGATGTGCCAGAAACAGTCTATTACAAAATCAATGGAGACGATAACGAATCTCTTATCTTTTATGGATTAAATAGAAATGAACTTGATGATCCAGGTGAAGGGTATGAGTCTAAAGATATGATATCAAGAGAATCTTTTGATGATTTAGATGATTATATGGAATGGTATTTTGTTAATGATCCAGATACAAAGCAGTTTTGGCCGATTTGGAGGACCTTTATCGAAAAAAGTAATGGTACTTTATGGAATGATTATGGATACGAAGACTAAAGTAATCTAATAATTAAAACAAAAGATATGAAAAAAATATTTCAACATATTATTCTTGTCATAGCAGCATTATCAATGATTACGATAGCTTGTGATGACAATATTGATCCGGTTATTACGGAATTAGTAACAGAAAGAGCTTTTTCTCCGGCTAATCTTGAAGCAAGAGTTTCTCAGGATGTAAACGTAAGAATGTTGTGGGATATTAATCCTGGAATATCATATTATGAAGTTGAATTTTATACAGATACAACTAATATTATTGAAGAGAATTTATATGAACGTGTAAGTGAAATCTCTCCTGATAATGTACCTTTTACTTATGAAGGGTTACCCGGAGATACCGCAATATATGCTCGTGTAAAAGCAATAAGTTCTTATGAAGGTACTGATCCTTCTTATTGGAGTTCAGTCATTTTTGAAACCAATGCAGAGAATATTTTTACGGAACCTACTTTAGGAGGGGAAGAGGTAACATTATTCTGGTCACCTGGAGCAAAAGTAAGTCATATTATCATTACCCAGGGCGAAACAGATACAAAACGAGAATTAACAGATACTGAAATTGAAGCTGGTTCAGCTATTATTACAGGATTAATATTTGAAACTGATTATACTGCTTCAATTTATAACAATGATGTGAAAAGAGGTAATATTGATTTTACAACATTACCTGATGGAATATTATTGAATTCTGAGTCTGATATAGAGGAGGCATTGGCCAACGCAGAAGATGGTGAAGCCTTTATTTTGGAAGGTGGAGAATATATAAATGCTCAAGGAACAATTACCATCGATAAAAATGCATCATTTATTGCACTTAACCCAGATGATCGTCCTTTATTGAAAGTTCAATTTGTGATTGCTGATGGTGCAACAAATACGGTGCTTCTCTCTGGAATCGATTTTGAGGCTACATATACGGATGAAGAAGGTGACCAACAATTGGATCACGGTGTTCAGATAAAACCTTCTCAGGATGGTGCTATACTTGGTGATATTATTATTGAGAATTGTACTTTCACTGGCCACAAAAAATCGTTGTTGGCCGCAGGAAGTGGTTCATTCTCTGCTGAATCTATTACAATTAATAATTGTGTTGTAACAGACCTTAATAGTAATGGAGGTGACTTTATTGATTTTAGAAAATCATTTGTTAAAACACTAACAATTACTAATAATACTTTTGACAATTGTGCTTATAATGCTCAGGTAAAGGCAAGAGAGTTTGTTAGATTTGATGGAGCAAGTAAAGGAAATGCCTATGATGATGGTGTTAATACACCAACCATTATTGTAAAATACAATACTTTGTATCAATGTAGTATTTTTAATGATGAAAAAGCCGGTAGGTTATTTTATGTGAGATGGGAAAATACTCAGGAAGTTATTGAGTGCCAGAATAATATTTTCTCAGATATGAATATGGTTGATTATTATATAGGTTTTGATGATGCTTCATTAAGCTTGAAAGACAATTTCTATTATAATTCAGCTAGTCTACTATCTGATGATGGTGCTGGTACTGATGAAAACCCTGGATTTGCAGATGCTGATGGTGGAGATTTTACCATCTCAAATCAAAATATAGTAGATTTAAATGTGGGTGATCCTCGTTGGCGTTAATGAATAATCAGATATAATATTGGGCACATTCTACCCGGAATGTGCCCTCATTTTTTACTTTTTATATGTAAACGATTATCTTTTTAATATGAAAAACAACCTGATATTATTGCTGAGTTTTGTTAGTTTATTATTGGTTAGCTGCTCTGATAGTGGTGATAATAAAGTAGAACAGCCCTCATCAATTAGCATTGAATTTGATAATCCTAACCCCTTAAGTGTTGATATTGCAACCTATAAACCTATTATAACTGGAAAAGTAACTAGCGAAAATGCCTTAACATCCATTAAAATATCTCAATTAAACGGTTCTAACGAAATTGAAATTGAGAATAATACTATTAATGACGGAAGTCTTCAATACGAATTTGAAGTATCAGTTAATTATATAACCAGTACTACTGGGCTGAAAGTAATAGCTACCGATCAGTTAGGACAGGTTAGAACTGAACTATTAGAAATACAAATAGAAAGTAGTAGCGCTGCCGATGCTGAACCCATTGGCGATAAAGATGCCTTCCCAGGAGCCGAAGGCTTTGGGAGATATACAACAGGAGGAAGAGGAGGAAGAGTATTTTTTGTTGATAATTTATTAGATGATAGTAAACCCGGATCTTTGCGTTACGCTATCAATCAATCGGGTGCCAGAACAATTGTTTTCCGCGTATCTGGAACTATTCAATTAAATTCTCCTTTGATTATAACTCAAAATCATCTTACCATTGCTGGTCAGTCGGCACCGGGTGATGGAATTTGCGTTGCCGGTGATTATATGCAAACAAAGGATGGATTAGAAAATATAATTATACGATATATTCGTTTTAGAACAGCTAAAGGAAGCGGCGAGTACGATGCTGCCTGGGGACGTAATTGTAAAAACATAATTTTCGATCACTGTACTTTTAGCTGGGGTAATGATGAAGTGGCCAGTTTTTACGACAACACCGATTTTACAATGCAATGGTGTATTATTAGCGAGAGCTTTTATCGTTCTACTCATCCCAAAGGTGATCATGGATATGGTGGTATTTGGGGGGGCATGAATGCCAGTTTTCATCATAACTTAATTGCTCATCATACCAGTCGTAATCCTCGTTTTTGTGGTGGACGTTTTCATTGGGATACTCGCGAGGACGAATTAGTTGATTTTAGAAATAATGTCTTATATAACTGGGGTGTAAACAGTGCTTATGGTGGCGAAGGAGGTAAAATAAATATGGTTAATAATTATTATAAACCAGGGCCAGCTACTGCCAGTAATAAAACACACCGCATTGTTGAAATCTACGGTGGTAATAATGATTCGAAATATCCCGAGGATGGGAAGTGGTATATCGATGGTAATTACGTGTATGAAAATGAGAGTGTGACTAATAACAACCTATTAGGTATTGATGTTAAAAACACAATTGGTGGAAAGTTAGATCAGTTAGTTTCCAGTGCATTTTCGTCAGGAGTTATTTCAACCGAACCAGCAGAACAAGCATTTGAATCGGTATTGACCAAAGTAGGTGCCAGCTTAAAACGTGATGCAGTGGATGCACGTATTATTATGGAAGTAAGAGACGGTAATGCACTGTTTGGAGGTGCTTATGGAGCTGCTTCGGGTATTATTGATTCGGTAAATGATAATGAAGGTTATCCAACTTTGGAGACCTATAACGAGATAAAGGATTTAGATAATGATGGAATGGGCGATGATTGGGAATTGGCCAATGGATTGGATCCAACAGATCCAAGCGATAATAAAGCAAAAACATTGGATCAAAATTATACTAATCTTGAAGTGTATCTCAATTCATTAATTAAATAAAAGATTATTGAGTAAATAATAAATCAAGTTTATGGGTTCTACATAATAAGGAGAACCCATAAATTTTTAATCATTAAAGCAAAACATCTAACGGTGCCTGTATCAATAAATAAAATTAGAACTATTTTTAAAGAATTTTTATAGATACTGTAAGTAGGTAGGATTTTCAATGTTGACTTATTCTACTTAAATAGGCAAGCAACAGAATACAAATACTTCTGTACGCAATTACATAGTTATTTATTGAAAAGGGTATTTATTTGTACCAGACAAATGAAAATATACACAATATAGATATGCAAAAATTAAATAGCGAAACATTAAATCGTGAAGAGTATCCCGTTAAAATTTTACAATTCGGGGAGGGTAATTTTTTAAGAGCTTTTGTTGATTGGATGATCAATAAAGCAAACAAAGAAATTGGTTTTAACAGAGGTGTGGCCATTGTTCAACCTTTAGAAAAAGGTTTGGTTCCAATGTTGAAAGATCAGGATTGTTTGTATCATGTGAAGTTGGAAGGAATGAAAGACGGTAAGCCAATTACACAAACTGAGGTGATTGATTCTGTTCAGGATGCCTTAAACCCATATAGCGAGTATGAAAAGTATCAACAGTATTTCTTAAGTTCTGATTTGGAACTAATTGTTTCCAATACTACCGAGGCAGGTATTTCGCGTGTGGATAATGAAGATATCTATGCGAAGCCTCCAAAATCATTTCCTGGCAAAATTTGCCAATTGTTATACCAACGTTTCTCTCATTTCGATGGAGCTGCCGATAAAGGTCTTACTTTCTTCTGTTGTGAGTTAATTGAGAAAAATGCTGATACACTTAAGGAAATTGTATTGGAATTGGCCGAGCAAAACAATCTGGGTGATGCATTTATTAGCTGGTTGAATAATAGTTGTAATTTCTGTAGTACCCTGGTTGATCGTATTGTTACTGGTTTCCCTAAAGATAACATCAAAGAAATTCAGGCTGATTTAGGTTACGAAGATAATTTGGTTGTTGTGGGTGAGTATTTTCACTTGTGGGCTATTGAGGCATCACAAGAGGTTCGTGACAAATTTCCATTTGATAAAGCCGGATTAAATGTGGTTTGGTTAGATGATATGACGCAATTCCGCGATAAGAAAGTTCGTATTCTAAATGGATCGCATAGTGCTTTGGTGCCAGTTGGGTTGTTAAGTGGATATCAAACGGTAATGGAAGCTTTTAATGATGAAACAATTTCTGCTTTTATCCAAAATATGGTCAGCGAAGAGGTAAGCCCTAATATTGCCGGCGAAAAAGAAGCCTTAAAGCAATTTGCCGACGAAATTCTCGAACGTTTTTATAATCCTTACATCAAACATTATCTGAAAGATATTTCGTTAAACTCTATCTCGAAATGGGTAACGCGCGATTATCCTTCGTTAGAAGATTCGTTTAAACGTACTGGTAAATTGCCAACTCGTTTAACTGTATCAATGGCGGCATTGGTTACTTTGTATAAAGGAGAATACAATGGTTTAACATTTACTATTACCGACACACCAGAATATGTTGAGTTTATTCAAAACGAATGGAATAGCTCAAAAAGTGTTGACGAAAAAGTAGCAGTTATCTTATCAAATAAAGAAGTGTGGGGAGTTGATTTTACTACTATCGATGGATTTATTGTTGAAGTGGCCAAATACGTAAATGCCATTTTAACCGATGGTATTAAAAAGATACTCGAAAAAGTAGCATAATTATATGAAGAATTGCATTAAAATACATCCTAACGACAGTGTTGTGGTGGCTTTAGAAGCCATAAGTAAAGGAGATAAGGTATTTGTCGACGGGAACGAAATAGTGGTGAACAGCGATGTGCCACAAGGTCATAAAATTGCCATAAAACCAATTGAAAAAGGCGAGCATATTATTAAGTATGCCGCCTCAATTGGAATTGCTCAGGCTAATATTGAAGTTGGAGATCATATTCATGTTCAAAACTTGCGAACAGGTTTAGGCGATAACCTTGCTTATTGCTATAACCCCAATGGCCATGCAATTGAAATACCTAATGAAGGACTTACTTTCGATGGTTATTTAAGAGCTAACGGCGAAGTAGGTATCCGCAATGAACTGTGGATTGTTCCTACGGTTGGTTGTGTGAACGGACAGGCGCGTTTAATTGCCAACCAACTAAAACAAGAAGCCGATATTGCTCACATCGATGATGTCGTGGTTTTGGGGCATCAATATGGTTGTTCGCAATTGGGCGACGATCATAGCAATACCCAAAGAGCATTGTCGCAATTAATTAAGCATCCAAATGCCGGTGGTGTTTTGGTGTTGGGTTTGGGTTGCGAGAACAATCAGATATCATCATTAAAAGAAGTGATGGGTACTTACGACGATAGTCGTATTAAGTTTTTGGTAGCTCAGGAAGTAGAAGATGAGGTGGAAGTAGGTCTTGAAATTGCCAAAGGGCTGGCTGAGCAGATGAAACAAGACAAACGTACTGCTCAATCGGTAGCCAAGCTTCGTATTGGTTTAAAATGTGGTGGAAGCGATGGATTCTCGGGTATTACTGCTAACCCTCTGTTAGGGCGTTTCTCCGATTGGTTGGTAGGTCAGGGAGGAACAACGGTGTTAACCGAAGTACCCGAAATGTTTGGAGCCGAAACTTTGTTGATGGATCGTGCCGATTCTGAAGGTGTTTTTGATAAAACTGTTTCGATGATTAACGGATTTAAAGACTATTTCCGTCGTCACGATCAACCTATTTACGAAAATCCATCGCCCGGAAACAAGAATGGTGGGATCACCACGCTTGAAGAAAAATCGTTGGGTTGTGTACAAAAAGGAGGAACAGCTATCGTTACTGATGTCTTGGATTATGCCGACCCTATTTTAAAAGATGGGTTAAACCTGTTGTGGTCGCCGGGTAACGATTTAGTTGCAGCATCGGCTCTAGGTTTTTCGGGCTGTCAAATGGTACTGTTTACCACTGGTAGAGGTACGCCATTCGGTAGTTTTATTCCAACTGTTAAGGTGGCAACCAACACTCAGTTATTTGAGCATAAATCGAAATGGATGGATTTTAACGCCGGTGTTTTGGTCGAAGGGGCTGATATGGATGAGGTTCGTAAAGAGTTTACATCTTACCTGATTGAAGTAGCCAGTGGAAAGCGCTTACATCACGAAATAACCGACTTTAAAGAGATAGCTATTTTTAAAAGTGGTGTTACTTTGTAGAAGCTAAACGAATAAAACAAATTGCGGTATATTTTATCGCGTATAATACAAGTGGGGCATCATAATAAATAGAATCTGTTTGTTATGATGCCTATTACAGGTACTTTTTCCAGAATACCAGTACTATTTCAAAAATGCCATAACCCAATTGTAGTACAATTATACTCCCTCGGCTAGAGCCGTAAAATCAAAAAATTATCCTAATAATTACAAGGTTAAGAAGTTGTTTTTTATGAAAAAAATCATCCCAATTGCAATGCTGTTGTTGTTAACCAACGGATTGCTGCAAGCTACTAATTATTATGTAGCAAAAACTGGAAACGATTCCAATAACGGAACTTCGTTAAATACTGCTTTTGCAAATATTACAACTGCTATTAGTAAAGCGGTTGCTGGTGATATTATTTACATTAGAGCGGGCGAGTATCAATATGCATCAAAGATTAGTTTGAGTAGAAACGGAACAGCTGATAATCCTATTCAGATGCTAGCATATGAGCACGAAGAGGTTATTATCGATTTTTCGCAGATGGCCTTAAGCAGTAGCAACCGTGGTTTTAGTTTAAGCGGAAATTACTGGATTATTAAAGGTTTAATAGTTCGAAGAGCCGGTGATAACGGTATGTTTATTTCGGGTAGTTACAATACAATCGAAAAATGTGTTTTTTACGAAAACAAAGATACGGGTTTACAACTAGGTAATGGAGCCACCGAGAACAATATTATTAACTGTGATAGTTATGGTAATGCTGATCCTAGCGATTATGGCGATGCCGATGGTTTCGCTTGTAAAATGGATGTAGGAAACAATAACTATTTCTATGGATGCCGTTCGTGGTTAAATGTGGATGATGGATGGGATGGTTATCTTAGAGGTACCAATGATGTTAGTACTATACTAGAGAACTGCTGGACCTGGATGAATGGCTATTTTCTGGATGGTACTGACGCTGGTTCAAAAGCCAATGGTAATGGTTTTAAAGTAGGAGGTAGTGATGACAAAACGCTCATGCACAATTTTACTCTTATTAATTGCGTGGCTTTCGATAATAAATCAAAAGGCTTCGATCAGAATAATAACAAGGGGGATATGTTCTTTTATAATGGTACTTCGTACCGGAATAAGGGTAATAATTACTCAATACCATATGCTGTTAATTCTGCCAAAAAAGCCGAAGTTATTAACTGTATATCAGTCGAAACCAGTGGTAAAATTAGTTTGCACTCCTCTGTGCTTAAGCAAACCAATAGTTGGAATGGTTATAGTTATTCAAGCGATGATTTTGTAAGCCTTGATACTGCTGGAGTTTCAGGTGCTCGTAATGCCGATGGTAGTTTGCCCGATTTGGATGTGTTTAAGTTGAAAGAAGGTAGTTCGTTAATTGATGCAGGTACCGATTTGGGTTACGATTATTATGATGATGCTCCTGATTTGGGTGCATTTGAGAGTAACTATAATCAAACTGGTATTTTTAACCCTCAGGTTGATGACGATATTTACGAATTGATTATTCATGGTAACCCGGTAAATGATAAAATACGATTTAGCTATCAGGCAGGAGACATGCCTTTGTCTGTTAATGTTAAAATCATAGCCATGAATGGGGCTGTAATGCAGCAAATTCAACTACCTGCTAAGGCATCGCGTTGCTATGGCGAAGTAGATGTAACAACGTGTTCAAAAGGAATATATATTATACAGTTGACTTCGGATAAAGGAATTCAAAGTTTACTGTTTGTTAAGCAATAATTTCCCATAATTAATAGTAGAGAAATGCCCGTAGATAGTTATCTGTCTGCGGGCTTTTTTTTATATCGTTATATCTATAGTAGAAAATTATGCTGAAGAATGTAATCCTAATTGACAGGATTGTTGCCGACACTGTAATCAAGCTTCTGAATCATCAAGATAGAGGTGATACTTGTAAATATTAAACCTAAAAATATTAATAGACTTACCATATTCGCTAAAAAATACCTTGCAAAGTAATTGACTATCAGTTGTAAAACATTTGACCCCTTTGTTCCGATCATATATCAACCCCTATTATGTTGATGTAGATGTATATTCAAGCATCCTTAAAATAAAATTATTAACTACAATTAAATTCAAAAAATTATGAAAAAAATCTACTTAAGCTTATTATGTATTTTAGGTGCAGTTACAATCAATGCACAAACATGGAATATTAGTGATGCCGAGTTTAATGCATTAGGTTCATTAACAGATGAAGTTACCGTTTCTGGGTTAACAATTTATGCAGATGCTGATAAAGGAGTAACAATTGATGCGAATGGTAAATCAATTGATGATTATGAATTTACTCATCGCTTAAAATTAGGCGGTAGTTCAAGATGGACTGATGGAGCGCCAAGTGCCAGAATTTTATCATTTGATGTTGATGGCCCTAAAAAGATAACCATTTATGGTATGTCTTCTAGTAGTGATAATCAAAGAGAACTTGTTGTTTCATATGGCGATAAGGATACTGAATTAGGTCGACTTATTAATGATGGTAACGCAATAGGTAAAGTGGTATTAGATTATACTGGAGGAGCAACAACTTTTTATGCTTTTTCTGCTGCAAATGGCTTTAATGTTTATGCGGTAATAGTTGAATCTGCCACTGCAATTAACGATGATATTAAAGCCGATAAGCAAGTTGCCAGTACACAATACTATAGCATAAATGGAGTTATGGTGTCAACTAGTTTCGCAGCCCTTCCCAAAGGTATTTATATTAAAAAAGAAACTTACACAGATGGTACAAGCAGTTCTACTAAAATAAGTAAAACAACTGCCTGGTAATCTCTCTCTCATGTATATTGTGCAAGCGCTCCAAAGGGGGCGCTTTTTTTATGAAATAGAAGTGAGTATGATAATAAAGTATATTTAACGACAGAAACTTGATATTAGAGTTGTATTCTAGTTAAACCCCATACAGATAGTTATCGAAATTCTCTTAAGAAGGAGCTTAAGTTCCTTTTAGGCGGTAAAAAAAGGGCAGCCATTATTTTGACTGCCCAAGGCTCTAAAAAAATACAAAGCTAATCAAGACTGAATAGTCGTTTTAAATGACGCTCGTAAATATTTTCATACACACAATTACCTATGATATCAGCATGTTTCTTTAATAATGGTAAATATATATCCGACTGAAGGGCGGCAAGTTTATAAGCCACATGTACCAACTGGCGCATATTAGGGTTATACTGGGGATGATCAGGTATATGCCTGATGGCATTGGCCATATCGTCTGCACTCCAATCAGCTATGGCTTCGACAGATGGTAGTTCGTTGGTTTTAATATCAATTACATCGGCATAAGGCGCGCATAATTCATCTATTTTATCCAATGCCTTACCATATAAATCTTTAATAAATTGCAAAGCATCGCCTCCAGCCATTGAAAGTCCAATTACCTCTTCAAGCCAGGTAGTACCTGCTGTTTTAATATGTATACCTTTATCCAGTTTATTAATGATATTACCAATATGAGGATAAATTGAAAATTTATCTGATCCGGAGTGTACACTCAGTTTAATCTCGGCAGGTAATCCAAATTCCTGAACACATTGATCCAAAACATGTAAATCCTGTTCAAATTCTTTGGCAAAATCAAGGGGATTACCGGTGTAATCAACTCCTTTATTAAAACGACCTGAGAATTTAGGAGCAATGGTTTGAACCGGAATTTTTTGGCCGGCCAGCATCTTTAAAATAAAGAATAATTCGATGGGTGTTTGTGGTTTGGGTACTTCGTCCATCGACACTTCGGTAATGAAATTACCTTTGCCTTTAACTCCTTCTATAATTTGATATATTTCGCCTGCCTTTTGTGCAGCAAATAAATACTGATCGGCTACTTTTTTAATATCATCGCGGCTAACATCAAAAGGTTCATCAATGCCTTTAATGCTTACTTTGCCAATATAGTGACTAGAGCTGTTTAAAAAGGCTTCAATATCGACCTCCGTAGCAGGTTTTCCAATGTATCCGGCCACATCAATGGTAAAAAAATCTGATGATGGTAAAAAGCGATCAACGGTATCGAGGTTGATATGATCGGCATCTACAAAGTATAATTCATCCCATCCTTTAGCTTTAACGGCAGCATCTGCTTCGATACGCACATCGTCGGGATGAGTACCAATGGTAGTGTGTTCGCGGTTCGATTTGTTCCAAACAGGGCAAATGTCGTAGCCCAGTTCACGAACTTTCATAATTGCTTTTAGTTGTGCTTCGCCCTGATGACCAAAACGGTCGCCCACGCCGAAGGAATACTTCGATAATTTTTTCATACTGTCGATTTATTTAGTTAACTAACATGCCAATGGCATATGGATTTATTTAGTTTGTTATAACCTTGTCTGGAAGTTATATTTTACCCTTTCGCTAAAATAATCCCATGTTTTCAGCATTGATAATATCAATGGGCTGAAATTCCTTTTTCTCAGGAATGGTGTTAAATGTCAGATAATCAAACAGCTTTTTAAAAGCTTTTTCAGCTTGTTCAACGGGGCGTTGACCAATTAAAAACTGGATAACACGTCGTTGAAGGTAGGTTACGTTTTTACCAAATAGTTCGTATCCTACTAAAAATACATCTCTTTTCCCTTTTTGATGTAAATATTCAGCTACAGCATATGTTCTGGAACTGGATACTAAAATGGCGCCAATGTTGTTGTTGGTGTCAAAAATTGGATCCAACATATTTTGTACAACATCGGGTTGTGCCGTTGGTATTTCAATGCTAATTTTCTTGCCCATATTCCGTCCTGCATCCATAAAATAGCTAAGAAATCCCTGGTTTCTACTATTCAGGTGTTGGGTGTTTTCCAAATCTTTGGCCGTGTTTACAATTAAAATATCCTTATCACGACCAATACCCATATCAATCAAGCTGGCGGCTACCCTTCCGCTCTGAAAAGCATCTTCGCCTAAAAAAGTAAGGCAATTGGTATTATTAATAAATGTGTCGATAAACACATAAGGAATCGATTTTTCATCTAATTTTTGACAAAAGTTATCTGATTCCTTTTTCATGATGGGGGCAAATATTACCCCTTGGGCACCCCATTCAAGAATGTCTTTTGTTTTGTCTTCAAAGTCGGATGTGTTATACATCTCGTAGCGATAAAACTGTGTAATGGCCCTGAAAGGCTGAACCGATTCAACCCCTTTTTGAATACCCTGTGGGTGCATATCCCAAAACAGGTTATCGCCATAACTTTGAGGAATTAATACGGCAATGCGATAGGCAGTGGGCGACTTTAAAGCCTGAGCAGCAATGTTGGGTTGGTAATTAAGGTCTTTGGCTATTTGTAAAATGCGCTGTTTAGTTTCGGCTTTTACTTCGCCACGGTTGTGTAATACACGATCGACCGTACCAATTGAAACACCTGCTTTTTCTGCAATATCTTTAATTCGGATTTTTTTGCCGTACATAGAGAGTTAATCAGAAACCGGGAGTTGTTAATGAATCAACTCCCGGTATTATAAAATTAAAGTTGTTTAGAAGACATTGGATTATTCAACTACAATTGGTTTGTAGTTAGGTACCAATGTTTTCATAATGATCCAACCAATTAGATATGCTACTGCACAAATAGAAAAGATAATAAGGTAACCAGATGGTTTACCTTCAAAACCAAATAATCTCATTTTTGATTCATCAGCAAAATCAAATAAAAGACCTGATCCTTTATTGATTAAAGCCGATCCAATACCACCAGCCATACCACCAATACCTGTTATGGTAGCAATAGATGATTTAGGGAACATATCACCTATGGTAGAGAAGATATTTGCCGACCAAGCCTGGTGAGCTGCACCTGCAATACCAATAATAATGATAGGGAACCAATAAGAGTATGCACCCAACGGTTGAGCTAATAAAGCCAACAATGGGAAGAATGCAAAAATCAACATTGATTTCATACGACCAGCATATGGATTCATGCCTTTTTTATCCACAAAGTAGGTTGGTAACCATCCTCCAATAATGGATAATAGAGTAATTGCATACAATACAAATAACAGAATTTGAGCCATAGTGGTATCTGATGTTAATCCGTATACATCACTGATGTAAGCAGGAGTCCAGAATAAATAGAACCACCAAACACCGTCGGTCATGAATTTACCTACAATAAAAGCCCAGGTTTGTTTGTATTTGAAGCTATCCCAAAATCCGATTTTGTTTTCGGTTTTCTCCACTTTAACTTCTGAATCCTGAACATCAGCTTCATCCTGATTAATGTATGCTAACTCAGCAGGATTAACTTTAGGATGTTCATGTGGTTTTTTGTACATAAATACCCAAAAACCCATCCAGATAAAACCTAACGCTCCAATAAGAACGAATGCCATTTCCCATCCGTAATAGTGTGCAATAACAGGAATTACCAATGGTGATGCTAAAGCTCCAACCGTTGCACCAGCATTAAAAATACTGGTTGCATAGGCACGGTCTTTCTTTGGAAAGTATTCAGCGGTTGTTTTAATGGCAGCAGGAAAGTTACCTGCTTCACCAATAGCCAGTACAAAACGAGCAAAAATAAACAAGGTTACACTTACGCTTACAATCAAACTTACATCTTTCACCTTCGATATAGCGTGTAAGGCTCCTTCAAATCCCACAAACCATTCGCCTGCAACAATACCTGAAGTAGCAATTCCACAGAAAGCATGTAATACGGCACCAAAAGACCATACACCTATTGCCCAAAGGAAACCTTTTTTAGTGTCCATCCAATCGACAAATCGACCGGCCACCAATAGTCCGATTGCATAAAATATGGAGAACAAAGCGGTAATATTACCGTAATCTGAATCTGTCCAATGAAATTCAGGAGCAATAAAGTCCTTCCATGTTAGCGACAGTACTTGCCTGTCTAAATAATTCACTGTTGTTGCGAAGAACAGCAGCGCACAGATTGCCCATCTGTAATTCGTCATTTTGTTCTGGTTATTAGCCATTTAGTTAGTATTTAAGTTTATACATTATAAGTCGTTGATGCGGTATCGCCTCCACGGCCTGTCCAGTTTGTATGGAAAAACTCGCCACGAGGTTTATCGATACGTTCGTATGTATGCGCTCCAAAATAGTCGCGCTGTGCTTGTAATAAGTTGGCAGGTAATCGATCACAACGATAACCATCAAAATAATTCAAGGCAGTTGTTAATGTAGGAGCAGGGATTCCATTGGTTAAGGCTGTTGCAGCCACTCTTCTCCAACCGGCTTGAGCTTTTTCAACTTTTTCTTTAAAATAAGGATCTAATAATAGGTTTGGTAAATTATTATTCTTGTCATAAGCTTCTTTGATTTTACCTAAGAAAGCCGAACGGATAATACATCCACCACGCCACATTAAAGCAATTCCTCCGTAATTTAATTCCCAATTGTACTCTTCAGCAGCGGCACGCATTAGTGCATACCCTTGTGCATACGATACAATTTTAGATGCAAATAAAGCATCGCGTAAATCATCGATTAATTGTTTTTTATCACCAGTAAATGATGGGGTAGGGCCACTTAAAATTTTTGAAGCAGCTACACGCTCTTCTTTTACTGCAGATAAACAACGAGAGAATACAGCTTCGCCAATAAGTGTTAATGGAATACCCAAATCAAGAGCAGCCACTCCAGTCCATTTTCCGGTTCCTTTTTGTCCGGCTGTATCTAATATTTTATCAACCAAAGGTTCGCCATCCTCATCTTTAAAGGCAAGAATATCACGAGTAATTTCAATCAGATAACTATCTAAATCACCGGTATTCCATTCTTTAAATACTTCGTGCATCTCGTCAGCAGACATACCTAACAAGTCTTTCATAATCTGGTAGGCTTCGGTGATTAATTGCATGTCGCCATACTCTATACCGTTGTGTACCATTTTTACAAAGTGACCTGCACCGTCTTCACCCACCCAGTCGCAACAAGGTGATCCGTCTTCTACTTTGGCAGCAATTGATTGGAAAATTGGTTTTACCAATGGCCATGCTTCTTTTGATCCTCCAGGCATGATTGAAGGGCCTAATAAAGCACCTTCTTCACCACCAGAAACTCCAGTTCCGATGTAAAGAATGCCTTTCTCCTGTAAATATTTAGTTCGTCGATTGGTGTCGGGGAAGTGCGTGTTACCTCCATCAATTAATACATCCCCTTTTTCGAGGTAAGGAAGAATTGATTCGATGGTAGCATCTACAGCTGGTCCGGCTTTAATCATTAACATGATTTTACGAGGACGTTCAATGGAAGCCACAAACTCTTCGAGACTATGAGCCCCTCTGATGTTTTTGTCTTTACCTCGATTAGCTAGAAAGTTGTCAACTTTCTCAACTGAGCGGTTAAATACGCTTACTGTAAAACCTTTGCTTTCCATGTTTAGAACAAGGTTTTCTCCCATCACTGCTAATCCAACTAATCCTACGTCTGATAAATTTTTCATTTTCTTGAAGGTTATTTTATTACTATTCTTTAAATCGATCGGGATGAGCCCAAAGCCCCATTGCCGGATTGGAAATATAATAAATTTCTTCTCCATCTGGCAGTGTATTGTAGCCATCAACCAAATTATCCGGATTGTAGCGAGCCATCATTTCATCTAATGGCGCATAACGGAAGTTGACAGATTCAATTTCGTCTTTGGATAAGTGACCTGGACAGTAGGTGATTGAAAATCTTCCTTCACTACTTCCATGCATCAGGTGAGCTGCGGCACCCAGGTTGTTTTTTAAATCATCATTTTCTTCTATAGCTTTTAGTGTTGCTGGAGTTCCACAATAGCCATATTTGCGAATGAGTTGATCAATGGTTGCGTCTTCGCCAAACTCTTTTAATGCCGGAGCTAGTACTATTAACTCAGCATTATCGGCCAAAGCCATTCGAGTGCGGTAAACACTTTTATTACCCAACCAGGTACTTTTAAACTCAGAAGGATCGAGGTAAACAACTACTTTTTTCAATGGTTTTTCAACCATTTTAAAATTAACTTTTAACGAAAGAGCAGCTGCCAGTTCGAAGACTTCAACATCATCGCCAACAAAGAGTCCGCGAGTGACTGATTTCCCACTTTCATCCTTTCCAATAACAGTAAGAACATATAAAATAGGCAAATGGTTTGTAAAATTATCGGATGCATAATTTAATAGCTGACGCACAGGTGAATGTGTTCGGCCCATTATGCGTTCCATGCCATAGGCAGCACCTACAAAATGACTTTTATTGATACCTTCAGAACCTCCGGTACCCACAAAAATGTTTTTGTTGTAGTTGGCCATTCCAATTACTTCGTGTGGTACTACCTGACCAATAGAAAGAATAAGATCGTGGCCACCATCGAGTAATATTTTATTTACCTGTGCCGGCCATTTGTAGTTTACTATTCCTTCTGTTGCTTCCGAAACATATTCAGCAGGTATTTCACCCACCGTAACCACATCGTTTCTCCAGTCGTGCACTTTAAAAAGAGAGGAAGGCACTCCTTTAAACATATGGTTAATTTCATCGGCAGTCATAGCAGCATGTGTTCCCAAAGCAGGAAGCACATCTGTAAGTTTTTCTTTGAAATATTCGTAGGCGAAGGTGGTTAATTCACCTGCTTTCGAATGAAAACGCGTATAATCGGGGGGGATAGCCAAAACTTTTTGTTTGGTACCTAATTTCTCAAGCGCTTCAAATAAAGCTAATTTTAAATCAGCATCACTTAAAACGGTTGTTTCCGATCCTTTTTGATAATAAATCATCGCTGTTGTTTTACTTGATAATTATCGTTGAACACGCGCATTACCTTCCCAAATACTCCACACCATTGCTTCGTCGGCAGGTTGAGCATAGTCGGTAAGGAAAGTGGTTGCCAAAGCACCAGATGCCCATCCGAATTGCATGGCCTTTTCAGTTGGCATTTGTTTTAAAACACCGTATAACAATCCACCTACAAAACCATCACCACCACCAATGCGATCCAGTACATTAATTTGGCGAGGTTCAATCACATGCCAATTGTCGCCTTCGAGCATAATTGCGCCCCAAAGGTGTTGATTGGTACTAATAACTTCGCGCAGGGTAGTAGCAAAAATGGATGCGCCCGGATAAGAGGCCTTAACGCGGGTAATCATTTCTTTAAAACTGTTGATTTTCGATTGTAAGCCTTCACCGCCTGCTTCGGGTCCTTCAATACCCAGGCAAAGTTGAAAGTCTTCTTCGTTACCAACTAATATGTCGGAAACAGAAGCAATCTCAGCAAAAACAGTACTTAATTCTTCTTCGCGATCTTTCCAAAACGTTGCTCGATAATTTAAATCGAAAGCGATTCGCGTTCCGTGTTTTTTTGCAGCACGAGCCAAATCCAGACAGAACTGGCTGGTTTCGGGAGATAAAGCTGCAATTAATCCCGATAGATGAACGATCTGAACCCCCTCTTCTCCGAATAGTTTTTCCAGATCAAAATCATTTACACTTAATGTTCGGCCCACTTCACCAGCACGATCGTTCTGAACCCTTGGTCCACGCGATCCATAACCGCTATCTGCTATATTAAACTGATGACGATATCCCCAAGGGCCTCCTTGAGGAACTTCCTGACCATCATAATCCATGTGTCGTCCCTTAAGATTGCTCTTAATGAATTCGGCAATGGGGCTTCCCTTAACAAACTTAGTAAGTACTTTAACTGGTAAACCAAGGTATGATGCAATACTGGCCACATTGGTTTCGGCACTGGTAGCATACATGGTAAACTGATCGCTACTGTGTACGGGTTGACCATTGGGTGGAGTAATACGAACTCCCATGCTGGTAGGTACTACCAATGAGTATTTGCAGTTCTTTTTCAGGATGATTTTCATGTGCGTTGATTTTAGGGGATTTTATTAATTTAATAATTAGAGCAACAACATGTTGTTGCTCTAAAAAGTATCTATTTATAGATTACACCACTTTTTTCGATTCCCATTTCCAATCCTCTTAATTCAGCAAGCCCTCTTAATAGGCCAATGGCTGAATATCCTGGATTTGTTTTCTTTCTCAGATCATCGAGAATCGTATGACCATGGTCGGCACGCATTGGAATAATTTCGTCTCTTCTGTTTAAAGCATGACGTTTCTTTTGCTCCTTTAATACGGCAACAAATACGCTATACATATCAACATTTCCTCTCAAGTGACTAGCTTCGTGGAAACTTCCATTATCGTCACGTTGAGTGCTGCGTAAATGAAGAAAGTTAATTTTACTTCCAAGACGTTCGATCATTCCAGGTAAATCATTATCGGCACGTACGCCTAAAGATCCTGTACAGATGCATAATCCATTGTAAATCGAATCCACTACATTAACAATGTATTGTAAATCTGTTTCGCAACTAACTACACGAGGTAAACCAAACAACGGGATTGGTGGATCGTCGGGATGTATTGCTAAACGAACACCCGATTCGATAGCTACGGGTACAATTTGTTCCAGAAAATACTTTAGGTTCTCGCGATAATCATCAGCTGATATGTTGTCATATTCAGCTAATCGTTCTCTAAAATCTTCAATGGAATAACCTTCTTGCCCACCAGGTAAGCCAGCAATGATATTGTGCTGTAGCATGTAACGTTGTTCGTCGCTCATGCTTTCGAACTTTTCGGTAGCCAGCTTTTTTATGTCATCACTGTATTCACCTTCAGCGCCTTTGCGCTTAAGTATAAATAAATCAAAAGCAACAAATTCAGCCATGTCAAAACATAAAGCCTGAGCTCCGTCTTCCATTTCCATTGTTAGGTTGGTACGTGTCCAGTCGACTACAGGCATCCAATTGTAAGTAACTACTTCAATTCCTGCTTTGCCAACGTTTCGAATGCTTTCCTTGTATTTTTCAATCCATTCGTCTTTTGTATCTTTCCCTTGTTTGATATCTTCATGAACAGGTATACTTTCGATAACAGACCAATTAAGTCCGCGTGGTTTGGGTGGAGTAACACTGTCGTCCCAATGAATCAACCTTTTTCTGGCTAAGATCATTTCTTCTGTCCATACTTCACCAATTGCAACTTCGTGTAGTGCTGTAACTATACCTGTTGCTCCAGCCTGTCTAATATCTGCCAATGATACCGGATCACCAGGTCCGTACCATCTCCATGTTTGTTCAACCCCCATTTTTATTTCAATCTTTATTATACTCCACTGTAGGCACTAAAACCACCATCAACAGGAACTACAACGCCAGTAACGAATTTAGACCAGTCGGAAACTAAATACAGTAAAGTGCCAGCTAATTCATCGGCATCGCCATATCGCCCCATGGGTGTGTTATTGATAATTTTTTGACCGCGAGGTGTTGGTTGATTTGATTTTTCATCGACCAACAAAAAGCGGTTTTGGTTGGTAAGAAAAAAGCCTGGTGCAATTGCATTTACTCTAATGCCTGTTTGAGCAAAATGTACAGCCATCCATTGAGTAAAGTTATTAATTGCTGCTTTAGCTGCCGAATATGCAGGTATTTTGGTAAGCGGGGTATAACTATTCATGGATGAGATGTTGATTACAACACCATCTTTTTTCGCCAACATATCTTTTGTAAAAACCAAAGAGGGTAGAAGCGTACCTTTAAAATTAAGGTCGAATACATTGTCGAACCCTTCCATTTGTAAACCATAAAAAGTTTTTTCAAGATCGTTCATGTATTCATCTGTAATCATTTCAGCCTGAGTTGTGGCTGAGGCTGCATTTCCTCCAGCTCCGTTAATCAGATAATCGATTGTACCTAATTCTTTATGGATGATGTCAAGAGCTTTTTCAAGCGATTCTTTGTCTAATACATTTGCCGAGATTCCAACTGATTTGGTTCCATAGGTTGTTTCAATTTCTTTGGCAACCTTATCAGCTGATTCCTGATTACGATTTAATATGGCCGTTTTTACACCTTTAGATGCTAAACCACGAGCCATAGCAGAACAGAGAATGCCTGATCCGCCTGTAATTACCGCTACTTTGTTTTCTACGTTTAATTCCATGGATTACTTTTTAACTTCTTGGATATTAGCTATTAATTCTTTTGCTTTTTCAGCTAGAGCAGAATAGTTTTTAGCTTCCATAATATCCTTAGGGAATAGGTTAGATCCCATACCTACACACGTAACACCTGCATCAAACCATTTTTTTAGGTTTTCTTTTTCGGTTGTTACCCCTCCGGTAGGCATAATGTCGGTCCATGGCATTGGCGCTTTAACCGCTTTTACAAACGAAGGACCTCCAATTTCGGATGCAGGAAATACTTTCACTACTTCTGCTCCTAACTCCTGAGCTTTGTTGATTTCTGAGATTGTTCCACATCCTGGCGACCACATAATTTTTCTGCGGTTACAGATGCGTGCCATATTTTCGTTCAATAGAGGAGCAACAATAAAGTTAGCACCTGATTGAATGTATAATGCAGTAGTTGCTTCTTCAACAATTGAACCGGCACCTAGTATCATGCCTGGTAATTCTTTAAGAGCATACTTGTTTAATTCGCTGAATAATTCATGCGCAAAATCACCACGGTTAACAAATTCGAATACACGAATTCCACCATCGTAACATGCTTTCAATACGTTTTTACAAACGTCAATGTCGGAATGAAAAAATACAGGTACTACGCCTGTTTCCTTCATTGCCATAAATACCTCAATTCTGGAATATTTTGCCATTTTGTTATTAAATAAAACAAGCCGGAGAAAGTATATGTTAACATGCTCCTCCAAGAAATAACTAAGCTCCGGCTTGTTGTTATAAATTTATTGTTTCAGTCCGAAGTCCTATGTATCCATCAGCCATAAATGTCAAACTAAAGTTATAAATGAAAGTCTTGATACTTATGTCTTACATCTTGATACTAAGAAAATACTTCTACCTTAAAACTTCTGCTTTATTTATCGTGATACCCTACCTGAGGCGTCGCCACCCATTAATTTTTCTACTTCTTCTACAGTAACCTGATTGAAATCACCATGAATGGTATGTTTCAAACAAGATGCAGCTGTAGCAAAATTGATAGCGCTTTGATCATCTCCTTCGTAAGCAATTAATCCGTAGATTAAACCACCCATAAATGAGTCACCACCACCTACACGATCTACAATGTGAGTGATTTGGTAAGTTGGTGCCTGGAAAAGGTTTTCACCATCGTAGATTACACCCGACCAACTGTTATGGTTGGCACTTACCGATCCGCGAAGCGTAGTAATTACTTTTTTAACGCGTGGATATTGTTTCATTATTTGTTGCGATACACTGCGGTATGCTTCTGCTTCAACATGTCCGCCAGTAACGTCAACGCCTTCTGGTTTGATGCCTAATACCATTTCAGCATCTTCTTCGTTACCCAAAACAATGTCGCAACCAGCCACTAATTCTGGCATTACTTCAGCTGCTGTTTTACCATATTTCCAAAGATTTTTGCGGTAGTTTAAGTCACAAGTAACGGTAACGCCCATTTTGTTGGCAGTTTGAATAGCTTCTAAACAAACATCGGCAGCACCTTGCGAAATAGCAGGAGTAATTCCAGTCCAGTGGAAAAAGTCAGCATCTTTTAAGATCTCTTCCCAATTAAACATTCCTTTGCTTACTTCAGAAATGGCTGAGTTAGCACGGTCGTAAACAACCTTACTAGCACGAGCTACTGCTCCTGTTTCCAGGAAGTAAATACCTAAACGATCACCACCTTGAAGGATTTTATCGGTTTTTACACCATACTTTTGAAGTTCCATTTGACACGCTCTGCCAATATCATTTTTTGGCAAACGTGTTACAAATGATGAATCAATGCCATAGTTGGCTAATGATACAGCTACGTTTGCCTCGCCACCACCATAAGTAGCTTCAAATGATGTAGCTTGATTAAAACGCTCGTAACGGGGTGTAGCCAAGCGTAACATGATTTCTCCAAAAGAGACTACTTTCTTTGACATTTTATTAAAAATTAAAGTATGATTTTGCGTTTTTATATGAAATTCCTTCTACCATTTGTTTTAAGATGGCATCGTCGTTAGGAATCATTCCTTTTTCAACTTCTTTACCTAAATGATTACAAACAATTCGGCGGAAATACTCGTGACGAGGGTATGATAAAAAGCTACGGCTATCAGTTACCATTCCTACAAATCGGCTTAATAATCCTAGTGCCGAAAGGTCTAATAAGTGTTTTTCCATTCCTGTTTTCTGATCAAGAAACCACCATGCTGCACCGTACTGAACTTTACCAACAGTTGAACCATCGTTGAAGTTACCACACATGGTAACCATCATTTCGTTATCTGCCGGATTCAGGTTGTAAAGAATGGTTTTAGCTAATTGATCAGTTGTATCTAATAAATTAAGGAATTGCGACATTTTAAGAGCATTCTGCGAGTTATTGATTGAATCCCAACCAGTATCAGCTCCCATAATATTGAATTTGCGGGTATTGTTATTACGCAATGCACCCACGTGAAACTGTTGTGTCCAACCTCGTTTGTGGTTTAACTTAGCCAATTCGGCCATTACACAGCAGCGATATTTTTCTGTATCTTCTTCATCAATGGTGTTTCCGGCCATTAATTTTAAGAAAATTTTATTGACTTCTTCTTCGGTGTATTCAGCAAAGAAGAAACGATCTGGTCCACTATCTGAAGCACGGGCTCCTAATTCGTGGAAATATTCATGACGACGATCCAAGGCTTCAACTAAGTCTGTTAAAGATGAAATAGCAATATCTGCAACTTCGCCTAATTTTTCGACATATGCTTTGAATTGAACAGGATCTTCTGTTTTAATAACATTATCGGCTCGGTAAGTAGGTACAACTTTAATGTGATACCCTTCTTCTTTAATTTGTTTGTGAAAACGAAGATCGTCGGCAGGATCATCAGTTGTTCCAACAACTTCCACCTTCATCATTTCTAACAACTTTCGGGTGCTATAGTCGGGCGACTGTAACATAGCTTTAGTTGATTCAAATATTTTATCGGCTGTAACCGGAGAAAGCAAATCTGTTACATTAAAATAACGTGCAAGTTCTAAATGAGTCCAGTGATAAAGTGGATTGCCTGCAGTATAAGGAACTGTTTCGGCATATTTCATAAACTTTTCTTTATCCGAGGCCTGGCCATTACAATAGTGCTCGTCAATACCGTTAATACGCATAGCACGCCATTTGTAATGATCACCTTCCAGCCAAATCTGACCTAAACTCTCGAACTGGCGGTCTTCGGCAATGAATTGTGGATTTAAATGGCAATGAAAATCAATGATGGGTTGATTTTCTGAATACTCGTGGTATAATTTCTTTGAAGTCTCGGTTTCCAAAAGGAAATCCTTGTGAATGAATGGTTGTATCATTTTAAAATGTTTGAATTGTAATTAGCCGTTAACGAACACGAAGATGCAACGCAAAAACTATTTTTGCAATACTTTAGTTAAAAAAATATTGCGATGAATTTATTAAGTGCCAGTATATCAAGAGTAAAAAATGTTAATTTATATTCAATATTGTTTAACAGTTGATCAAGCTATGGGTAATTAAGTAGTTTGTATTCTTGAAAAAAAGTGCAATAAAACTTGTTTTGTGTGCAAACGATTGTATTTTTGTGAAGACTCAATGAAAAAGGACAGGTTTTTTTGATCGAAAAATCTGTTCGATGGAAGTAAATAAATGAAAAAAGTAACAATAAGCGACATTGCTAAAAGGTTGGATATGACCCCATCTACGGTTTCGAGGGCACTGGCAAATAATACGCGTGTAAGCGAAGCTACTCGCAATAAAGTGCAAGAAACAGCGAAGGAATTGGGATATCAACCCAATGTTACGGCCGCATCGTTGCGTAAAGGTACCAGCGATACAATTGGAATGATTGTTCCACGTATAAATCGTCATTTTTTTAGTAACGTTATAAGTGGCGTTGAAGAAATTCTAAATCCGGCAGGTTATAATCTGGTAGTTATTCAGAGTGGAGAATTGCTAAGCAGGGAAATTAAGGCTGTAGATTCTTTATTGCAAAATAGGGTGGGGGGAATTATTCTTTCATTATCACTTCAAACCAATAGTTTCGAACATTTAGAAGAAATTGTAAAGCATCATATTCCACTTGTTCAATTTGATAGGGTAACTAAGAGTTTGCCTGGATCGAAAATAACAAACGATAATTATACTGGTGGATATTTAGCAACTCGCCATTTAATAAAATGTGGATTTAAGCACATTGCCCATTTTAGCGGGAGTTATAAATTGCGTGCTTATCGCGAACGAAAAGCCGGGTATATTGCAGCTTTAGAAGAGGCTGGTATAAGGGTAGATGACAAACTAATTGTAGATGATGTTATTACACGAGAAGCAGGTCATGCTCAAATACATAAGCTGGTAATGCGAACCTCTGCCGATGCCGTTTTTTGTGCTGGTGATTATAGTGCATTAGGTGCTATGGAAGGACTGAAGTCTTTGGGGTATCATATTCCGGATCAGTTTGGTATTGTAGGTTTTGCTAATGAGCCATTCTCTGAATTGATGGATCCGGCTTTGTCATCGGTTGAGCAAAATGCTTTGGAAATGGGTAATAAAGTGGCATTAGCCATGATTAAATCAATACAAAATGAAGATTTACCGGAAGAAGAAGTTATTCCAGTACGCTTCATTGGAAGAAGCTCTTCGTGGAAAGATTATAAATAACTAAAAATTAAATATATGAGTTTAGAAGTTCGTTATGCAGTTCATCCTGAGGATGCAAAGAGTTACGGAACAGATCGTCTTCGTAAAGAGTTTTTAATTGAAAAAGTAATGGTGCCTGGCGAAATTAACTTGGTGTATTCGATGTATGATCGTTACATTGTTGGTGGTGCTGTACCTACTGATAAACCTATTGAGTTAGGAACTTATGATGAGTTAAAAGCTGAGTTCTTTTTAAATCGTCGTGAAATGGGAATTATTAACGTAGGTGGTGCCGGAACAATTACAGCTGATGGAGTTGAATATAAATTAGAACGCAAAGAGGCTTTATACCTGGGAAGTGGTATTAAAAAGGTAACATTTGCTTCTGTAGATGCATCTAATCCTGCTCATTTATATATTAACTCAGCTCCTGCTCATAAATCATTACCATCAAAGCATGTTACCTTAAAAGATGCTAATGTATTGCAATTAGGTTCGCTAGAAACATCAAACGAACGTCAGATTAACCAGTTGTTAGTGAAAGAAGTTGTTGAGACTTGCCAATTACAAATGGGAATGACTGAGTTAAAACCAGGTAGTGTTTGGAATACTATGCCAGCTCACACTCACAGTCGTCGTATGGAAGCTTATTTCTATTTTGAAGTGCCAGATAATCAGGCTATATGTCACTTTATGGGGCAACCTGATAATACGCGTCACATTTGGATGCAAAATGAGCAGGCTGTATTGTCTCCATCGTGGAGTATTCATAGTGCAGCAGGTACATCAAACTATATCTTTATTTGGGGTATGGCTGGTGAAAACCTTGATTATGGTGATATGGATATTCGTCAACCAAATGAATTAAAATAATTATAGATTAATGAAATACGTGGGTAAATACGATGAGCTTCCTGTTGCTCATGTTGGAGAGGGGATTCAGCGTAGGGTTGTAAAAACAGATAATTTGATGTTGGTAAACGTTGAGTTTACTGATGGTCCAACAGTTGAGCCGGATCCTTTTCATTCACACCCGCACGAGCAGGTTTCGTACATGATAGAAGGAGAGGTGTATCTTTTTGTTGGCGATGAAGAGAAAGTTCATCTCAAAGCAGGAGATCATTTTGCTATTCCTTCGGGTTTGCCACATACCATTCAGAGGTTAACTTCAGTAGTGAGGCTGATCGATTGTTTTACCCCAATTCGTCAGGATTTTTTATAAAACTTATTCAATTAAAATGATACAAGAACTTTTTGATTTATCAGGAAAAGTAGCCCTTGTTACCGGTGGTACTCATGGTATTGGTATGGCTATTGGAAAAGTGTTAGGCAAAGCAGGTGCTAAAATTTGCGTAAACGATCTTTCAGAGGAGAAGCTTACAGAATGTAAAGCTGAATATGCAAAAGATGGTATTGATGTATATACTTTGGTTTTCAATGTAACTAAAGAAGACGAAGTGGATAAAGGTATCTCTCAGATCGAAAAAGAGGTTGGTCCGGTTGATATTTTGGTAAATAATGCTGGTATTATCAAGCGTATTCCAATTTTAGATATGCCTATTGCTGATTTTCAACAAGTAATTGATGTTGATTTAGTGGCTCCTTTAATTGTAGCTAAGCGCGTTGCACCTGGTATGATCGAAAGAAAAGCTGGTAAAATCATCAATATGTGTTCGATGATGAGTGTTTATGGTCGTAACTCTGTTTCGGCATATGCTGCTGCTAAAGGTGGTTTAAAATTATTAACTGCCAACATGTGTTGCGAGTGGGCTAAGTATGGCGTACAAATCAATGGTATTGGTCCGGGTTACATTGCTACTTCACAAACAGCTCCAATTCGCGAAAATGGTCACCCATTCAACGATTTGGTTATGACTCGTACACCTGCAGCTCGTTGGGGAGAACCAGAAGATGTAGGTAATGCAGCTTTGTTTTTAGCTTCAAAAGCAAGTGAATTTGTAAATGGTCATGTATTATATGTTGATGGTGGTATTTTAGCCAACTTCGGATATGTTAAAGGCGAAAACGATCTTGACTAAGATGAAGAAATTCATTCCAATATTAACAATTGTAGTAAGTCTGTTCTTTGTAAGATGTAGTGTGCCGTCTCCAAAAGTAACAGTTACCAATCCTGCTGATTTTGATCGTTTGATCGAAACAGTAGAAGTGCAGTTGGCTGACGTTAATATCGCCAGTGGTAAAGCTGTTATAATAGATCAGGCTACAGGTAAGGAAGTATTGAGTCAGTTAGTTGATAAAAATACGGATGGTATTGTCGAGTCTATTTTGTTTCAGGTGGAATTGAAAGCGAAGGAATCTAAAACTTTTGAAGTTAAAGAGGGTGTTAGTTCGCTTGAACCAACCGAAGTAAAAACATTTGCTCGTTTTGTACCTGAACGTACCGACGATTATACTTGGGAAAACAACCGAGTGGCTTTTCGTACTTATGGACCTGAAGCTCAACGTATGGTCGAAGAGAATATTCCAGGAGGAACACTTTCAAGTGGAATAGATTGTTGGTTGAAGAAAGTTGATTATTCAATTATCAATAAATGGTACGAAGGTTATAAGAAAGACCCAATGTACTATCATAGCGATCATGGTGAAGGTTTGGATAATTACCATGTAGGACCAAGTCGAGGATGTGGAGGAACCGGAGTGTTTAAGGATGGAAAATATTATGCATCTAAAAACTTTGTATCGCACAAAACATTTACTAATGGTCCGCTTTCAACTGAATTTGAATTAGATTATCTGCCATACGATGCTGATGGAGCTTCAGTGAAAGAGCGTAAAGTCATTTCTATCGATTTGGGTAGTAATCTAACAAAGTATGTAATTTATGTTGAAGGAACTGATACATTAACTGCTGGCGTTACCATGCACGACTGCAAAGGTACATTGTCTTCTAATGCAGATGCTGGATGGGTTAACTGGTATGCTCCTCATTTTGGGGAAGAAATTAGTACTAGTGTTCTTGCTGCTCCAGAGTATTATGCAGGTAATTCAAAAGTCGAAACTGAAGAAGCTGATGCTAGTCATGGTTTGGTAAACTTAAAAGTGATTGATGGTAAAGTAGAATTCTATTCTGGATTCTATTGGACTGGAAATAAGCAATTTGAAAGCAATAAAAAGTGGGAAGAGTATTTAAATACATTCTCTAAATGTCTTAAAACACCATTACGAGTAGACGTAAAATAATTCAAATATTGAGTATAGATATAAAGGCCTGATTCTAGATGGAATCAGGCTTTTGTATGTTTTAGCGTAGAAGTTAAGTGGTTAAAAGATGAATCTTTCAGTAATAAGTTTTATCTTTGACCCTACCGGAACAGAACACAATAGAGGAGTAATTGAATGATTGATTTTAGTATAAACCCAGCAAGTGATATTCCCAAGTTTCAGCAATTGGTTGACCATGTGATTAATGCTTTGGCTGAAAATAAATTGTTTGAAGGTGATCAATTGCCATCGGTAAATCAAATATGTCAAAATTACAAACTATCGCGCGATACAGTATTTAAGGCCTATGGAATACTTAAGGAGCAAGGGATAATAGAATCGGTTCCTAACAAAGGGTATTTTGTTGCCAAAGAGGGGAGGAAAGTCTTTTTCTTTTTAGATACTTTAAAGGCTTATAAAGAAGTGCTTTATGGTAGTTTTGTAAAGAATTTGGATAAAGATACCATAGCGGATGTACACTTTCATCATTATAATATTGAGGTGTTTAAAAAGTTAATTACCGAGAGTAGAGGTCGTTATAGTAAGTATATTATTATGCCTTTTGCGCACGATGGGGTTGAAGAAGTTATTAGCATGTTGCCACCTGATAAAACCTTGATAATTGATTGGGATACTAATATTAAAAAAATCACCAATAAACTTTATCAGGATTTTGGACAGGCAGTAATTGATGCTTTCTCTGAAGCTGAACATCTTTTGAAAAGATATAAGACCTTAATTATGGTATATCCTGAGTTTACTAATCATCCCAGGGTGACTGTTGATTGTTTTGAGCAATATTGTAAGAAACAGGAATTTAATTATTCAATACTGGAGGATTCAAATCTGCTAAATGTAAAAGCCGGAGAGATGTATTTCAGTGTGAGTGATAGAATGTTAGGTGAAATATTGGAGCAGTGTAGAGAGAAAAAGCTGGAACCAGGTGTAGATGTTGGTATTCTATCGTACAACGAAACGCCCATGAAAAAATTTATATATAAAGGGATATCGGTTATATCAACCGATTTTAAACTGATGGGGCAGAAGGCAGCAGCTTTTGCTTCAGAGGATTTGAAGATGGATTTTTGCGTGCCAACAAAAATATTTTTTAGAGAATCGTTGTAATGATGATTCTTTTTTATATTTTTGAACCATACCACAACAGAACGGAACACTAATAAAAACGTATTATGTATTCACTAGGTTTTGATATCGGAAGTTCATCAGTTAAAGTAGCTTTGCTTGATGTAAAAACAGGTAAGGCAGTTGATTCAGCTTTCTATCCTAAAGAAGAAATGGCCATTTCTTCGCCACAGCCCGATTGGGCCGAGCAGCATCCAAACGATTGGTGGGCTAATTTAAAATTGGCGTTAAAGGATGTATTAACCAGTTCAAATGTTGATACTACGCAAATTAAGTCTATAGGAATATCATACCAGATGCATGGTTTAGTGGTGGTAGATAGTACCGGCGAAGTATTGCGACCAGCAATAATATGGTGCGATAGTCGTGCAATTCAATTTGGAAATGCAGCTTTTGAAAATTTAGGAGAAGAGCATTGTTTGTCTCATATGCTTAATTCTCCTGGTAATTTTACTGCTTCTAAATTAAAGTGGATTAGAGAAAACGAACCGGAGGTTTTTAATCAAGTTTATAAAATTATGCTTCCGGGCGATTATATAGCTTATCGCCTTACTGGTGATATGGTTACCACAAAAAGTGGTTTGTCAGAAGGAATCTTTTGGGATTTTCAAACCCAAAGTGTTTCAAAAGAGCTACTCGATTATTATGGTTTTAATGAGAGTGTGATTCCAACCATTAAAGAAACTTTTGAAATACAAGGAACATTAACGGAAGAGGTTGCTAAAGAGCTTAATCTTACTGCAGGAGTTGTAGTATCTTATCGTGCTGGTGACCAACCTAATAATGCTTTAAGTTTAAATGTACTGAATCCTGGTGAAGTAGCAGCTACCGCTGGAACTTCTGGTGTTGTATATGGAGTGAGCGATCAATTAAAATATGATCCTAAAGGACGTGTAAATACATTTGCTCATGTTAATCACAGTAATACAGATCCGCGTTTGGGAGTGTTGTTATGTATCAACGGAACCGGTATTTTAAATTCTTGGTTGCGCAAGAATGTGGCAGCAGAGCTCGACTATGTTCAAATGAATGAAGAAGCTTCAGTGGTTGCACCCGGAAGTAATGGGCTTTTGTTCTTCCCTTTTGGAAACGGAGCAGAACGAGTACTACAAAATGAAAATCCAGGTTCAAGCTTAGTCAATCTGAATTTTAATCATCATACCAGAGCGCATGTAATTCGTGCAGCGCAAGAAGGTATTGCCTTTAGTTTTAAATTCGGTATGGATGTGATGGAGTTAACGGGTATCGAAACCAAAGTCATCAAGGCAGGAAAAGCAAATATGTTTTTAAGCCCGATATTCCGTCAGACATTGGCTGATGTTACCGGATCGACCATTGAGTTGTATGAAACAGATGGAGCTTTAGGAGCTGCTCGTGGAGCTGCCTATGGAGCTGGTTTGTATACATCATTAAGCGAAGCCTTTGATTCGTTGACTAAAGTTGGCGTTATAGAGCCTAACAAAGAAAATGGGGCTACATTAAAAGCTACTTACAAAGAGTGGAAATCAAAATTGAAATAAACAAACAATCTAAATAATTACAGTTATGGCAGCAAACGAATATTTTTCAGGTATTGGAAAAATAGCTTACGAAGGAAGAGATTCAAAAAATCCATTGGCGTTTAAATGGTACAATCCAGAGCAAGTAATTGCAGGTAAAACAATGAAAGAGCATATGCGTTTCGCAGTGGCTTATTGGCACTCTTTCTGCGCAAAAGGAAGCGATCCTTTTGGTGGTGATACAATGACTTTCCCTTGGGATAAAGGCAACGATGCTATGGATCGTGCTAAATACAAAATGGAAGCGGCTTTTGAATTCTTTACTAAAATAGGAGCTCCTTTTTATTGTTTCCATGATACTGATGTTGTTGGTGACGGAACTGTATTTGAAATAGAAGAACGTTTGCAAAAAATTGTACCTATTGCTCAGCAATATCAAAAAGAAACCGGTGTAAATCTACTTTGGGGTACTGCTAACGTATTCTCAAATGCTCGTTATATGAATGGTGCTTCAACTAACCCTGATTTTGGTGCCTTAACTCATGCTGCTACTCAGGTTAAAAATGCTATTGATGCAACTATTGCTTTAGGTGGACAAAACTACGTATTCTGGGGTGGTCGCGAAGGTTACATGTCATTATTAAATACTGATATGAAACGCGAAAAAGAGCATTTAGCTCAGTTTTTAACAATGGCTCGTGATTATGCACGTAAGAATGGGTTTAAAGGAAACTTCTTTATTGAACCTAAGCCAATGGAACCAACTAAACATCAGTATGATGTTGATGCTGAAACTGTAATTGGATTCTTACGTCATCATGGTTTGGATAAAGATTTTAAATTAAATATTGAAGTAAACCACGCTACTTTAGCTCAACACACATTCGAACACGAATTGCAATGTGCCGCTGATGCTGGTATGTTAGGTAGTATTGATGCCAACAAAGGTGATTATCAAAATGGATGGGATACTGATGAATTCCCAACTAATATTTATGAAACTGTAGAAGCAATGTTGGTTATTCTTCAGGCTGGAGGATTTCAAGGTGGAGGTATTAACTTCGATGCTAAAATTCGTCGTAACTCAACTGATGCTGAAGATTTATTTATTGCTCATGTTTCAGGTATGGATGTTTTTGCACGTGCTTTAGTAATTGCAGATGATATTCTTAATAATAGTGACTTCCTGAAGCAAAGAGCAGATCGTTATGCTTCATTTGACTCTGGTAAAGGTGCTGAATTCGAAACTGGTAAATTAACTCTTGAAGATCTTCGTGCTATTGCTAAAGAAGCTGGAGAACCAGCTCAAATTAGTGGAAAACAAGAGCGTTACGAGCAATTAATTAATATGTATATTTAATTATATTATCTCAAAAGGTGTAATAAGTGAATTGTCGATGCACTGATATTTTCGGTGCATCGAATTTTATATAAATCCAATCAGTTTTCTTCAATCCTACAAATTTGGGAATCTTAAATCCTGTTTTATGAATAAAGAACAAAATATAGGCTATATCATATTGTTAACATTGGTGGCAACCTTAGGAGGGTTGCTTTTTGGTTATGATACAGCCGTAATCTCAGGTGCTGAAAAATCCATTCAGGCCTTTTTAATTGACAGTCTACATTTAAGCTCGTTTATCCATGGTGCAACGGTTTCGAGTGCATTAATTGGATGTATAATTGGTGGTGCCATTTCAGGTATTCTTGCATCTCGATTAGGGCGTAAAAAATCCTTAATGGTAGCTGCAGTTCTGTTTTTTATATCGGCATTAGGCTCTGGAAAACCAGAAATATTCTTTTTCGAAGAAGGAAAAGCTACTATGGGCCTTCTTTATATGTTTAACTTCTACAGAATTATTGGAGGAATTGGTGTAGGTTTAGCTTCAGCTGTTAGTCCTATGTATATCAGTGAGATTGCTCCAGCTCATATTCGAGGAAGATTGATTTCATTTAACCAGTTTGCTATTATTTTTGGGATGTTGGTGGTTTATTTTGTAAACTGGTCTATTGCAAAGGGACAAACTATTGACTGGATTAATACTTTTGGATGGCGTTATATGTTTATGTCGGAAGCAATACCTGCGGGTTTATTTGGTCTTCTCTTGTTTTTTGTGCCTGAAACTCCTCGTTATTTGGCAATGCAAAATCAAAATGATAAAGCTTTAACCATACTAGAACGCATAAATGGAAGGGAAGCTGCCAAAACTATTTTAACTCAAATAAAAGGTACGGTTGACAAAACTACATCTAAATTATCTACTTATGGTACAAAAATTATTGTAATTGGAATATTATTATCTGTATTTCAGCAATTTGTAGGTATTAATGTGGCTCTTTATTATGCACCACGAATTTTTGAAAGTATGGGAGCGGCCAAAGATGCATCAATGTTGCAAACCATCGTTATGGGATTGATAAATGTAATTTTTACTGTTGTTGCAATTGCTACTGTAGATCATTGGGGACGTAAACCATTGCTAATTACCGGATCTATCGGCATGGCTATTGGAATGATAGCAATTGGTATGCTATCGTTTTTTAAAGTAATTGGTATCAGTACATTAGTTTTTATCATCATATATACTGCTTCTTTTATGATGAGTTGGGGACCTATTTGCTGGGTGTTAATTGGCGAAATATTCCCGAATAAAATACGAGGCAAAGCCATTGCTATTGCTGTTGCGGCTCAATGGGCAGCCAACTATTTTATTTCATCAACTTACCCTGCAATGATGGAATTTAGTGGGGGTGCTACTTATATGTTTTATGGCATTATGAGCATTCTATCTGCTCTGTTTGTATGGAAGATGGTTCCTGAAACCAAAGGAAAATCTTTAGAAGAAATGGAAGATGTTATTAAAGACTTATAAATAGGATAAACTTTAAAAGTAGGAAGGATGTCAGAATGATGGCATCCTTTTTTTTGCTGTTTCCAGTATTTCTTCCTTTGGAATAAGTAAAGAAAACTTTGAACCTTTGCCTATCTCAGAACTCACTTGTATTTGATACCCCATTAATATTGAAAGCTGTTTGCTAATTGCTAAACCCAAGCCAACACCGCGTTTTAGGTTTCTTTCGTCTTTAGGTAGTTTAAAGAAAGGGATAAAAATAATTTCCATTTCTTTCGAGTCTAGTCCCGGTCCAGAATCTTCTACTGAAATAATTAAATGTGAATCTGTAATCTCAGTTGATAGGATGATATCACCACTATCGGTAAACTTAACTGCATTATTCAAAAAGTTGGATATGATCTGATTTATACGATGCTGATCAGCTTTAATTAAAGTAATTGTATCTCGGATGGTATTATTGATTCTTAAAGAAATTTTTGGATTCCTAATTTGTACTAAGAAGTTATTGTAAAGAGTATTGATACTTTCATTAATGTTGAACTCACTTTTGAAAATAGGGAGCTGATTAGCTTCTATTTTCGAGATGTCAAGTATATCTTCAATTAGAATAAGTAATGCATCGGTGTTTGTTTTAATAAGTTCAGAATACGCTTTTCTTTCTTCTTCAGATAAATCGGTATCTGCGATAAGATCTGAAAAACCAACAATAGCATTCATTGGTGTTCTGATTTCGTGAGACATATTTGCCAGAAATGCACTTTTAAGACGGTTTCCTTCTTCAGCTTTGTCTTTGGCTAATATCAGTTCTTCTGTTCTGATAACAACAAGTTCTTCCAAATTTTGCCGGTGAGTCTGCAATTCTTCATTTTGCGTTTGAAGCTCTTCTTTTTGATCTTCGATAATTTTAGTGCGTTCATTAACTGCCTGCCGAAGTTGATTACTATCTTTTCTTAGTTTCTTCTCACGTAGAAATATATATAATCGTATACTTGCTATTATTATACAAATAATAAGTGTGATAAACCAGTTTGTTTGCCAAAATGGGGGAGGAATAATGATATTTAGAGTATTGATTTGGTTAGACCACACACCATCGTTATTAGAGGCCACTACTTCAAATGTGTATTTTCCAGGATTTAAATTCGTGAATGTAGCTGTTCGGTTATCAGCGGATGTTTCAGTCCATTGTGATGAAAAGCCTCTCAGTCGGTATTTGTAACGACATTTATTTGGGGCTGTAAAGGTAAGAGCGTTAAAGCCAATATTTATTACAGAATGATTATAGTTTACTTTTAAAGTTTGAAGATATCGAGGATGTAAAGGTATATCAGCATCCTGTCCTTTAAAAGTTAAAGGGGCATTGTCGATTGAAATCGAATTGATGATAACTCTAGGTTTCTCGTCGTTTTGTTTAACTTGTTTTGGATTAAAATGAGTAAATCCATGGGTACCACCAAAGTATAATTCTCCATTTGATGTTTTATAAGCTGACTGTATAAAAAATTGATCACCTTGAAGACCATCATCATGAAAATATGATAGCAAAATATCTTTAGAACTCTGATAGTTATACAGGCCAATAGAAGTAGATATCCATATATTACTATCATTACTGCATATGATTGCTGATATACTATTGTCGGCCAAAAGATTTGATGTTGAAAAGTGTTTTTCCTTTTCTAGTCGATGGTTATACACATAAACACCTTGGGTTGAAGTACCAATCCAATAGTTTTCCTTTTTATCGGCTGCAAAAGAAGTAACTCCGTTAACCAGGATAAAATCTTCTATTGTATGGTTGTTTTCGTTAATTTTGTATACCCCTGTAGTATTTGTAAGCATTATATTCCCTGAATTCGTTTCGTAGAAATATGGAAGCGACATTTGATCAATAGGATGAATATATTTGTATTCATCTAATTGTTTATTGTTGATATTGTAACGTAATATTTTGGCATCTTCAAAACCCATCCATAGTATATTTTTGCTATCAATATAGATGGTCCAAATGTTATTGGGTATTTTTTCGTAAAATGGATTATCAGATGTTGGCCATTTGTCGAATTTTTTTGTTGATTTATTGTATTTACTGATGCCTGAATTCCATGTGGCTAACCATAAATTATTTTCCGAATCAGCAACAATACTTCTTATTACATTGGAGGGTAGGATCTGTCGTTTATCTTTTTTGTTTTTGATATTTAAGAATAAGTCATTTTTAGGATTGAATATGCTAATACCTTCACCATCGGTGCCAACCCATATATTTCCCATTGGATCTTCGTAAAAGCATCCTATAATATTGCCTGATAAGTTATCTAGAACAGGTGTGTTGTCGGGGTACTCAAAATTATTTTTAGTATGCGAACGAAAGACTGGTAATTGAGGATTGCAATACGAAACACCACCTCGTGCAGTTCCTATCCACAAAGTTCCATCTTTATCTGGGTAAAAACAATAAATACCATAGGTATCCAATCCTATTTTTCGATGACTTATATATTCAAACCTCATGGTTTGTTTATTAAGCATATTAATGCCTCCTTGATCAACTGCAAAATATAGATGTACTGAATCTTGCTGATATACATCCATCACTTTTTTTCCATTAAGCCCAAAACCATTTGTACTCACCGGAAAGTCAACAAATGATTTTGTTTTGGGATTAAAATAGCTTAACCCATTTTCGCGTGATAATATCCAAATGAGTCCGGATTGGTCAATGTATATTTTTTTAGTGTCTTTACTCAACTCTCTATGTGGATGAGGATAGTATACTTTTTCCCTTGTTTCAGGGTTAAAATAAAAGATACCAGGTAGGTATGTTGCAATCCATAAGTTATGGTCTGTATCTTCCTGAATACTGGTTATGCCTTTTGCTAATTCTTGTTTTTGTGGTAATTGATGTAATTTAAACGTTTGTTTAAACTCAATAAATTCTTTTAACCCCTCATCAGTACCAACCCACAATTGTTTATTATGATCTTCGAAAATGCAATTTACAGAGAGATGGTCAGATTTGTCTGTAATTGTATTCCTTGTTAAGTATCGTTTGAATGATTCTTTACGAGGGATGTATAAGTTAAGTCCATTATAGGTAGCGATCCAAAGGTGGTTATTCGAATCAAGGAATATTTGAAATATTTTATTGCTACTAATACTAGAACTATCATTGGGGTTAAAAAGAAAACGCTGTGTATTATAACCATCGTAACGCATTAATCCCGGGCCATCATTACCAATCCACAAAAAACCTTCATTATCCTTAACAATCGATTTTATTAACGACATACCTTCTTTAGATTCAAGATGTCTGAAGGACCAATTGGTATTAGCCTGAGAATATTGAATGAGTATGGATAAAAGTAATATAGCTAGTGTTCGATATCGCATTTTTGTGAAAAATCAGACAAAAATTACTAAAAAAAATGCAATAGATCAATTACTATTTTGAACTTTTTTGATAAATACGAGAAGGGAAGAGATGAAGATAAAAAAAAAGCCGTCGGGTTGACGGCTTTGTATTATTTTGTAATTAAATTAATGTCATCCATTAATTTATCTTTATACGATTTTCCGATAGGTATTATTTTTGATCCACCTTCGTGAAGAATTATAACCGAATTATCTTCGATAACTTTAATTTTAGTTATATTAACGATAAAAGAGCGGTGAACACGAACAAAACGATCGGTAGGCATTTTTTCAGAAATAGCTTTCATGGTGAAGTGAATAGTATACTTATCTTTAAAAGCATTCAAAACCACATAATTTTCTAAAGCTTCAATCCAAAGAATATCATCGTATTTAACGCGTACTAATGAACTGTTGTTTTTAATAAAAATTTCACTGCTTTCGCGCGTAACGGTTTCGCTTTCTTCGAAGCGTTCTTTAGCTCGGTTAACTGCTTTAATAAAACGTCCGTATTGAACCGGTTTTAACAAATAATCAGTTACATCATATTCATACGATTCGATGGCGTACTTTTCCTGAGAAGAATAAACAATAACTTGCGGTAACTTACTTAATGATTTAAGAAAATCTATTCCGCTCATTTCTGGCATTTCTATATCAAGAAAAATCAAATCTATAGGATCAACATCCGGTTTGGATAAAAAATTAATTGCAGTAACAGCACTATCAAAGCTTCCAACATGAACTAATCCATCCGTCTTTTCGATGAATTCTTTTATAATCTTAGTAGAAAGCTTATCATCATCAATAATAATGCAATTCATAGAAATTGTTTTTTGTCAAATTTAAAAAAATATAACCACTATCAAACGGTAGATGTTAAAAAATGTATGATTATTTACGCAGAGGATGTCGTTCAATAAATTCTTGAACTAAGAGGTCGCTCTTTTTAATCGATTTCTTCATCCAGTCAATATATAAGTTATCAGCTTCGTCCTTTGGGAGTTGCCAATTTATATCACTATTCCGCATTTTGTGCGTAAGATAATGGAGAGTAATAGCTGCAGCTACTGAAATATTTAAGCTTTCGGCAAAACCATACATAGGAATTTTAAGGAAGTAATCGGCTTCTTCTTTAACTATATCTGATATGCCTGTAAGCTCGGTTCCGAAAACCAAAGCTGTTTTTCCTAAATCTAAATTATAATCTTCGAGGTTGATGTCGTTATCATGTGGCGAGGTTGCAACTATTTTATAACCTTGTTTCTTTAGCGATTGTAAAGAATCTCTTGTATTGTTTTCCTTCTCGTTATATCGATGAATATCAATCCATTTAGTGGTTCCTACTACGACTTTCGGATTAATGTTAAATTCGTTTCTGTTTTCAATAACATGCACATCCTGAATACCAAAACAATCGCAAGAGCGTAAAACTGCACTTGCATTTTGGGTTTGATAGATATCTTCCAATACAACGGTGATATATCTGGTTCGTTCATGTAATATTTGTAACATCATCTCTTTTCTTTCTTCGGTCATTACATTTTCCAGAAATTCAATAAGTGCTTGTTTCATTCAATAATATTATTTTTTGTGCAAAAATAGACAAAAAAAGAGAGCACATAGTGCTCTCTAAATATCTTTTTGGTTGCCTTTAATTAGTTGATAGCGTCGCTTAACTCACTACCAGCTTTAAATTTAACTACTTTTTTAGCAGGAATTTCGATTTCTTTGCCTGTCTGAGGGTTTCTACCTGTACGTGCACTTCTTTCAGAAACACCAAAAGAACCAAATCCTACTAATGCAACACGACCACCAGTTTTCAATGAATCACTTGTTACTTTAATAAACGCATCTAAAGCTTTTTTTGCGTCAGCTTTTGTAATTTCCGCTTCACCAGCGATTGCATCGATTAATTGAGCCTTGTTCATAATACTCCTTTATTATAGGGTTAAATACTAAAATAATTCTTAAACTTTCCTCTACAAATATATAGTATTTCGAGTGTTTACCAAATCTACGGGTAAAAAAATGCAAAAAAATGTTCTAAAAAAGTTGTTTTGTGTTAATGTAATTTAATTTGAAAATAATGGATTTAAAATAGCAGAAAATTAGACTCTTAATAAATTATATAGATGTTGATTAAATGAATTTGATAGACTATTAGGTATTATTTAATGTTAAAAATACCTTTTAATAATGATTTACAAATAAACATAATCATGAATCTAGAGATAAAATCATGGGTTTATAAAATGTTTTAATTGAGAAATTCTTTTGTTGATTCTTCTTATTTTTTCTAAGATGGAATACCTTTGTTATTTTAGTCTTACATCTTTAATAAATTTACTTGCTTATGTTTATATTCTAGTTAATGTAATATAGGCACAACTTTATCTATTAAAAAGAATGAAGGAAACAGATTTATCGAAATATAATAATTCTTGGTTTGATGAGGGGGCTGGTACGATAAAACGTACATTGTGGTTTTTTATAAATGGGTTATTTTTTATTAATCCACTAAATCCTTTTTCCGGTATTAAGGTCAGATTACTCCGTTTATTTGGAGCTAAAGTCGGTAAAGGTGTAGTGATTAAACCTTCGGTTAATATTAAATATCCATGGAACCTTGAGATTGGTGATTTTACTTGGATTGGTGAAAAAGTTTGGATTGATAATTTAGATAAAACGGTAATAGGAAAAAATTGTTGTTTGTCGCAAGGGGCTATGCTGTTAATAGGTAACCACGATTATAAAGCTACTACATTTGATTTAATGATAGCGCCAATCACCCTTGAAGATGGGGTTTGGCTTGGAGCAGGTAGTTTGGTTATTGGTGGAGTAAGTTGTAAAAGTCATTCTGTATTATCGGTATATAGTGCCGCATCTTCTAATCTTGAGCCATACAGTATTTATAGAGGAAATCCTGCGGTAAAAGTAAAAGAGCGATATATTCATTAAAACTTAGGCTGTATATAAAAATTCAATTTCAACTGATTCAACTTTGCTTAAGCGAGATGTTATTTTTTCTACTTCCGACTGACGTGTACTCCATTCAATGGAACATCGTAGATTGAAATCCTGTTTTGTGATGTTTGGATTTTCTTCTTTCATTATCCTCATAACATCATTCATTACTCCATAATCAAAATTAATTCGATAAAAATCATTGACGGTACATTCGACAATTGTACCATTATTAAATGCGTCAATGGTGGCTTCTTTGTAAGCGTGGATCAAACCACTCGTGCCAAGTTTTGTTCCACCAAAGTATCTAATCACTACTACTAAAAGGTTAGTTAGTTCATGGGAGCGAATCTGTCCTAAGATTGGTTTGCCGGCTGTTCCTGAAGGTTCTCCGTCATCGTTGGCTCTGAATTGATTGCCATCAGTACCTATTTGCCATGCAAAACAATGATGACGAGCATCGTAATATTGCTTTTTTAACTCATCAATGAGTGGTTTAACTTCATCTTCAGTAAAAATGGGATATGCATAAGTAATAAATTTACTACCTTTTTCTTTGTATAATCCTTCTGATGGTCCTTGTAATGTTTTATATTGATCGGTATTCGACATGAAGTAATTCTTCTTTTAAAGCCTCGAAAATACTAAAAAGCCTAAGAGCAGCCAAGAATTTATTAATTACATGCTTGTTATAATGTTATTTATTGTTGTAAAATATTTTAAAACATTCTACTTTTGCGATGATTAAATGAGGATATTTGTTGGAGAATTAGCAGTAGATCACTGTTTTATCACATTATATTTACGAACAGATGAAAGGTTTTTCTTTACTATTTTTATCGCTATTTGGCTGTATATTATATGCACAGGAGTCAAAAGATAACACAAAAGCGCAAGCATGGTTTGATAAAATTAAGTTGGGCGGTTATATGCAGTTGCGTTACAACGATTTGTATAAAACTAATGCAGAAATGGAAAGTTCGCAAGGAGACAGGACTTATGGTGGTTATGATGGTTTTTCGTTGCGCAGGATGCGTTTAAAAGTAAATGGGCAAATTCATCCGAAAGTTTATTTTTATCTGCAGGCTGATTTTGCTTCTGATGGTAAAAATTTGGGGCAACTACGCGATGCTTATTTTGATTATTTCATTGATAATGCCGGAGAATGGCGTTTTAGAGGAGGACAGAGTAAGATTCCTTATGGCTTTGAAAATTTACAATCGTCGCAAAACAGGATGGGATTAGATAGAAATGATCCCTTAAACAGTGCCGTAAAAGACGAGCGTGATATGAGTGTGGGTATTCATTGGGCTCCACAAAGTGTCAGAAAGCGTTTTAGCGAGTTAAATAAAAAAGGGCTCAAAGGTTCGGGTGATTATGGTGTTGCTTATTTAATGATTTATAATGGTCAGAGAGCTAATACATTGGTACCTAATGTAGACAAAATGGAACATGTGGCTTTGCGTTTCAGCTGGCCTTTTGAATTTTCGAATGGGCAATATTTCGAAGCGGGTATTTCTGGGTACACCGGCCAATATGTGACGACAAATGTTACTGATGGAATTAAAGTGCGTAATAATGATGGATCGCTCAGTAATACAAATGCTTTAGGAGAATTGTTTCGCGATCAGCGATTGGCATGGCATGCGGTTTATTACCCTCAACCTTTTGGTATTCAGGCTGAGTTTAATATTGGGAAAGGACCCGAGTTTCAATATGATCCAGTAACAAAAGTTGGATCTATAGGAGAGGAGTCGTTAAGTGGAGGATATATACAATTAATGTACAACTTGAATATTAACGATCAGAAAATATTTCCTTTTACACGTTGGCAATATTATAAAGGTGGAAAAAAGTTTGAATTAGATGCTAGAAGCTATGACATGAAAGAAGTTGAGTTTGGTGTAGAATATCAGCCAATTAAAGCCTTTGAAATTACAGCTATTTATACTTTAGCCGATCGAAGATACGAAGATATGACGATGCCGATCAATCATCAAAAAGGACAATTGATTCGTATTCAGTTACAGGTCAATTATTAAAAGATATACAGATTTAAATCTGTAAAGGAGCTGTGTAAAATGTAAATTTGGGAATAAATTTGCTTTTCACACAGCTCCTTTTTTTGTTTATCTTCGCCAGTAAATAAGTTAAAAGAATGAGCAATTTTAAAGAAGATTTGATGAAGGTGAAAGCCTTCGCTTTCGATATTGATGGAGTTTTATCTTTGCAAACGATTCCTATGCATGTTAGTGGTGTTCCTATGCGTACTGCTAATATTAAAGATGGATTTGCCATACAGCTGGCTGTTAAATTAGGATATCCTGTTGCAATTATTAGCGGTGGAAACACAGAGGCAGTGCTAAAAAGGTATAATGGATTAGGGGTTGAAGATGTTTATTTGGGCGTATCTGATAAATTGCCTGTTTTTGAACAATGGATAAATCAGAAAGGATTAAGTGCTGATGAAGTTTTATACATGGGTGACGATTTGCCTGACTATCCTGTAATGAAACGTGTTGGAGTGCCTACTTGTCCTTCCGACGCGGTTGAAGAAATCAAATCACTTTGTAAATATATTTCGGATCGAAAAGGAGGAGAAGGAGCAGGACGAGATGTAATTGAACAGGTTTTAAGAGCGCATGGTAAATGGGCTTTAGATTATATTTGGTAATTTAGGCATCTGGTTACATTAGAATAATTGGCTTTTTATGACGGCATATTTTAGATTAATACGATTTAAAAACTTAATTATTATTGCTTTATTGCAGATGCTTTTGCGTTATGGACTTATCTTACCCATATTGGCATCGTTTGGAATACAGCCTGTGTTAACCGATTTGAGGTTTTTATTAGTTGTTATATCAACCGTAATGTTAGCTGCCTCTGGGTATATTATAAATGATTATTTCGATATTCGTATTGATCGTATTAACCGTCCAGAATCAGTTGTAGTAGGGCGTAAAATAACCCGTCGGACCACATTGTTCTTGCATGTTGTTCTTACGATTACAGGAATGATGATAGGTTTATATCTGGCTTATGTTACTCGTAAAGAAAATTATGCCTTATTTTATATTGTCACACCTGTTGTGTTATGGTATTATAGTACAACTTTTAAACGACATATATTAATAGGCAATTTATTGATAGCAATGTTTACAGCAATCACTGCACTGCTTGTTGTTTCTGTTGAATTTGCTATGTTATCACGAGTTCATGGACCTCGTATACTCGAAACAGAGGCATGTTCTACCGCTTGGTTCTGGACTGGTGGGTTTGCATTTTTTGCTTTTATTACCAATTTAGTTCGTGAAATTATAAAAGATGCCGAAGATCGGAAAGGCGATAAAGCAGTGGGATGTAAAACTCTTCCTATTGCCATGGGAATGAAATTAACCAAAATATTGGTCTTATTATTAGAAATTGCATCATTAATAATTCTGTGGCTGATATATTTCGTTATTCCTGAAATCAGCAAAATTCCGTATGTAACGTTATATTTTATTGTAGGATTTACGCTTCCTCATCTTGGGTTAATCTATATATGGATGAGAGCCAATGAACCAAAACATTTTCATGCAGTAAGTGTTATGGGTAAATTAATAATGTTGGCTGGAGTCCTTTTTATACTATTGGCAGGAAAAGCATTTTAATTTTGCCTGAAGGCTTAACTATTCCTCTTTCCAATAGATTTCTTGTTATTCATCAAAAGAAAATATATTCTATTAGATAAATGTTATGATTAGTAATGATCTTCAAAAATATACCTTAGTTTTAGCATCTCAATCTCCTCGGCGTCAGGAATTAATTAAACATCTTGATATTCCTTTTCAAGTAGTATTAAAGGAAGAAGTAGAAGAGGTTTATCCTAATGATTTGATTCCGGAGGATGTTCCTGTATTTTTAGCAGAATTGAAAGCAAAACCATATGCCGATGACTTAGAACAACACGCGTGGATTGTATTAACTGCCGATACCATTGTTTTATGTCAAGGCGAAATTCTAGGAAAACCAAAAGATAGGGAGGATGCAGTTCGTATGCTTCAGATGTTATCGGGCAAGAGTCATGAAGTGGTTACCGGAGTTTGTTTATCAGCAAATCAAAAAAAACACTCGTTTAAAGTCAATACCAAAGTGTTTTTTAAAGATTTGAGTTCGGAAGAAATTGATTATTATATCGATAACTACAAACCTTTTGATAAGGCAGGAGCATATGGAATACAGGAATGGATAGGTATGATAGGAATTGAAAAAATTGAAGGTTCCTATTTTAACGTGGTTGGATTGCCAGTGCAAGCTGTTTATAAAGAATTATTAAAATTTTAAACCAAAATATTAGAATGAGAAAATTTCTTATCGGATTACTAGTATTAGGCTTTTTAATGCCTCAGGCAAAGGCCGATGAAGGCATGTGGATACCCATGCTTCTAAAGAAGTACAATATTGACGAAATGCAAAAAATGGGTTTTAAACTAACTGCTGAAGATATTTACAGTGTGAATGAAGCTTGTTTAAAAGATGCAGTTGTAATTTTTGGTGGTGGTTGTACCGGCGAACTTATTTCGGATAAAGGCCTGTTGATTACCAATCATCATTGTGGTTATGGACAAATTCAATATCATAGTACTGTAGATCATGATTATCTAACCAATGGATTTTGGGCGATGACACCAGAAGAAGAACTAGTTAATCCTGGTTTAACCGTTACTTTTCTTAAACGTATGGATGATGTAACTGAACAAGTTTTAGAAGGGACTACCGGCGATATGACTGAGGCTAACAAAGAAAAGTTGATACAGAAAAATATAGCTTCAATTAAAGCGGCGGCAATAAAAAATACACATTACAAAGCTGTTTTGAAGCCATTTTTCAATGGTAATCAGTATTTTTTGTTTATTAATGAAGTGTTTAAGGATGTTCGTTTAGTAGGAGCTCCTCCTTCGGCAATTGGTAAATTTGGTGGTGATACCGATAACTGGATGTGGCCTCGTCATACAGGCGATTTCTCGATGTTCCGTATTTATGCTGATAAAAATAATGAGCCTGCAGAATATTCACCTGATAATGTACCTTATCATCCGAAAAAGCATTTTACTGTTTCGATGAAAGGTGTGGAGGAAGGTGATTTTACTATGGTTTTTGGCTATCCCGGAAGTACTTATGAGTATGTTCCTTCTTATCACTTAAAAATGCTTACGGAAGATATTAATCCTAAGTTAATTGATGTTAGAACCGAAAAACTCAATATTTTAAATCGTTATCAGGGAGCCGATCCTGCAGTTCGTATTCAATATGCAGCAAAGAATGCTCGAATTTCAAATAGCTGGAAAAGATGGATTGGTGAGAATCGTGGTTTGGAAATTTTAGATGCTGTAAATAAAAAGCAAGATTTCGAAAAGAGATTTGAGCAGTGGGCAAAGGCCGATCAGCTGCGAACTCAAAAATATGGATCTCTTATATCGGATTATAAAAAAGTATACGAAGATTATACTCCATATCGATTGGCTAAAGATTACTTATTAGAAGTAATAAGTCGTAATGGTATTGAGATATCTTCTATGGCAAGTAAATTAAATGAGCTGGTAGTTCTTTATCAAACGTCAGAATCGAATGGTACTGAGCCTACGCAAGAACAGATTGAAGCGACTAAAAACAAGCTGAAAGATGCAGCTCAATTGTTTTTTAAAGATTACTATCAACCAATTGATAGAGATATGAGCGTGATGCTTTTAAATAAATATCGTGATAATATACCTCAATCTTTTCATCCTGATGTTTATCAGTTAATTAATAGTAAGTTTAAGGGCGATGTGGGTAAGTATGTTTCCTATTTATATAAAAAATCTATTTTTGATAATAAAGATGATGTAATAGCATTTATTGATGTATTTTCTTCTAAATCAATAAGTAAGCTTCAAAAAGATCCTGCTTTTCTATTATACAATAGTTTTATAGAGATGTACTATGACTATGTAAATGCTAAAAGCAAATCGATACAATTGGAACTTAATAAGCTCAATAAAACGTATATGGCCGCTCAAATGGAGTATGAATCTGATAAGGTATTTTATCCCGATGCAAATTTTACTTTACGTGTAGCTTATGGAAAGGTAGCTGGTTATAAAGCTAGAGATGCTGTTAAGTATGATTATTATACGACTCTGGAAGGTATCATGCAAAAGGATAATCCGGATATATATGATTACAGAGTTCCTCAAAAACTGAAGGAATTATATAGGAGCAAAGACTACGGTCGTTACGAAGTGAATGGAACCGTACCGGTATGTTTTATTGCTACCAATCATACAACGGGTGGAAATTCTGGAAGTCCAGTATTAAATGCCGAAGGTCAATTAATTGGAATTAATTTCGACCGAGCCTGGGAAGGAGTGATGAGTGACTTAATGTTTAATCCCGATCAATGTCGTAATATATCTTTGGATATTCGATATGTCTTGTTTTTAATCGATAAGTTTGCCGGAGCCGATTATTTAATTGATGAAATGACAATTGTAAATTAATTATAATCAAAAAGATACAAAAAGAGCGGCTCAATTGAGTCGCTCTTTTTGTATCTAATAAAGTAGTGTTGATAGAAATAAAAATAGCTTTACTTAGAGGTATAAATGTAGGAGGGAAACGAAAAATACGAATGGCTGACTTAAAGGAGATGTGCTTGAAAATTGGTTGGACTAATGTTGTAACATATATATAAAGTGGTAATGTTATTTTCAAATCAGATCGAAGTAATGATGATTGTGCTTTATTGTTAAAAGAAATTATCAGTAGAAAATTGGTTTTTGATGTACCTGTAATGGTGAAGTCTTTATCTGAACTTAATAATATTATAAGAGAGAACCCATATGCTGAATCAGGGATTAATATAACACAATTACATCTTACCTTTTTAAAATCAATTCAAAAAAACAAAGATGTTTTGATTTTACCTAAAATGATAAAGCAGGAAGATGAGTTTGTAATACGTAATTCAGTAGTATATATTCGATGCTTTGGAAAATACCATCAATCGAAGTTAACAAATGACTTTTTTGAGAAGAAGTTGAAGGTAGAAGCAACAACCCGCAATTGGAAAACGATTCTCAAACTTTCAGAATTAGCACAGTCAATTTAGTTGAATAGTACCTTGCTGTAAGTGATTCTTCAAAAAAGTTACATTTAAATTTTTAGTCTAAACTACTCGTGTTTAAGTTTGAAACACAAATTAACACTCAAATATTTAAAAAACTCAGCAATATGATTTGGATGTTCGAGAAATAAGCGCTTATTTTGCATCCGCTTTTGAGAACAAGGGTTCTTACGAAAGGCAGGGCAGACGGGCTATTGAGCTGGTTTGTAAATATTGAAGCAAAGAAAAATGCGAAGTGTTTAAGCTTTCTTTTTTATTAGCTGCGTTTAATAAAAAGCTAAGCGACAGTAACGAAAAAAGAAAAGTAAAAAACTTCAAAAAAACATTTGGAATTTAGAAATTAAATTCTTTATCTTTGCAGCCGCTTTTGAGGATAACGTTTCTCACGAAAAGCAGAGCAGGTAAGCTTTCGAGCGAATCTCCAAAATGATGAAAAGAAGTAATTGACAAGTCAAAAAAGTTGAATTAACTTGATTTTCCTTTCGAAAATAAAGAAGAAAAAAACTTGAAAAAAGATTTGGAAATTAAAACAAAAACTTCTTACCTTTGCAGCCGCTTCTTAAACGAGAGAGGTTAGAAAGGACAACGAATTGAGGCAGTTAAGAGCTAAAAATTCACAAGAGCAAAAAGCTCCAACGATCTTTGAAAATATTGAATAGTACCTAAAACTAAAAAAGGTAAAAAGTGAACCTGAAGTCAATGGTATAAAAAGTTTTGAAAGCATTAAAAATTTTTATACAACGAAGAGTTTGATCCTGGCTCAGGATGAACGCTAGCGACAGGCCTAACACATGCAAGTCGAGGGGTAACAGGGAAGCTTGCTTCCGCTGACGACCGGCGCACGGGTGCGTAACGCGTATGAAACCTACCTTTTACTGGGGGATAGCCCGTTGAAAGACGGATTAATACCCCATAATATTATTGGATGGCATCATTTAGTAATTAAAACTCCGGTGGTAAAAGATGGTCATGCGTGACATTAGGTAGTTGGTGAGGTAACGGCTCACCAAGCCGACGATGTCTAGGGGTTCTGAGAGGAAGGTCCCCCACACTGGTACTGAGACACGGACCAGACTCCTACGGGAGGCAGCAGTGAGGAATATTGGTCAATGGCCGCAAGGCTGAACCAGCCATGTCGCGTGAAGGAAGACTGCCCTATGGGTTGTAAACTTCTTTTATATGGGAAGAAACACGAGTATGTATACTCGCTTGCCGGTACCATATGAATAAGCATCGGCTAACTCCGTGCCAGCAGCCGCGGTAATACGGAGGATGCAAGCGTTATCCGGATTCATTGGGTTTAAAGGGTGCGTAGGCGGAATAGTAAGTCAGGGGTGAAAGTTTGCGGCTCAACCGTAAAATTGCCTTTGATACTGTTATTCTTGAGTACATACGAGGTAGGCGGAATGTGACATGTAGCGGTGAAATGCTTAGATATGTCACAGAACACCGATTGCGAAGGCAGCTTACTAGACTGTAACTGACGCTGATGCACGAAAGCGTGGGGATCGAACAGGATTAGATACCCTGGTAGTCCACGCCGTAAACGATGATAACTAGCTGTTTGCGATACACAGTAAGCGGCAAAGCGAAAGCATTAAGTTATCCACCTGGGGAGTACGTTGGCAACAATGAAACTCAAAGGAATTGACGGGGGCCCGCACAAGCGGAGGAACATGTGGTTTAATTCGATGATACGCGAGGAACCTTACCTGGACTTAAATGTAGGCTGCATAGAGTAGAGATATTCTTTTCTTCGGACTGCTTACAAGGTGCTGCATGGTTGTCGTCAGCTCGTGCCGTGAGGTGTCGGGTTAAGTCCCATAACGAGCGCAACCCACGTTGTTAGTTACCAGCACATAATGGTGGGCACTCTAACAAGACTGCCGGTGTAAACCGCGAGGAAGGTGTGGATGACGTCAAATCAGCACGGCCCTTACGTCCAGGGCTACACACGTGTTACAATGGCCGGTACAGAGGGCCGCTACACTGCGAAGTGATGCTAATCTCAAAAACCGGTCTCAGTTCGGATCGAAGTCTGCAACCCGACTTCGTGAAGCTGGATTCGCTAGTAATCGCGCATCAGCCATGGCGCGGTGAATACGTTCCCGGGCCTTGTACACACCGCCCGTCAAACCATGGAAGCCGGGGGTACCTGAAGTCTGTCACCGCAAGGAGCGGCCTAGGGTAAATCTGGTAACTAGGGTTAAGTCGTAACAAGGTAGCCGTACCGGAAGGTGTGGCTGGAACACCTCCTTTCTGGAGAAATTTTTTATGCCATCAGGCACTTTTATCTTTTTTAGGTATTATTTAAAACATAAGTAGAAAGTAGAAAGGCAAAAGGAAAGTAGAAAGAGATACGTAAAGTAAATCACTACTGACTACTGCCAAACAAACTACTGACTATTTAAAACAGCGTCAAGTAATCCTGTTAGGAACGGGAGTAGACGACACTGCAACAGTCCCGTAGCTCAGTTGGTTAGAGCACTACACTGATAATGTAGGGGTCGGCAGTTCAAGTCTGCCCGGGACTACCAAAGCTAGTAGCTAGCAAGTAGAAGCTAGATGCTAGAATCATGGGGGATTAGCTCAGCTGGCTAGAGCGCCTGCCTTGCACGCAGGAGGTCATCGGTTCGACTCCGATATTCTCCACCAAAAGTAGAACAAAGGTTTTACTAAAAATAAACATCATGAGAATCAGCTAAAAGCTAGTAGCTAAGAGCTAGCGGCTGAAAAAGATACATTGGATAAAATTTCAGTTCGATTCTGGAAGTATCACAAGCTGTATAGAACACAGCAAAACGATCATTGACATATTGGCAACAACCAAAACCATATACACCAACTATGGTGTGTGTAAAAGAAAGTAGACAAGGGCGTACGGGGGATGCCTAGGCTCTCAGAGGCGATGAAAGACGTGATAAGCTGCGATAAGCTGTGGGGAAGTGCAAATAACTATTGATCCGCAGATTTCTGAATGGGACAACCCGGCTGGTTGAAGACCAGTCATCCGAAAGGAAGCAAACCCGGGGAACTGAAACATCTAAGTACCCGGAGGAAGAGAAAACAAAAGTGATTCCGCAAGTAGTGGCGAGCGAACGCGGATTAGCCCAAACCAGTGATGTTCAGGCATTGTTGGGGTTGTAGGACTTGCATAATCAATTAAAATAGAAGTAGAATACTTTGGAAAGAGTAACCAAAGACGGTGATAGTCCGGTATACGTAATATTTTAAGCGAGGCGAGTATCCTGAGTAGCGCGGGACACGAGAAATCCTGTGTGAATCTGGCGGGACCATCCGCTAAGGCTAAATACTCCTGAGAGACCGATAGTGAACCAGTACCGTGAGGGAAAGGTGAAAAGCACCCCGAACAGGGGAGTGAAAAAGTACCTGAAACCGTGCGCCTACAAGCGGTTGGAGCAGACAAGATCTGTGACAGCGTGCCTTTTGCATAATGAGCCTACGAGTTACTTCTCACTGGCAAGGTTAAGATTTTAAGAATCGGAGCCGAAGCGAAAGCGAGTCTGAATAGGGCGCAATAGTCAGTGGGAGTAGACGCGAAACCGTGTGATCTACCCATGATCAGGTTGAAGCTGTGGTAACACACAGTGGAGGACCGAACCAGTTGACGTTGAAAAGTCTTTGGATGAATTGTGGGTAGGGGTGAAAGGCCAATCAAACTCGGAAATAGCTCGTACTCCCCGAAATGCATTTAGGTGCAGCCTTATAAAAGTTTTGCAGAGGTAGAGCTACTGATAGGACGCGAGGGCTTCACCGCCTATCAACTCCTGACAAACTCCGAATGCTGCAAAATGATTTATAGGAGTGAGGGCATGGGTGCTAAGGTCCATGTCCGAAAGGGAAAGAACCCGGACCATCAGCTAAGGTCCCCAAATGTATGTTAAGTTGACCAAACGCGGTGCTGCTGCATAGACAGCTAGGATGTTGGCTTGGAAGCAGCCATTCATTTAAAGAGTGCGTAACAGCTCACTAGTCGAGCGGCGGTGCATGGATAATAATCGGGCATAAACATACTACCGAAGCTATGGATTGAACATTAGTTCAGTGGTAGGGGAGCATTCTAAACTGGGTTGAAGCTGAAGGAGTGATTCACAGTGGACTGTTTAGAAAAGCAAATGTAGGCATAAGTAACGATAAAGGGGGTGAGAAACCCCCTCGCCGAAAGACCAAGGTTTCCTGATCAACGCTAATCGGATCAGGGTTAGTCGGGACCTAACGCGAACCCGAAAGGGGTAGTGGATGGAAAACAGGTTAATATTCCTGTACCTGTCATACAATAAAAGTGACGCATTGGTGAGGTGCTTACGTACTGACGGAAATGTACGTTGAGCCTAGTCTACGGACGAAGCGAAAGTAAGCAGCCGGTGCCGAGAAAAGCGAGTATGACGGCTCGTACCGTAAACGGACACACGTAGTTGGGTTGAGTATACTAAGGCGCTCGAGTGATTCATGGCTAAGGAACTAGGCAAATTAGCCCCGTAACTTCGGGAGAAGGGGCGCCTGCGAGTAAATCGCAGGCCGCAGAGAAATGGCCCAGGCGACTGTTTATCAAAAACACATGGCTTTGCTAAATCGAAAGATGATGTATAAGGCCTGACACCTGCCCGGTGCTGGAAGGTTAAGAGGAGATGTTAGCTTCGGCGAGGCATTGAATTGAAGCCCCAGTAAACGGCGGCCGTAACTATAACGGTCCTAAGGTAGCGAAATTCCTTGTCGGGTAAGTTCCGACCTGCACGAATGGTGCAACGATCTGGGCACTGTCTCAGCCATGAGCTCGGTGAAATTGTAGTTCCGGTGAAGATGCCGGATACCCGCAACGGGACGGAAAGACCCCGTGAACCTTTACTGCAGCTTAACGTTGGTTCTGGGTAAGTAATGTGTAGGATAGGTCGGAGACTATGAAGCAGCATCGCCAGGTGTTGTGGAGTCACCCTTGAAATACGACCCTTTGCTTATCTGGGGCCTAACTCAGCGATGAGGACACCGTTTGGTGGGTAGTTTGACTGGGGTGGTCGCCTCCAAAAGTGTAACGGAGGCTTTCAAAGGTGCGCTCAAGACGATTGGTAACCGTCTGCAGAGTGTAATGGTATAAGCGCGCTTGACTGTGAGACCGACAAGTCGATCAGGTACGAAAGTAGGACATAGTGATCCGGTGGTTCCGTATGGAAGGGCCATCGCTCAAAGGATAAAAGGTACTCCGGGGATAACAGGCTGATCGCTCCCAAGAGCTCATATCGACGGAGCGGTTTGGCACCTCGATGTCGGCTCGTCACATCCTGGGGCTGGAGAAGGTCCCAAGGGTTGGGCTGTTCGCCCATTAAAGTGGCACGCGAGCTGGGTTCAGAACGTCGTGAGACAGTTCGGTCCCTATCTGTTGTGGGCGTAGGAAATTTGAGAAGACCTGACGTTAGTACGAGAGGACCGCGTTGGACATACCGCTGGTGTACCAGTTGTTCCGCCAGGAGCATAGCTGGGTAGCTAAGTGTGGAAGGGATAAGTGCTGAAAGCATCTAAGCACGAAGCCTGCTTCAAGATGAGATTTCCCTTAAGGGACGTTAGAGACGATGACGTTGATAGGCTGTAGGTGTAAGTGTGGTAACATACGTAGCCGAGCAGTACTAATTGCCCGAGACTTTCAAGAGTCTTTTAAATAAGATAATAACACATCAAGAACTGGTGGATGTGGTTTTGGTAAAGCCTTTATGTTATAACTAGCGGCTAGCAAGTAGAAGCTAGCAGCTAAACAAGAAATTTAGGTGGCTATTGCGCAGGGGTCCCACCTCTTTCCATTCCGAACAGAGAAGTTAAGCCCTGCAGCGCCGATGGTACTGCGTAGAAGTGGGAGAGTAGGTCGCCGCCCTTTTAAAGAAAAACCCGTTGTTCAACAGAGCAACGGGTTTTTTGAGTTTATAGGATTCTTCAAATAGGTTTTAATTTTGCCATTGAATTAGTAGATATGTTTCTTCGTTTAAAGCCAGATAACCTTGATCGTAGCACAAATGGTAAGTTGATCCTTTTTGTGTGGTATATGAGCTGGTAAAACAACTAAAATCAAATCCTTCTTGCAGTAGCTTAGATCTCTTGACTTTTGTTTTGCCAGCCTCGTTTAAATATTTTAGTATGTGATAATTTTTTTTGAGGATGCGATTAGTCTTCTGTATTATTATACTATCGGAACTATACCTGTGGTTATTGAAACTGTTTCGACATTGGTCAGAGCAGAATTTTTTATCAGATCTTCCAATTATCAGATCTTCACAAACCGGGCATAATCTTTTTTCTTCCATAGTATTTGATTTAGTAAGTATCAGATAATTAAAGATAAAAACGTTTTTAAGTATTTGCAAATGGTTTTAAGTGGATATTAAATGACTATAAATAATTAAGAACCGATTGTTATTGATGGTTTTAGTCAATTTTGTTTTGTCAATTTATTATTAACTAAAACATATGAGACATGACAACTTTAAGGAACAGAGTACAGTTAGTAGGAAATTTAGGAATGGATCCAGAAATTAAGGCGTTTGATAACGGTAAAAAGTTGGCTAAGTTCACAGTAGCAACTAATGAAACTTATAATGGAACCAATGGTCAGGAAAAAACAGAAACGCAATGGCATAATGTGATTGCATGGGGAAAACAAGCGGAAATTGCTGCTAAGAATCTTCATAAGGGGAATGAAGTTGCTTTAGAAGGGCGAATTACATATCGGAATTATGAGGATAAAAATCAGCAAAAAAGGTATGTTACTGAAATTGTTTTGAGTAGTTATTTAGTTTATCCTAATAAAAAGTAGGGGTAACAATAAAAATTGTCCGTCTTTATAGTTTTTTGGCTTTAAAGACGGTTTTTTTATATCAGATAGTCAAATGTAATTTTACAATTAATCTATAATACTTACCTTTGCAGCTGCAAAAAGCCTATTTGCAACCCACAACAAAATTCCCTCTTAGAGCATATATTAAGTTACTGCTAGTGGGTTTAATAATTTTAAAAAAATAAGTCATCTATGATTTTTATCGACAAATTGCGTCAAGGTTCTAATCTTAAAAATGAAGTTCTATCTGGTTTAACTGTTGCATTGGCGTTGGTTCCAGAGGCAGTTGCCTTCTCGATAATGGCACATGTTAGTCCGCTAATTGGATTATACTCTGCATTTATTATCGGATTAATAACTGCTGTATTTGGCGGAAGACCTGGAATGATATCAGGTGCTACTGGAGCAATAGCCGTGGTAATAGTAGGTCTTGTATCAAGACATGGAGTTGAATTTCTTTTTGCTGCAGTTGTACTCATGGGTATCATTCAGATATTAGTTGGTGTACTAAAATTAGGAAAGTTTATTCGTCTAGTACCACATCCTGTTATGTTTGGTTTTGTTAATGGGTTAGCTATTGTAATTTTTATGGCCCAATTAGAGCAGTTTAAAGTAGTGGATGCATTGGGTAATAAAGAATGGATGGGTGGTATACCATTAGTAATCATGTTGGCTTTTGTTGGATTAACCATGTTAATTATTCATTTTTTGCCAAAGCTTACGAAAGTGGTACCTGCTGCATTAACTGCTATAGTTGTTGTTTCTGCTATTATTTTGGGTTTTGGTATCGAAACGCGAACTGTTGGTGATATTGCTTCGATTTCTGGTGGATTACCGGAATTTCATTTGCCAATGATGGATCTTACTTGGGATAACTTCATGATAATTTTACCATATTCTCTTATTATGGCGGCAGTTGGTTTAATCGAGAGCTTATTAACCTTGACTGTGATTGATGAAATGACTGAGACTCGTGGTCGTGGTAACAAAGAATGTATTGCCCAAGGAACAGCCAATTTAGTTTGTGGTTTCTTTGGTGGAATGGGAGGTTGTGCTATGATTGGACAAAGTGTTATCAATGTTAGTTCTGGTGGACGGAAAAGACTTTCAGGTATTATTGCCGCAGTTGGTTTATTATTAATTGTATTATTTGGTTCTTCTTTAATAGAGAAGGTGCCAATGGCTGCCTTAGTTGGATTGATGTTTATGGTATCAATAGGAACCTTTGAATGGGCTAGTTTAAAGATCTTTCGTAAAGTGCCGGTAATGGATGTGTTGGTAATGATTGTGGTTGCTGGTGTAACTGTTATTTTCCATAACCTGGCGGTGGCAGTTGGTATTGGAGTCGTAATCTCAGCTTTATCTTATGCATGGCAAAATGCAAAGCGTATTACTGCAACAAGTCATGTTCATGACGACGGATCAAAACACTATGAAATTAATGGACCATTGTTTTTTGGATCAGCAACTAGTTTTTCTGAATTGTTTGATATCAAAAATGATCCGGAGGATGTGATTATTGATTTTAAAGCTTCGCGAGTTGCTGATCATTCAGCAATTGAGGCTTTAAATAAAATTACTGAACGATACGCTAAGCAAGGTAAAAAGGTTCATTTGCACTATTTGAGTAAAGATTGTGAGCAATTATTGGTAAATGCTGCCGATTTGATTGACGTTAATTATTACAAGGATTCGTTCTACAGAGTGGCTGATGATAAGCTAGGTTAGTAGCAAATTAATATATAAAAAAATCCGCTTTCAGCAAGAATGATACTTGTTGTAAGCGGATTTTTTAAAGCAATAAGTCAAATTTCAATCTCTCTCTATCTAATACATCAAATCAAACTAAAATGTTTGCTCCATTTGGCTTAATATGCTAACAGGTTTCATATAAACCTGAGCTTTAAATGCTTTATATTCTTCGCAAGCGTTTGAGTCGTGTAATACGAAGTTGGCCCAGTGGTAAAGATTTTGGCCAAATCCTGCTGATATTGTTAAACTATCAGTATAATGTTCAACTTTTATTTTTCCGTTAAAGGATAGATATTGATATCCTCGCTCAATAACTCCGGTTATTTTGCGGCTTTCGTAGTCACGAATGTGCATTAATTCGTGAGCAAATAGACCAATTCTAGCCTCAGAAGGTACGTCTTTCAACTTTACACCGTTAAAATTTTCATCGTTATTTACAACCACAACATACCTGCGATTTTTCTTACCTAATAGTAAAGAAAAGAAATTTGGGCGGGCTGCCATTGTTGTTTTTAGCTTTTTGTTTTTGATTTTAATACGACAATTCTGTAAATCATTAAACTCGCTAAATGGTATCATAAAATCTTTCAGATATGTATCCTGAAACGAAGTATCGATTTTTAACTTACCTATTTTATTGTATTTTGTAATTTTGTTGGATGCAATATCTTGAGCAAGCATCACTGTAGCTGTAATTAAACCTAATAGCAGTAATAAAATTTCTTTCCACATCATAATCAACCCCTTTTTTCTTTAATTAATATGGAAAAATATCGTTAAATGTTACAGTAGTAATGTTAAAAAGATATAACGTACATCTTAATCACTAACTCATCTGCATCGAATGTAGTTTATTATATATTCCATTTAAAGCAATTAGTTCATCGTGTGTACCGGTTTCAACGATTTTACCTTCGTTAAATACACATATCATATCGGCATTACGAACAGTTGATAAGCGATGAGCAATAACAAGTGATGTTCGGTTTTGCATTAATTTCTCTAATGCATCCTGTACTAATCTTTCAGATTCGGTATCTAACGCAGAAGTTGCTTCATCTAAAATTAAGATTGGAGGATTTTTAAGAATGGCACGGGCAATACTTAAACGCTGACGTTGACCACCTGATAGTTTGCTTCCACGGTCTCCTATTTTTGTTTGATACCCTTCTTCTGTTGATTCAATAAAATCGTGTGCGTTGGCAACTTTAGCAGCTTGCACAACTTCTTCCATTGTGGCATTTTCAACTCCAAAAGTGATATTATTGTAGATGGTATCGTTAAATAAGATAGCTTCCTGATTTACATTACCCATAAGTTCACGTAAATCAAATAATTTCAAATCTTTGATGTTATGACCATCAATATATATCCCACCTCCTTGAACATCGTAAAAACGTGGTAATAGATCAACAAATGTAGTTTTTCCACTTCCGGATTGCCCTACAAGTGCAATTGTTTTTCCTTGCGGAATGGTAAGACTTATATCTTTTAATACATCAACTTCATTATTATACGAAAATCGGATATTACGGTATTCGAGCTTATCTTTAAACCCATTAATGTTAACCGATCCATCGTGCTCTTTAATAGTAGATTCTGCATTTAAAACAAATTCGATTCGTTCGTATGCAGCCATTCCTTTTTGAATATTATAGGTAGCCTGCGAAAATGCTTTTGCAGGATTAATAATTTGATAGAACATAGCTAGATAAGCTATAAAGAATGAAAAGTCTAACGAGTTATCTTTTTCTAAAATTAACGAACCTCCGTACCATACAATAATTACGATCATTACAGTTCCTAATAATTCACTCATTGGATGAGCCATATCGCGACGACGCTGCAAACGGTTATTAATGCTGCGATAGCTATCGGTTTCATCGAAAAAACGTTGATTAATCCTATTTTCGGCATTGAATGCTTTTATAATTCGTAATCCAGAAATTGTTTCTTCGATTAAATTCAGAATTTCACCCATCTTGTTTTGTCCTTCTCTGGATGTTTTCTTTAGGTTTTTACCCACACGACCAATAATAAAACCCATAATAGGTAGAACCAGAAAAACAAAAAGGGTGAGTTTAAGGCTGATGTATAGCATTGAGCCCAAAACTACTATAATGATGATAGGATTTTTAAGAAACATATCTAATGATGACATGATAGATGCTTCCACCTCCTGAACATCCACAGTTGTACGAGCCATCATATCACCTTTGCGTTCATCGCTGTAAAACCCTAAAGGCAACTCTACCAGTTTACGATATATTTTGTTACGAATATCCATTGTAACACCATTACGTATACCGGCCATTGTATATGACCCCATATATGTGAAGGCATTTTTGAAAAAAGTTAGAATGATTACACCCAATCCCATAATAAGGAGTGACATACCTGCACCATACTGTGTTTTAATAATGGTAATATAGTAGTAAACATTATTTAGCAGATCGTCTTTATCTAAACTCCATGCAACTAATTCTGTTACATTTTTATCGTCTTGCAGAATAACCTGAAGCATTGGAGCAATCGACATCATAGAAGAAACAATAAAGGCAGCTCCTAAAATGTTGAATATAAACGATAGTAATAACCTATATTTATATGGCGGTATATATAACCTAAGTACGCGAAAAAAATCTTTCATTCTTAAAATTTACAATTGGCGCAAATATAATAAATAATTATGCAGGCGTTCTAATGAATAAAGTACGGATTGGACTTTTTAGTTGTTGAATAGTGGTAATGAGTTATTCAATAGATATTTTGCTACGTATTGTGATTTCAGGTTTATTATAAGTGTTTTTCAGAATAGAATTTTGGTATTCCATAATATTCCAATGGTTTTCCTACATATAAAAATGATTTTCCGACAACGGTTTGTCAAATACAGGTGACCGGGAATGATTTACTGATGACGGAAAATGATTTTCAGGTGACAGGGAATGAAAAACTGATGACCGGAAATGATTTATAATAGCAGGAGAATCATATCTAAAATAAAAAAGCTGCCCGAAGACAGCTTTTTTTATTTTGAAATGAATCTCTTTTAGATTTTGTATATACCAGTATAAGTTTGTGGAGATATAGCTCTCATTTCATCTTTTACTGATTCGGAAACATCTAATCCTTCGATAAATTTAGCCATTGTTTTAGCATTGATTTGCTCGTTGGTACGAGTCAATTCTTTTAATGCTTCGTATGGATTTGGATAATTTTCGCGGCGTAAAATAGTTTGAATAGCTTCTGCAACAACAGCCCAGTTATTTTCAAGGTCTTTTTTTATTGCTTCATCGTTAAGAATCAATTTACCTAAACCTTTTGCTAGTGAACGAATGGCAATAATTGAGTGGGCGATCGGCACGCCAATATTACGTAATACAGTAGAGTCTGTTAAATCGCGTTGCAAACGCGAAACAGGTAATTTTTCGGCAAGGTGCGAGAATACTGCATTTGAAATACCCAAGTTTCCTTCTGCATTTTCGAAATCAATAGGATTAACTTTATGTGGCATTGCACTTGAACCAACTTCACCTTTTTTGATGCGTTGTTTGAAGTATTCCATCATAATGTATGTCCAGAAATCGCGCGATAAATCGATCATGATAACATTGATGCGTTTTAAATTATCGAAAATAGCAGCCATGTTATCGTAATTCGAAATCTGAGTAGTTAACTGCTCGCGATCCAACTTTAAAGTATTGTTTACAAATTTGTTTCCAAATTCAACCCAATCAATGTTAGGGTAAGCAACACTATGTGCATTAAAATTACCGGTTGCACCACCAAATTTAGCAGAGCAAGGTACGCCTTTTAATAACGCTAGTTGTTTGTTTAAACGCTCAACAAAAACTTTTAACTCTTTACCTAAACGAGTAGGAGAGGCAGGTTGTCCGTGAGTTTTGGCCAACATAGGAATATCTTTCCATTCGGTTGCCATATCATCTAATTGTTGAATTAATTCTTCCAACAAAGGATAATACATTTCATGCACTGCATCGCGCAACGAATAAGGAATAGCAGTATTGTTAATATCCTGAGAAGTTAATCCGAAGTGGATAAACTCTTTATATTTTTCAAGTTTAAGAGCGTCGAATTTTTCTTTGATGAAATATTCAACAGCTTTAACATCGTGGTTGGTAACCGATTCAATTTCTTTGATTCGGTCAGCGTCTTCCAACTGAAAATCTTTGTAGATCTTACGTAATTCTTCGTAAAGACCTTTGTTAAAATCGGCTAATTGAGGAAGTGGTTCTTCGCAAAGAGCAATAAAATACTCTATTTCAACTAATACCCTGTAACGGATTAAAGCATATTCCGAAAAATACAATGCCAGGCCGTCAACCTTGTTTCTATACCTCCCGTCGATTGGAGAAATTGCAGTCAGTAATTGAATATCCATCATTTCTTTTGTTTGAATTTTTGGCTGAGCAAAAGTAGTAAATTTTGTGCTAAAACATTAGTTTTGGCCCATAGTGATTAAACTAACATTGCGTTTATAATGAATTATTCTCAAGGCTTTCAGCTTGGATTGCGTTCGTACAGTAAGGCATTTCGTTTTATAAAACAAAATAAAATGGGATGGTTCTTTGTATTTCCGCTGTTATTAAATGTGCTATTATTTGCCGTTGGATTTTATTCGGTTGCTAGTCTTGGGAGTGTGTTAATTGAGCACCTTAATCAATGGATGGGTATTGATTCGTGGGATTTTTGGGGTGCTTCTTTCTTGGCTGGTTCAATAAAATGGCTAATCTGGATTGTGTTACGATTACTGTTTTTTGTTGTATATGCATATTTAGGAGGATATATTATTCTGATAGCATTATCTCCGGTATTTGCTTTTCTATCGGAGCGAACCGAGCGTATTTTAACAGGAACAAATATGCCTTTTAATCTTAATCAGTTTTTTAAAGACATATGGCGAGGTGTGGTTTTGGCGTTGCGTAATCTCGTAGTTGAATTGTTATTTACAGTTCTGCTTTTTGTTATCAGCTTTATACCCGTGGTAGGATGGTTTTCTGCAGTTATTCTGTTTTTTATTTCGGCCTACTTCTATGGCTTCTCTTTTATGGATTATACTTTCGAACGACGAAAATTTAATGTGCATACCAGTGTTAAATACATGCGAAGCAATAAAGGCTTGGCCATTGGAAATGGTTTGGTATTCGCTCTGATTTTGCTAATTCCATTTATTGGAGTAACCGTTGCAGGATTTTTTTCTATTGTTTCGGTTGTTGGTGCTACAATTGCAGCTAATAAGGCTATCGAGGTAGATAAGGAGTTGTTGTAATATATACTAATTATTTATATTGTGATAATCAGTTTGTTATCTAATAAACTAGTTTCTGTTTTTATACTCGCTAGGATTACAACCAAACATGGTTTTAAAACTTTTAGAGAAGCTAGATAAACTGCTAAATCCAACACTGTACATGATTTCGGTAATATTACCTTCGTTGTTTTGAATCATGTGGGCAGCCGTATTAAGTCTGTAATTCTTAATTACATCTTTGGTCGACTGATTGGTTATTCCCTTAATTTTTCGATATAAATGAGTTGAACTCAATCCAATTTCAGAACTAATTAATTCAACCGTAAGATCTGGGTTACTCACATTTTGAGCAATTATTTCCATCACCTTTTTAATAAACAATTCATTCTGATTATTTTCAGTTGCTCTTTCTGGTTCCGGATTAATAATTAATTTGTTTTTGATGTATTGATAAAGTACTGATTCGGTTTGAACCAGATTATTAACACAGGCTTTTAAGTAAGTAATATCAAAAGGTTTGGTAATATACATATTAGCACCACTTTCAATACCTTCGGTTTTTTGTTTATCAAGAGCTTTAGCAGTTAGTAGAATTACCGGAATACGTTGATAATCTGGGTTAGATTTAAGTTGTTTACACATTTCGATTCCATCCATAACAGGCATCATTATGTCTGAGACAATGATGTCGGGTTTAATACGATCAGCTTTTTCTAGTCCGGCTTTACCATTAGCAGCACGGAAAATCTGATAGCTTGTATTCAAATTCATCTCTATGTAATCCAGAATATCGGGATTATCATCAATAATGAGTAGTTTCTTTAAATCTGATTGGTTTTGAACTTTTTCTTTACTTATTATTTCGTTATTGTTCGAAAAAGTTTCAGTGATAATTGGATTTGCTGATTTCTCAGCAGGGAAGTTATAGGTAAAAGAACTTCCTTTTCCAATTTCGCTACTAACTTCAATGTTTCCTTTATGTAGCAGAGCATATTCACGAGCCATTGCAAGTCCAATACCAGTGCCTTGTTTCTGGTCGCGATGAATATCTGATTGATAAAATTGATCAAATATCTTACCTAATTCATTGGCTGGAATACCTGATCCACTATCTGAAATTAATATTTTAACATTTTGTTTTGTATCGATCGGAATTTGGATTTTCATCGAAATAGCACCTTCAACTGGTGTGTGCTTAAAAGCATTTCCGAGTATATTAAATAAGATGGCTTCTGTCTTTTCTTTATCAAATGAAGTGATAAACTGTGAAGCATTACTTATAAAGTCATATTTTATTTCGTGGCGAGAGGCAAGGTCTTTAAACGACTGAAATATATCGTTACAAAAAGCAACCAAATCAGCATCAGTTTTAATTAATGGAATATCTTCGGTTTCTAATTTCCTGAAATCCAGAATTTGGTTTACCAAAGAAAGCAAGCGTTTAGAGTTTTTTTCCGCCAATTGAAGCATTTCAAGGTTTTTACCTTTAACAGTGCCCGAATTTATTACCTGTTTGATAGGAGGCATTATTAAGCTTAAAGGAGTGCGGAACTCATGCGATATATTGGTGAAAAATTGTTGTTTGGTATCCAATATTTCTTCACTGTGCTGTTTTTCGAGGTTGGCAACACGTAATTGGTTATTCATTTGTTGACGAGCAACAAATATTTTAAATGCAAGATAAATTAGAGCCATTGCCATTAAGATATACAATCCTAAAAATGGCTTGCTCAACCAAAGTGGTGGAAGTATGGTAATAGCCATTGATTTTACTGCGTTACTTTTGATGCCAGCATAATTATATGCTTCTAGTTCAAGGGTGTAACTACCGGGGCTTAGGTTTGAATATGTGGCAAAGTTGGTGTTTAGTGTGCTATTCCACTCATGGTCAAAATTCTTTAATCGGTAGCGGAAATAACTTTTATCGGGTTGCCAATAATTAAGCGTTGAAAAAAAGAATGTTAAAGAGTTGTTTGTATGATCAAGTGTAAGCTTATTTAGATACGATATGTCATTTTTACTATCCTCAGTTGATGTTGTATTATATAGTTTGTTATTAATATTTAAAGCTGAGATAATTGCTTTAGGCGCATGAATTTCGTGTTCGTTATCTTGGGGATTTGATACTACATAGCCATTGTCGCCGCCAAAAAATACAGTACCATTGGGTGATATGGCAGAACAATCAGCATAAAAGCTCTTGATTGGACTATTGGTATTTAAAGGCATTGAAATAATACTGCCGGTGGAAACATCGTATTTAATTACAGAGTTTAGTGATGCCATCCAAACATTATTCTCATTATCAACTTCAATACTTATTGGATCATTAATTACGGGGTTTTTTATAGAATACGTGTGTATTTTACTTGTTGCAGGTGTGTATTTAATAAGTTGCTTGTTTGTAGCTAGCCATAACTGATTATTCTGAGATGAATTCATACATAAGATTGTTTCATCTTTAATAATTGAGTTAATTGAATCTACCTGAGTATTGGTAAGTGTTTGGTTGTTTATTGTCCATAAGCGGTTTGAATTGAGATAGTATATGTTATTGTCGCAGGTATAAATAATATCGGGAGCTGAGCTCTCGGCTTTTATAAATCGTAAGTTATCTAATGTTTTTAAATCACCGGTAATTTTAAAAATTCCCCCTTCCCAGGCATTAATCCAAACGGCTCCATCATTTGTAATAACAATACTACTTATGTAATTAGATGTCAATCCGTTCTTTTTGTTTGCACTTATGGATTTCATTTGGTTCTGTATTGGATCCCAAATATTTATACCTCCGGCAGTTCCCATCCATATCCTTTTGAGGCTATCTGCAGCTAATGCATATGCGTTATCTAATAATATGTTTTTGTTATTATTGGAAGCTACGGAAAAATATGTTTTTTTGTGATTTTTATTTTTTGCAATAATTCCATGTATTGTGGCCAGATATACTGTATTGTTCTCCGTTACCATTATATCACGAATTTGATTGCCAGCCTCTTGATTGTTGATCGAGTAAAACTCTTCGTGTAGTTGATAAAAAGTATTTTCTTTATTGATAAGACTAATGCCATTGGAAGTGAGTAGCCAAAGAGTATTACTATTATCGCGAAATATTTTCCAAACTACATTATTGGCAAGGCTCTGGTTAATAATTGGATTATGAAAGTAAGTACGAAGAATGTTAAATTCACGATCTAATAAAATAAGTCCAAAATCGGTACCTAACCATATTTCCTCTTTATCACAGTAAATACATTTAATAACCTCATTATTCATTGAGGTATTGTTGCTGTTATATAATGTGAAATTATCCGTATAACGATTAAATTTTACCAAACCTGTTTCTGTTCCAATTAGTAAAATTGAATCATTTTCGGCGGATAAAGGTTTGATATCTAAAATTAAATTATTTGTTAAAAAGGATTTATAGTTTCCTTTTATATCGTAAGATGTAAAAGTTCCATCTTTAAAGCTATTAAGTTTATTATAGGTACCAACCCACATAGTCCCATCTTGCGTTTCATACATACAGCGGATGGTAGAATGACTAAGCTTACTATTATAGGAACTAAAGTATTGGTATTGATTAATTGATTTATCGAAAATAATTAATCCGTTTGAAGTACCAATCCAAATTTTGTTTTTTGAGTCTTTATATAAACTTCGAACCGAAGAGTTAGCACCCAGGTTAATTTGATTGATTTCAAAAGATCTTGTGTCAATAGTACACAGTCCATTCCAGGTACCAATCCATAACAGATTCTCATCTTTTAAAATTGATCTCACATTATTATTAGGCAATGCTCCTGGTTTACTGTCTGCTTTAAAAACAATTGTACGATGACCGTCATATCGGCAAAGGCCTTCATCTGTTCCAACCCATATAAAGCCTGCGTCATCTTGTTCTATCGTGTTTATTACGTTAGAAGGCAAACCGTCTTCCTGGCGTAAATTTGAAAAATATACAGTAGCTTGATTAGCTGTATTTTGGGCGAAAGAAGTGGCGAAATAGGAAAAAATAAGAATTAGAAATAGCAGTATTTTAACAATAACCTTTGAAAAAAGATTAAAAACTATAAGTCGATGGGCGTTATTTCCTATATAAATCTGTAGTGATTTCAATATGTGATTACCTAAAGATTGTAAGCCTAATTATTTCGTGTAAAAGTAAGGAAAATTGAAATTTGTTCATATTAATGTATGATATAAACAAATTGTTGTATGATATGAAATATAATCACTAAAGGCATTGGGTTGATATGTTGGTGATTATATTAATAATGATAGGTGGTGTGTATGTTTTCGACAATAACCTGTATGATTTAGATGTGTGTGTAGAAATGTTAAGATTTATTTTTGATTACAAATTTTAACAAGGTTATTATAGTTTTAAAATAGCGTTATATATGATTAGTATTAAGTGGTTAACGAATCTAAGTTTGCTTTTTGTTGTGTTGCTTCTTTCAAGTTGTAACAATAAGTCAAACACGGAAGAATCCAAAAAAAATAGTCTGACTGATAAATTTATGATGGGAGTAGATCTTTCGTATGTTAATCAGGTTGAAGATCATGGTGGAGTATATAAAATGAACAATGAAAAAGTTGAACCTTTTAAATTGTTTAGAGATAAAGGAGCTAATGTTGTAAGATTACGACTATGGAATAATCCCCAATGGACATATGATGTATATGGTGATAATACTCCTTTGTATAGTGCATTCGAAGATGTGAAAAAATCAATTAAGAGATCAAAGGATAATGGTATGGCAGTAAATCTCGATTTTCATTATTCTGATGTGTGGGCCGATCCTCAACACCAAAAGGTTCCGCAAGCATGGACTCAAATTACAGATATAAATGTGTTGTGCGATTCAGTTTATAACTTTACCTATAATACACTAAATGTATTATTAAAAGATGGATTATTACCAGAAATGGTTCAGATTGGAAATGAAACCAACTGTGGTTTTATGCTACACGAGGCCAATGAAAAATTTCCAAACTTATCTATTTGTGATGAAAACTGGGAATCATTTGGTAAAGTACTTAATGCTGGCATAAAAGCTGTGAGAGATATAGATGCAAAAGCAAAAACACAAACAATAGTAGCTTTGCACGTGGCCGATCCAAAAAATCTCGAATGGTTTTTTAATGGTGTTATTAATAAGGGACAAGTATATGATTTTGATGTGGCCGGATTTTCGTACTATCCACATTGGCATACTGATATTTCATTTCAGGAACTGCCAAAATTGGTTGCAAAACTAAAAGCTGAAATTCATAAAGAAATAGTAATACTCGAAACTGCCTATCCATATACCTTGGAAGATGCTGATTCGTATGGAAATATTTTCGGGGAAAACAGCGGAATCGAAGGTTATCCGATTAGCATTGAAGGTCAACGTTCATTTTTGATCGATTTGGTTAAAAATATGAAAGAAGCTGGCGCTAAAGGTGTCATGTACTGGGAACCAGCATGGATTACTTCTGGAATGAAGGATTTATGGGGGCAAGGTTCAGGATGGGATAATGCTACATTATTTGATTTAGATGGAAATGTAACTGCTGCTCTCGATTATTTATCAACTGGTGCAGATAAAAATAAAGGAGCTAATTAAAGAGATGGTAAAACAAGTTTTAAATACTGTATCATTTCTTGTCTTTACAGTTATCCTATCGTCTTGTAATGGCACAGTAGAAAAAGTAACATTTGGCGACAATCTCTTTAATAAAAACTGGGAGTTTGTAAAAGATGTCAATCAATCTATTGCTGTTTTGTCCGACGATGGAAATAAGGATGTGGTGTGGGAGGCGATTTCTATTCCACATACTGCTAATATTGAACCTTTAGTTATTAAAGGAAAACAGTGGCAAGGGGTATGCTATTATCGAAAGTCATTTAAAGTTCCCAAGAAATATAAAAACAACACGATTGCATTGTATTTCGAAGGAGCTATGCAAGTAGCTGAAGTTTACCTGAATAATGAACTTTTATATATTAATAAAGGAGGTTATTTGCCTTTTTATGTGTCGTTATCCGACCAATTGAAGTTTGGTGAGAATAATACCTTATTAATTAAGTTAAATAATGAGGATAATCAAGAAGTACCGCCAGGTAAAGCGATAGATGAATTGGATTTTAATATTTACAGTGGTATTTATCGAAACGTATGGTTACAGGTAAAAAATCCAGTCCATATAACAAATGTTCTGGAGGTTGATAGAATTGCTGGTGGTGGTGTATTCGTAAATTCTTCCAACATTTCAAAAACATCATCCAATGTTAATATTCGGGCCGAAGTTATAAATACTTCTTTGGTAAGTCGTAAGGTGTATATTATGGCTGGTTTGACTAATGATGAAAATGAAAAAAAGAATTCATCAGATGTTATTACGTTGGCACCTAATGAAAGTACTGTTTTAACAACGAGTATTAATATAAAAGATCCCAAATTATGGTCGGTTAATAATCCGTATCTCTACCATGGTACGGTTAAGTTGTTTTCTGATGAAGCTGAAGTAGATAATCAGAAAATAAGAGTTGGAATAAGAGATATCGAAATAACTGCAGAAGATGGTGTTAAAATAAATGGCCAATCGGTAAAAGTAAGAGGTACCAATCGTCATCAAGAGTATCCATACATTGGTTATGCTTTGTCTGATAACGCTAATTATCGCGATGCCTATAAAATAAAACAAGCAGGATTTAATATGGTGCGTTTATCTCATTATCCACAAAGTCAGTCATTTTTAAATGCATGTGATGAATTAGGAATATTGGTTATGGATGCAATTCCTGGATGGCAATATTTTGGGAATGAAAATTTTCAGCACAATTCTCTCAATGATATTCGAAAAATGATACGGGTGGATAGGAATCATCCTTCGGTATTTCTGTGGGAATCTTCGTTGAATGAATCACAAATGAGTGAAGATTTTATGAAGGAAGCTCATCAAGTTGTTCATGAGGAGTATCCTGGGAAATATGTGTATAGTTGTGGTTGGAAAGAAGGTGTCTATGACGTCTTTATTCCTGCACGTCAGCATGCAAAAGCTCCATTATATTGGAATAATTACACGACTGATAAACCATTATTTATAGCCGAATACGGAGATTGGGAATACTATGCACAAAATGCTGGTTTCAATCAAAAGGAATATGGTGATTTATCTGATGAAGAACGTAACTCTAGGCAGTTAAGAGGTGATGGTCAGAAAAGATTAGCTCAGCAAGCTTTAAATTATCAGGAAGCCCATAACAGTAATTTACAGGGCTCAGCAATAGGTGATGCTAATTGGTTGATGTTTGACTATAACAGAGGATATGCTCCAGATATAGAAGCATCAGGTGTTATGGATATTTTTCGTTTACCCAAGTTTGCTTATTGTTTTTATCAAAGTCAAACTGATATTCATGCCGCTAATCAGTTTGCAAAGCCAATGATTAGTATTAGTAATTATTATAATGATCCTTCATTTTTAAAAGTGAAGGTATATAGTAATTGCGACGAGGTAGAATTATTAGTTAACGGTAAAAGCTATGCTAAGCAAAAACCAGATACCGATGTAAATAGTTCACATATTTTCCATCCTCCTTTTACTTTTCAACTAAAGGCTTTTATTCCTGGTGTTCTTGAGGCAAGGGGATATATAAAGGGAAAGTTGATCGTATCAACAAAGCAAAAGACACCAGGAGAAGCCTACAGTATTAAATTGTGGATTGATGAAAGTGGTAAGAATTTGGAAAGATCTTGTAACGATGTTGTATTTCTGCATGCAGCAATAGTAGATAAAGATGGTACAGTATTGCCTTTAGCGCAAAATAGGATTCAGTTTTCAGTTAGGGGAGATGGCTGTTTAATAGGCAATAATCCTATAAATGCCGAAGCTGGAATAGCCTCTATATTATTAAAAGCCGGCGAAAAAGCTAATATTCTTCAAGTGTCAGCTGAAGCTGAAGGATTAAAACAGGGTGAACTAATAGTAAATGTGCAATAAGTATAAATTAATATAAACAGGTAATATGGAAAGATACAATTCAAATATTTTAATAACAGATAGATATAAATGATCTAATCATAAAGTATAAATAATAGTCTATTTAAATAAACACCGTTGGGTAGTTTATTTACTATATGTAAAACAATCTAAATTTTAAGTGCAATAATATGAATAGTCTAAAGATGCGTTTGGCTTCTGTAATTCTGTTCCTGAGTATTGGATTGGGTCTTTCGGCTCAGCAACTTCAGGTAGGTGGCTCAGTAATCGACGCAAAAACAAAAGAGCCTATACCAGGTGTTACGGTATTTGTAAAAGATACTCAAAGAGGTACTATTACAATGCCTGATGGTAACTTCTCGATAATGGTAAGCGATGGAGAAACATTGGTTTTCTCATTTATCGGATACGTTAATCAAGAAGTAGTTGTAAGTGATCAAGCAAATTATAATATCCAGCTAGCTCAAGATTTTGTAAGTGTTGATGAAGTAGTAGTAGTAGGATATGGCGAAACTAAAAAAGGTGATTTAACCGGAGCTGTGTCTAATGTGTCGGCAAAGGATTTTAATCCGGGAGTAGCAAGTACACCAGAACAATTGATTAATGGTAAAGTTTCCGGAGTTCAAATTACAGCAGGTAGTGGTTCTCCAAGTGCAGGAAGTACTATCCGTATTCGTGGTGGAGCTTCGTTAAATGCAAGTAACGATCCGTTGATTGTATTAGATGGTGTACCATTAGAGTCGGGTGGTATCAGTGGTAACTCAAATAACTTTTTGAGTATGATCAACCCTAACGATATCGAAAGCATGACTGTTTTGAAGGATGCATCATCAACAGCTATTTATGGTTCACGTGCTTCTAATGGAGTTATTATTATCACAACAAAAAAAGGTAGTAAAGATAAATTACGTATCAACTTTACAACATCGAATCAGGTTCAGGTTAAAACCAAAACGGCTGATATGTTGTCAACCGATCAGTTTATTGATGTTATTAATAGTAATGGTTCAGCTGATCAACGTGCTTTGTTAGGTAATGCCAATACAGACTGGAATAAGGAGATTTTTAAACCTGCTTTTGGTACCGATAATAATTTGAGTTTGTCGGGTGCTTTTGCCGAAAAAGTTCCATTCCGTTTTTCGGTTGGTTACTATAATCAGGATGGTATTTTAGATCCTGATAATGTGCAACGTACTACTGGTAACTTCAATGTGTCACCTTCGTTTTTAGAAGATCACTTAAAAGTTAATGTAGGTTTAAAAGGTACTTATAATCAAAATACTTTTGCTAATACATCTGCTATTTGGGGAGGTGCTACTTATAATCCAACCATTCCTGTGTATTCGGGTAATGATTTATATGGTGGATATACCGAAGGGGTAGATAGCAATGGAAACTTAGCTAACGGTGTTGTTTCTAACCCTGTTGGTTTACTAAAACAAAATTCATCAACCAGTGATGTAAGTCGTTTTATTGGTAATGTGGATGTTGATTATAAATTTCATTTCTTACCTGAATTGAAATTCCATGCTACTCTAGGGTATGATTATGCAAAAGGAGAAGGCGAAATTTATGTACCGGCTCATGCTGCAGAGTATTTCTTCTCAAATGGTAGAGATTATTCATATGGTCCTGAGAAAAAAGAGAACAGACTCTTAACTACTTATTTCAATTACAAAAAGGATTTAGGTTCTTTCGATAGTAATGTGGATGTAACAGCCGGTTACGATTATCAGTTTTGGAAGAGTAGTACAAATGCCTATAATACTTACAATACTTTAGGAGAAGTACAAAGTAGTGTTGCCGCAGATGATCAACGACATGTTTTGATTTCTTATTATGGAAGATTAAATTATTCGTTGAAATCGAAGTATATGTTAACAGCTACTGTTCGTACTGATGGAACATCTCGTTTTAGCGAAGATAACCGTTGGGGATTATTCCCATCTTTGGCATTAGCATGGCGTTTGTCTGAAGAAGGTTTCTTAGCTGATATTGATGCACTTTCTAATTTGAAATTACGCGCAAGTTATGGTGTTACAGGTCAGCAAGAAGGTATTGGTAACTACAATTATTTACCTGTTTACGTAGGAAGTCAGCCTGGTGCTGATTATATTTTTGGTAATTCAGTTGTTAGCACATATCGTCCAAGTGCCTATGCGGCCGATTTAAAATGGGAAACAACAAAATCATTTAATTACGGTATCGATTTTGGCTTTATCAATAACCGTATTAGCGGTTCGGTTGAATATTATACAAGAAACACAGAGGATTTGTTATCTACCGTTCCTGTAGCTGCAGGTACTAATTTCGACAAAAACATTCTTACAAACGTGGGTAATGTTGATAGTAAAGGGGTGGAATTTGTATTAAATGCAGTTCCTGTTGATAATGCAGATTGGACTTGGAACCTTAGTTTCAATGCAACTTGGCAAGATCAAAAAGTAACCAACTTATCGTTGAATCCAGCTGCTGGTATTACCAGTGTACCTATTGGAACAACAATCGACAGTTATTATTTGCAAATTTTAACAGAAGGATATGCTCCCTACATGTTTAATGTTTATCATCAGTTGTACGATGAAGCTGGTAAACCAATCGAAGGTGCTTACGCTGATATTAATGGTGATGGTGTAATTGATTCAAACGATTTGTATCACTACCAATCTCCAATGCCCGACTTTATGTTTGGTCTTAGCACATCGGTTCGCTATAAAAAATGGAACTTGTCTACAAGTCTTCGTTCTTACTTAAACAACTATGTATATAATGGTATGGCGATGAATACTGGTGCATTTAATACTGTATCGTATAATAGTGCACAGTTAAATAATTTGAATGCAAGTTATTTAGAAACTGGTTTCCAATCTCGTCAGTATTTATCAGACCATTATGTTGAGAATGCTTCTTTCATTCGTATGGATAACTTGTCGTTGAGTTATGATTTTGGTCGCATCAGAGATATGTTCAATTTAAGTGTTACTGGTTTGGTACAAAACGTATTTACAATTACCAAATACACAGGAATCGATCCTGAAATTTATAATGGTGTTGATCTTGATTTCTATCCTCGTCCTAGAGTTTTCTCTTTAAGCTTAGGTTTAACTTTTTAATCAGGGATGAAATCACTATAAAAAAATAGACATATGAAAAATATAATATATTTATTCGCGATAGGTATTGTTTTGAGTTTGTCGTCTTGTCACGATGACTTAAACCAATATCCACACGAACAGGAAACATCTGAAACTGTTTTTTCAAAGCCGGAGAATTACATTTCTGCCTTGGCAAAATGCTATGCTTCGTTTGTAATTACAGGTCAGGAAGTGGATAATAATAAAGATTTAAGTAGTAATAAAGGATACGCATATTATCGTAATTATATTAACCTGCAAGAGTGTGGAACCGATGAAATTGGCTCTACTTGGTTAGAAGGAGATAATACAGCTAATATTAGCTACCTAACATGGGATGCCAATGATATTTATGTATCTGATGCCTATTATCGTATTTACTATACTATCTCGTTGTGCAACGAATTTTTGAAAAATGCAACGGATGGTCGTATCGCTGGATTTACTGAGGCACAACAAGCTGAAATTAGAGATTATCGCGAAGAAGCTAGATTTTTAAGAGCTTTTGCTTATTCACATGCTTTAGATTTATTCCACGATGTTCCTTATGCCGATGAGGCAACCATTGGTAGTTCAGATTTACCAGAAGAAATAAAAGCTCCTGCTTTATTTAATTTCTTAACTACTGAACTAAAGGATTGTAGTGAAGGAATGATGACTGCCGAAGAGTGCGAATATGGTCATGCACCTCGTGCCGCTGCATGGATGTTGTTATCTCGCTTGTATTTAAATTCTGAAGTTTATGGAGTAGAAGCTAAATATGATTCGTGTATGATCTACAGCCAAAAAGTACTGGACGAAGGTTATGATTTGGAGGCTGATTATACAAAGTTATTTAATGCTGATAATAGTAAACGTGTTGGATCAGGTAACGAAATCATTTTTTCTTTGGTACACGATGGTAACAATGTAGTATCTTACGATGTTGCCTCATATTTAACCTTGGGTCAAGTTGATGATGAAAATGGTTATGACCTTTCTCAATTAGGCCTAGAAACAGCTTGGAATATGTTTCGTTTACGAGGTAATTTTACTGAATTATTTACTGAGGAAGAAGATAGTCGTAACCTGATTTATCAAGGTAGTAACTCTCAATATATGACCAATGGTATGGAAGACCGTACAGGTGGTTATTTTGCCGTTAAATGGTCTAATCTTTTAGATGATGGAACAGCTGCACAAACAATAGGAACAAGTGTAACAGGTAATGATTTTCCTGTATTTCGTTTGGCCGAAGCTTACTTAAATTATGCTGAAGCTGCCTATCGTGGAGGTTCTAACAAAGATATTGCATTAAACTACGTAAATATTGTTAGACAAGAACGTGGTGCATCTGTTGTAGAAGAAAGTCAACTAGCTGCTTCTCAAAATGGAATTGCAAATAAATTCTTTTTAGATGAAAGAGGACGTGAGTTCTATTTGGAAGCTATGCGTCGTACCGACCTGATTCGTTTTGATTGCTTTACCAATAATAAATATTTATGGGAATGGAAAGGCGGAGCTCAGGATGGTGTAGCCGTTAACAACAAATACAATATTTACCCTATTCCGGCAACAGAGATAATTGCTAATCCAAATTTATCTAACCAATATTATTAATCGGAAGATAGAACGGTAATTGTCTTATAAATAAGTGAAAAATGAAAAATCATATTTTATATATTATAATAGCCTTGTTTGCGGTATTTACGTCCTGCGAAAAAGAAGGTGATAAGCTAACAGTATCAGGACTTACTGATCCAACTGTAGTAGCTTCTGGCGAAAGTGTGGTGCTTAAGCCTGCAATGCGAAAAGCTCCGGTACTTGCTTTAAGCTGGGAAGATAGCAAATTGGAAGTAAATGATCCGGCTTATGGAGTTACAGATGAGTTTCCTTATGTACGAATAGAGTTGTCAGCAACTGAGGATTTTAAGACGTATCAATCAATTCAACCTACCAGCAGTGTACATGCTATTACCGGTGGTAAATTAAATACTATTTGCCGATTATTAGGTTTTGAACCTGATGTTAAGCAAACACTTTATATTCGTGTAAATACATCATATGGTAGAAATACTACACCATTATATGGTAATGTACTAACTTTTGATGTTACTACCTATTATGTTGATTTATATCGTGCTTCTATTTTAAATAAAGAACGAGAAGATACTGGTTATAAGTTATATTCACCAGAGGCAAACGGTGTCTTTTATGGATTTACAGGTGTAGATGCTTGGTATAATTGGTTTATGATGGATGGGGATTATGAGTTGTGGGGTAACGATGGTGTTGCTGGTACTGCATTTTTATTGTCTTCTGATGAGCCTACTTTCTTCAATATGTGGTATCCTGGGGCTTCAGGATGTTACTTTACAACTGTTAATACGCCTAAAAGTCAATGGAATACTATTTCTATTCCAACTTTAAGTGTAAGTGGCGCTGTAACAGGGGAAATGACATTTGACCAGGACGAAGTGAAGTGGGTTTTCCCAATTACTACGAGTGAAGATAATGCTACTGTTAAAGTAAGCACTAAAGATGCTGCACTTTACAATATGTCAACAGGTGACAGAGAAGGTGAAAAGACTGAAATAGGATTTATTCCTTCTGCTGATGGAAGTTTAACTTTTGCAGAATCAGCTGATGCAGCTACTGAATTTACTTTTGGTGCAGCAGGCGATTATACTTTAACACTTTATTTATCTGATTATTCTAATTTATATTACGAAATAAAAGATGGTATTGATCAACCAGATCCGGAACCTGAGGTATATGAGAATTTATATCTAATTGGTATAACTGCAGGAGATTGGAATTTTGATAATTATATAAGTTTACTTAGCGAAGCTGATTTAACTTATGCCGGAATTGTTAATGCCAACTCTGAATGGGGATATCAAATGGCTGTTGAAGTAGATAATTGGTCTGATGTATACACAATGGGGCAAGCAGAAGGAACCCTCGAGTTTAAAGGTGAAGGAAATATTCCTGCTCCGGCGGCAGGTATTACTCTTGTTCAGGCTGATCTTAAAAATTTAACCTATAGCCACACTTCAGTGGGTAACGAAATCTATTTGGCCGGATTAAATGATGTTTGGAACTTTACCGATGCTATATTAACAAATACAGGTAATGAACCAGGTATTTATACAGGTACTGCAGAAGTATATCAGGCAACTACTTATGGGGTTAAAATTTATCTGCAGGCCGATAATTGGGATACTTTTATGGCAGGTTCTACTGATAAACTAATTTTGAATGGTAATGATGCTCCGGAAGCTATTGGATTAGCAAATGGAACATATAATGTTACTGTTGATTTAATTGGAGGTACTTGTACTTTTCAAGCTCAATAAAGAATAATACCGTAGAAGTTCACTTCTACGGTTTTTACAAAAAATTAAAGAAGAAATAATGAAGATTACAAAATTTCTATACCTCATCGTTTTTGTTCTGTTTGTTTATGCATGCGGAAGTGATGATGATACTCCGGTTAAGCCTATTGATCCGGAAGTGCCCGAAGATATGAGTGGTTTTGCCAAAGGGGCAGATGTTAGCTGGTTAACTGAGATGGAAAGCAATAATATTGCATTTAGAGATACTGCCGGCGAGGAAAAAGAATGCATCAGTCTTTTAAAAAGCATGGGAATGAATTCAATTCGTCTTCGTGTTTGGGTTGATCCTGTAAACGGATGGTGTAACAAAGCCGATTTATTGGTTAAAGCTAAGCGTGCAGCTGATTTAAATATGCGTATTTTAATCGATTTCCATTATAGTGATGTTTGGGCTGATCCTGCAACACAAACCAAACCTGTTGCATGGGAAAACTATAATTTCGATGAATTATGTCAGGCTGTTGCCGATCACACTACCGATGTACTTACTTCTTTAAAAGAGTGGGGTATTACTCCTGAGTGGGTTCAGGTTGGAAACGAAACTGGCGACGGTATGTTGTGGGAAGACGGGCGTGCAACTGTAAATATGGCGAATTATGCTACTTTAAATAACTTTGGATACGATGCCGTAAAAGCTGTTTTTCCTGAAGCTATTGTTATTATTCACCGCCAGGAGGGAGATAAGAATGGATCATTTCGCTGGTTGTTCGATAATTTAAAAGCAAACGGGGCTAAGTGGGATGCCATTGGTATGTCTTTATATCCTGAACAAGATAATTTGGGAACCATTAACGATTTAGCAATTGCTAATGTAAAGGATATGATTGAAAGATACGACTGTGATGTTGTATTTTGTGAGGTAGGTTACTATGCAGCGTTAGAGGATGCATCGTATACATTTTTACATGACTTGATTACCCGATCAAAAGCTATTGACAGATGTTTGGGAGTTTTCTATTGGGAGCCTCAATCATATAATAACTGGAAAGGATACGATAAAGGAGCTTTTGATGCTGATGGAATGCCAACAAAAGCATTATTCGCATTTGACGAGGATTAATTACACCTTTCATACTTTGACTACTGGGCGCGGATTTATTTCGCGCCTTTTTTGTATCTAAAAGCGCTATCTTTGGATTATTATATAAGAAGGTAGTTATTATTTAATCGTTATCGATTTGATGCAATATCTTAAAAAAAGAGTCAAAAGCTTCACATATGCATTAAAGGGTATTTTTCATGTGGTAAAAGATGAACCTAACGCCCGAATTCATATAGTTGCTACATTTGTTGTTTTAATTTTAGGATTTATTCTAAAAATTAAAGCATACGATTGGCTATGGATTGGGCTAGCCATAATATTGGTTTTTATTACCGAAATCATTAACACATCTATCGAGAATCTTGCTGATGCAGTTACCAAAGAAAGGAATGATTATCTCGGTAAAGCCAAAGATTTGGGGGCTGCGGCTACGTTATTAGCCGCCTTATTTGCTGTCATTGTGGCTAGTGTTGTTTTATATCCTAAAGTTGTAGTATTATTCTAAATTATAGGTAAGTGCTGAATTTTACAATTGCTGAATAAATTCTTTAATTTAATTCTACATGTAGTTTTTTAATTTGAATGTAAGAGGAAGATTTCATTTGTATTTCTAAAACGGCTAAACGATCATCATTTTTTTGATATTGACATTTGACTAAAATTCGGCTAATTTTGCATTCAGAAAATGTTCATCACAAACTACTTTATAATGCGGTTTAGAGGTCGTTATTTTTTTATTTTCTGAATGCTTTTCAATGAGTTTGTGTTTTATAACTATGTTGTATAACATGTTTTTACGTAAGGGATATCCTAATTTCCAGTCATTCAGATTTAGATTGAATTTAAAATAGAGAAAAATTTCTATAATTTTGGAAATTTTAAGATATTGTGCCGTCGTGTTATTAATTTTTAACATTTGTATTGATTAAAATCCAATCGCTCTATCTAATTTTGATGGCGAAATTGAATTAAAGAAATTTTGGTGTAATTATAAATTATCTGTATTTATGAAAGTGTCTGAAAAAATTGAGCTGCTCAAAAAAAAGAGAGAAGAAGCCAAATTAATGGGTGGAGAGGCTCGAGTTGCTAAGCAACATGAGAAAGGAAAACTTTCGGCTCGCGAAAGGCTTGATGTTCTTTTTGATGAGGGGTCATTTAGGGAAATAGACATGTTTGTGGAACACCGCTCTGTTAACTTTGGAATGGAAAAAGTAGACGTTCCTTCTGATGGAGTTATTGTGGGTCACGGATTAGTAAACGGTCGTCCCGTATTTGCTTTTTCACAGGATTTTACTTCACGTGGTGGTTCGCTTGGCGAAATGCACGCAGCAAAAATCTGTAAGGTTATGGATTTGGCTGTTAAGGCCGGAGCTCCTATTGTAGGATTAAACGACTCTGGAGGTGCCCGCGTTGAAGAAGGAGTTGACGCTTTAAAAGCGTATGGTGAAATTTTTATGCGTAACTCACGCTCTTCGGGTGTGATTCCGCAAATTAGTGCTATAATGGGCCCTTGTGCCGGTGGTGCTGTTTATTCACCTATCATGACTGACTTTATTTTTATGGTTAAAAAGAAAAGTCACATGTTTATCACCAGCCCATATGTTATTAAAACGGTTACTGGTGAAGAAACTACTTTTGAGGAATTAGGTGGAGCTATGGTTCACAACTCAAAAAGTGGTAACGCTCATTTTGCTTACGATAGCGATGAGGAAACAATTGAAGGTATTAAAGAATTATTAGAGTATTTACCTAATAATAATTTAGAAGAAGCTCCTCAGGTTCCAATGGGAGATGATCCTCAACGCGAATGCGAAGAGTTAAACACCATTATTCCTGATTCATCAAACGTACCTTACGACATGAAAACAATCATCGAATCAGTTCTTGATAACGGTGAATTCATGGAAGTACACGAGCATTATGCAGAAAATGCAATTGTAGGTTTCGGACACTTGAATAACAGATCAGTTGGTATCATTGCAAACCAGCCTATGATTCAGGCAGGTTGTTTGGATATCGATGCTTCAGATAAAATCAGTCGCTTTGTTCGTACTTGCGACGCTTTCAATATCCCAATGATTACTTTCGTTGATGTTCCTGGATACCTTCCTGGAGTTCAACAAGAGTGGGATGGTATTATCCGTCACGGTGCTAAATTACTTTGGAGTTATGCCGAGGCTACTGTACCTAAATTTACTGTAATTACCCGTAAAGATTATGGTGGTGCTTATTTGGCAATGTGTTCTAAACCATTGGGTGCCGATATGGTATTTGCATGGCCAAGTGCCGAAATTGCTGTAATGGGTGCTAAAGGTGCTGTGGAAGTAATTTCGACTTACCGTAAACAAATTGCCGAAGCTGAAGATAAAGCAGCTAAAACGGAAGAGAAAATCAAAGAATACGAAGACGCATTTAGTGTACCTTATTTGGCTGCTAAACGTGGATATATCGATGATGTTATCATTCCTAGCGAAACACGTCAACGTTTGGTAGACGCGCTTGAAATTATGTCGACTAAAACAGAGGTGTTGCCTCCTAAAAAGCACGGTAATATTCCTTTGTAAAATATCATTATCATGACAGATAGAGAAAAAAAGAGAAAAGCTGCAATGATTGCAGTGGCCTATTATCTGGAACAAGAAAAAGCAGCAGCTGTTGAAGCAGCAAAACCAACCGCTAGTGCTTGGGCTGCAATGGGTAAAGGAATGATTATGACTAACCGTACTAATGTTCAGCGCAGAGGTAGGTTGCTAATGAAAGCTGTTTAATTGTTGGTGCTTACCAACGCAAATTTTTAAAAAACGAACAAAGATGAAATTCGATAAACACGGGGTCTTGGAGATGACCCAAGTACAATATAATGCGGATCGTCCTAAGGCGGCAAATCCAATTAAAATTAACGATGTCAGCCTTCGCGACGGACATCAATCATTGTTTGCTACTCGTGGTCGCACTGAAGATATGTTGCCAGTTGCTGAAATGATTGATAACGCTGGTTACAATGCTGTTGAAACATGGGGTGGTGCTACTTTTGATACTATGCACCGTTATTTAGGAGAGGATCCATGGGAAAGATTACGTACACTTAAAAAAGTGATGCCTAAAACTCCTTTCTCAATGCTTCTTCGTGGACAAAACGTTGTTGGTTACCGTAACTATGCCGATGATGTAGTACAAGCATTTGTTCAGCGTGCTATTGATAACGGAATGGATATTTTCCGTTGTTTCGATGCTTTGAACGATTACCGTAACTTCGAGACTGCTGCTAAAGTTATTAAAGACAATGGTAAGCACTTTCAAGGGGTAGTATGTTATACCTTAACTGAGCCTCGTTTAGGGGGTGACGTTTATAACATGGACTACTACTTAGGTAAAGTAAAAGAGTTGGTTGAGTTTGGTGTTGATTCTATCTGTATCAAAGATATGGCTGGTTTGATTGCTCCTTACGATATCTACAATATGGTTCGCGAAATCAAACAATTTACTGATATTCCATTGAACTTACATACTCACTTTACATCGGGTATGGGTGATTTGGCAATCTTCAAAGCTATCGAAGCTGGTATTGATATTGTTGATACTTGTATCGGCCCTTATTCTTACCGTACTTCACACGCTGCTGTTGAGCCAATTATTATGTCGTTGTTAGGTACTAACCGCGATTCTGGTATGGATATCAAAAAAATTACTGCTATTGCTGACGAAATGGAGAAAGTAATCCCTAAATATCGTCACTTAGATAACAGTCCTAAATATTCAACTACTGATATCAATGTATTGCTTCACCAAACACCAGGTGGTATGTTATCAAACTTGGTTAACCAGTTGAAAGCAATGGATGCTTTGGATAAATTACCTGAAGTATTCCGTTTGTTACCAAAAGTTCGTAAAGACCTTGGTAGTATTCCATTGGTGACTCCAACTTCTCAAATTGTAGGTGTTCAAACGGTAAACAACGTATTGTTCGACTCATACGAAGGAGAATATGCACAAATTACTAAAGAGGTAAAAGACCTTTGCTACGGATTGTATGGTAAAACAACTAAGCCTATCAATCCTGAAGTAATGAAAAAAGCCTTGAAAGACTACCCACGTGGCGAGAATCCTATTACTGAACGTCCTGGTAGTATCTTAGAACCAGAAATGGAAGGTGTTAAATCAGAATTTGCTGACCTTGCTAAAGATATCGACGACGAAGTATTGGTTGCTTTATATCCTGTAACTGGTAAACGTTTCTTGAAATGGAAATATTCAGGAGAAGAAATGCCAGCTGAGTGGAAAGCTAAAACTATGGAAGAAGTTAAGAAAGAAGAAGAGCTTGTTAAAAAGGCGCTTTCTGGTGAGTTAACTTCTAAAGCTAAAAATGGTAATGGTCGTGAGTTGGAAGTAACTGTAGATGGCGAAACATTTACTGTTGAAATCAACGATCCATTTGCTGCTGCAGCTCCTGGTGGACGTGTACGTCGCAAAAAAGAGGATAAAGTGAAAGAAGTGGAAGCTAGTGGTAGCTTACATGCTCCAATACCAGGAATGGTAGTTGAATACAAGAAAAAAGTAGGTGACGAAGTAGCTGCTGGCGAAACAGTAGTTGTTTTAGAAGCTATGAAAATGATGAACAACCTTGAGTCGACTGTTGCTGGAACAGTAACCGAAATCAAATTCGATTCAGGTGATTCAGTTTCAAAAGGTGATGTTCTGATGGTTATTGAACCAAAAGAAGCTTAGGCTCTATAAATACAGAATATATAATTGCAGAAGGGGTAAATCCAAACGGGTTTACCCCTTTTTCATTTCAATGTGTAAAAACGACATTTTGTACTTTAATTTTCAGACCTCATGATCTTATTTAAAAACGAGGGATGATATTTCAATACTTTCGTACTTGGAAATTAGATTATGAAGTATTGAAATGAAGGGGAAATTTAGATTGTTATTTTTAATAACTAGTATAAGTGTCACATTAGGAATTGTTTCTTGTGACGAATGGATTGAGTATAGTCCATATGAGAATATTGTTGATAATGCCTACAAAAATCAAAACATTAAAAACTATAATCGCATTATCGAAGGGGTTGATCAACCTTTTAAGCCATTTAAAATTGGTTTAATTGCCGATACGCATACCTATTACGATGAATTTGAAAAGCAAGTAGCCCATATAAATACATTAGACGATCTTGATTTTATTATTCACATGGGGGATATAACTCTAAGTGCTAATAGTCGAGAATTTAAGTGGTACAGTGATATCATGAATAAAATTAAGTTTCCGGTAATAACACTAATCGGAAATCACGATTGTTTGGGTAATGGCTATGATATTTATAAAGAAATGTTTGGTGATTCGAACTTTAGCTTTGTTTATAAAGGGGTTAAGTTTGTAATGTTCGATGACGTTATTTGGGAAAAGAATATTGAAGATCCGGATTTTGTCTGGTTTAATAATGCTCTGGAAAATACCGAAGATGCCAAATATGTACTGCCGTTTGCACATATTTACCCTTGGGACTCGCAATTTAGTATTGGGAATGAGTATTTGTATAACGAGATGATGAAGCATCACAAGGTGCCTTTGTCAGTGCATGGCCATGGTCATAGTTATCAATACTCGAATTACTTTGGCGATGAAGTAAATTATTTATTGGTTCCTTCGTGTATACGAAATGAAATGGTTATTCTCGACTTTCAGCAGGATACAATTATTGTAAATAAATATAACTACTAATGATGGAAAAATTTATTTGTTCATCCATCGTAGGTAGATGGATGCAGCTTTGTGTTTTATTAAGTTTTTTTATTCCCAATGTGGATGCACAACTCGATAGTGAAAGAGAGATTGAGAAGCATTTGCCCAAAGTATTGCAAAAGGCGTACAAACCACGCTCTGTGGTTGTTAATAGCGATACTGTGTATTTCAAGCATCGATGGTTTATACCTGGGCAATATAAATTGCAATATGCCGGAAGTATTGGCTTTTTATCGGTTGGTTTTGGTTACGATATTGGTCAAATTTACCAACCTACTTTATACATTGGTTATTTGGGGCCTAATTTTGGAGGAAGTTTAAATAGTGTGGTAACTGTTTCGTTAAAGAACAGCTTTAGGTTTGTGAAGGATCCCTTATTCGATTATTTTACTCCCTATGGTGGATTATCTATAAACTGGGGAAATACCAATAATACCTTTAGGACTTTACCTGATTATTATCCTGATAAATATTATTTTCAGAATATGGTGCATTTTGCACCTTTTGTAGGAGGGGAGGTAAAGTTTCCGTTGAATGGCAATTACTTTAAAGCCTTTGGTGTATACTCCGAAATTTCGGCTTTTGATGCTTATTTATTGGAAGCTATCCGAACTAAATACGTTAAACCGCATATGGCCATGTCGTTGGCTGTTGGTGTTACCTTTTATTTGAAATAGAAAAAGGAGGCTTGATTCGGCCTCCTTTTCGTTTACTCTTCTCTGTATTATTTTACCGGAGCAACGCCTTCCGATGTCATTACAATTTTTTTGATGGTTCCATCCGGATTGTAGTATAAATAATCGATACAAACCGAGCGGCGGAAACTACCTCCATCTGTTGGAATACTTCCGTTATGATACACAAAGTAATCTTTGCCTTTATATTCTAAAATAGCCTGATGATTGGTATTACAGTTACCGGCAACCTCGTTGATAATACCTTTGTATTCCCATGGTCCGTTAATGCTTTTACTCATTGAGTAAGCTGTTTTTTCAGGGAATTTTACTGAATAAGTCAGGTAATACCAATCGCCTTTTTTGTGTACCCAAGGTGCTTCGGTAAAACTAGGTACCTCAATCTTCTTGATTTCACTATCCAACTCAATCATGTTATCCTTTAGTTTAGCATAGTGCAAAGATGTATTACCCCAGAAAACGTACGATTGTCCATCATCATCAGTAAAAACTGTTGGGTCAATATCATCCCAGTTCATATCTCTTTTACCACCATTCCCATCATCAATTTGGAATGGAGCAGCTGTCATATCTGTAGTAATAAGCGGAGCGCCAATGGCATCTTTAAACGGGCCGGTTGGACTATCAGCTACAGCAACACCAATGGCAAATCCATTAGTAGGGGCATGGTAGGCTGTAATAAACCAGTAAAATTTACCATTCTTTTCAATGGTTTGAGCTGCCCAGGCACTTCCTGCTGCCCATTCAAATTCATCGACACGAAAAGGTACCGGATGTTCTTCCCAGTTTTTAAGATCGGTTGATTTAAATATTAGCCATTCGTTTAGTACATAACCATTATGGCCAGCCGGAGCTTCGTCGTGACCAGTATACAAATAAACCGTATCGTTATATACTAATGTGGCCGGATCGGCAGTGTATTTGTGTGTAATGATAGGATTACCCGGATGATCTGTTAATTCAAGTAACTCTTCGGCACTTAAAGCCGGTGTCGATTTTGTTTCTGTTTTAGGCGGAGTGCAGGCAATGGCTCCAAGTGCAATCGCAGCTGCGCAACCTAAAATTTGTTTATTCATTTTCATATGTCTTGTTTTAATTATCGATATAATTTATTCGAGTTGTTACAAATGTACCTTATTAAAGTGTCTTTACAGGAGGATATTTGGGCAAAAAAGGAGTACATATTCTTACCCATAAACCGTTCGATATAATAATGATGTTTGTTGATGTCTTACTATCAGGTTCGAAAGGTAATAAAACAGACTTAGTATAAAAGAAGGGGATTTACATTAAAAATATTTCTATTTTTATAAATAAAACAACATACTATGCACCGAAAAATTACCCTTCTTTTTGGATTATTTATTTCTTTGGTAATGTTTGCACAGGAGTCGGTAGTACCCAACGACTCGGTGAAGAAAGTTTATACCTTCAAAATATTTCGAGAAATAGGAAGTACCTCGTGGATTCACACACAAGAAGCATTTGCTGAAGCCGAGGAAATGAAAGCCGATGTAATTTTATTGCACATGAATACTTACGGAGGGCAGGTGGTTTATGCTGATTCTATTCGTACTAAAATATTAAATAGCCCTATTCCGGTGCATGTGTTTATCGATAATAATGCGGCATCGGCAGGAGCGTTAATATCCATTGCCTGCGATAGCATTTATATGCGTCCGGGTGCCAATATTGGAGCCGCAACAGTTGTTAATCAGAGCGGCGAAAAGATGCCCGATAAATACCAATCGTATATGCGATCGACCATTAGAGCTACGGCCGAGGCGCATGGAAAAGATACTGTAGTGGTAAATGGCGATACAACGTATGTGTGGCGACGCGATCCGCATATTGCTGAAGCTATGGTTGATGAGAGTATTTACATTGCTGGCGTAATTGATACCGGAAAAATATTAACGTTTACAACTCTTGAAGCCATTGAACATGGTTTTTGCGAAGGAAAGGCTAATAATATGCAAGAAGTGTTGGAGCAGTTGGATATTCCAAAATACGAGATTACCACATTTGAACCATCTTTTTACGATGGATTAAGAGGATTTTTGACCAGTCCTATTTTGCAAGGTATACTCATATTAGTAATAATGGGGGGTATTTACTTTGAGTTGCAAACACCTGGTGTGGGTTTTCCATTAGCGGCGGCAGCGGTGGCTGCTGTATTGTATTTTTCGCCTTTGTATATCGATGGTTTAGCAGCTAATTGGGAGATTATCCTTTTTATTGTTGGACTGGTGCTTATTGGTCTGGAGGTGTTTGTGATTCCGGGTTTTGGAGTTGCCGGAGTATCGGGGATCACCTTGGTGGTGGTAGGCCTCACTTTTAGTATGCTCGATAACGATTTGTTTAATTTTGAAGCGGTTGGTTTTAATAAGCTGCTCGAAGCCTTGGGTATTGTTATGTCGGGATTGTTTGGATCGTTGCTGGCAATTATTTATCTCAGTAAAAAAATACTGGCTACCGATAGTGCATTAGGAGCCAAAATAGCTTTGAATACAACAGAGGATGTAGAGTTGGGTTATATAGGTGTTGAGGCATCTATGAAGGAATTGGTGGGCGAAACCGGAATTGCCAGCACTACGCTTCGCCCTTCGGGTAGAGTTGAAATTAACGATGAGGTTTACGATGCTGTTGCCGAAACCGGATTTATCGAACGAGGAAAAAGCATTAGAGTATCGCGATTTTCGCACGGACAGTTGTATGTGGTGAGTGTTAAGTAATAAGACAGAAGTCCGGTGACGGAAATTATTTCAGTTGAATCAATTTTCGATTAGACAATTCAACAAGATAGAATGAAGAATGGTTAATCAGGTAGCCCCGGAGGGGTGTTTGTAATAGCAAAGTAAGCAGCGATTTGATTATTAAAGAATAATGGTATGAAACAAAGATGCAACTGGGTGGGCGATTCGGAATTAATGCAGAAATACCACGACGAAGAGTGGGGAGTACCTTTGCATGATGATGATAAGCTGTTTGAATTTTTGGTGCTCGATGCTTTTCAGGCTGGCCTAAGCTGGTCGACCATTTTAAAAAAGCGCCAAGGATTTCGCAAAGCTTTTGATGGATTTGATGCCCGCATCATTGCAGCATACAACGATGATAAGGTCGAAGAATTAATGCAGGATGAATCCATTATTCGGAATCGTCAAAAAATTGTGGCCACCATTAAAAATGCCAAAGCTTTTTTGCGCATTCAAAAGGAGTACGGATCGTTTGATCGTTATATCTGGCAGTTTACACATCATCAAACCATTAAAAACCATTTTACCGATAGTATAGAGTTGCCGGCCACTTCGCCCGAATCTATAACCATGAGTAAGACATTGAAGAAGGAAGGATTTGCCTTTGTGGGCCCCACTATTTGTTATGCTTTTATGCAGGCTGCTGGCATGGTTAACGATCATTTAACGGGGTGTTTCAGGTATAAGGATTAGTTTTTCTATTGCTCCCTTTATTTTTTTCTGGTGAAATCTTATTTTTTAACCTTGAGGATGTATTATTTAAGTGTAACTAATTATTTTGCTATTGCGAGATAGCATTATTTGAATGCGAGAGGTAATTATGGCATTGTAAGATGACATTATGTCGCTTTAAGAGTCTGTTATTTAACTTGAAGAGGGTATTATTTAAGTGTAACTAATTGTTTTGCTATTGCGAGATAGCATTATTTGAATGTGAGAGGTAATTATGGCATTGTAAGATGACATTATGTCGCTTTAAGGGCCTGTTATTTAACTTGAAGAGGGTATTATTTAATGTACAGATTGTATTATGCTACTTTCATAACTTATTATGTAAGTGTCAGAGAGTGTAATCCTACCATTCGAATGTTGTTATTGGCTTTATGCACAAAAAAATAAGGAACGGTTCTATATCTTTAATGGATATAACGAACCATTCCTTCTATACTTTTATTTACGGACTTCGAGCTTAAAAACTACTTAATCAAGAAGTCGAACATCATTTTATCACCTAAATAACCTTGCAAGCGATCGTTTATTTTAACTTGCCCCACACCAGCTGGTGTACCGGTATAAATCAAATCGCCAATTTTAAGGGTGAAATATTGCGATACATGGGCAATTATTTCATCAATCGGATGAATCATTAATGAGGTATTGCCTTGCTGACGTGTTTCGCCATTTACATCCAGCTTAAAGTCGATATTTTGAATATCCTCAAACTTACTTTTAGGAACAAATTCCGAAAGTACAGCCGATCCATCAAAGGCTTTTGCCTTTTCCCAGGGTAAGCCTTTTTCTTTTAGTTTCGATTGTAAATCGCGGGCAGTAAAGTCAATACCTAAACCTACTTCTTCGTAATAGCGATTGGCAAATTCGGGCGCAATGTTTTTACCAATGCGATTTATTTTAATCACTACTTCCACCTCGTGATGAAACTCCTGAGCAAAGTCGGGAATAAAAAACGGACGGTTTTTAAGCAATAGTGCCGAATCGGGTTTGGCAAAAATAACCGGCTCGGTGGGCATTTGGTTGTTCAATTCTTTAATATGATCAACATAATTACGCCCAATGCATAATATTTTCATACTACCGAAATTAAATCTTATTTATTACGAAATGCTCTCAGCTTAATATTAGTCAGTACTTTTTTCGTGAAAAGTGGGAAATCTCCATTCATCATCCAACCGTAATACGATGGATCTTTTTCAAGTACTTTTTCTACTGGTTGTCCTTTGTATTTGCCAAAGTTGAATACTTCTTCGCCTTTGTCGTTAAAGATGATACGGCCAATAAAATCGGCATTTTTATTAAATGATGAGAAATCATTCAAAAATTCAACGTCATTTTCCAAATCAGGGTAACGATCTAACTGAGATAATAAAACCTCGTAAGTTGCACGAGTATCAGCTTCGGCCGAATGAGCGTCGGTTAAATCTTTGTCGCAATAGAATTTATAAGCGGCAGTTAATGTTCGTTTTTCCATTTTATGAAAAATGGTTTGAACATCAACAAACTTGCGCTTTTTCATATCAAAATCCACTTCTGCTCTAATAAATTCTTCGGCCAATAAGGGCACATCAAATTTATTGGAGTTAAAACCGCCAATGTCGCATCCTTCCATTATTTTGGCAATTTCTTTACCCAGCTTTTTAAAGGTTGGAGCATCTTTTACATCTTCGTCGCTAATGCCATGAATAGCCGTGGTTTCAGGGGGAATTGGCATTTCTGGATTTACTTTGTAGCAAAACGATTCTTCTTTTCCATCCAAACTTACTTTTAAAATGGCTATTTCAACAATTCGATCTTTGGCAATATTTATCCCAGTGGTTTCCAAATCGAAAAACACAATGGGGTTTTTAAGCTGAAGTTTCATTCTTATTTTTTATAGTGTGAACAACAAAAATAGGGTAAATAGATATTTAAGCCTTACGATTAAGCCATAAATTCTCAACTATTGTTGTTTGATTCTATTTTTCATCTTCTTTTGTAATAACAAACAAAAATTTATCAGCTTCGTTATTGTACCATTTTTCAGGAACAATAAGTGGTTGGCTAAAGGCTGGTAAATTATCATCCTCGATGTTTACAATGTACGATCCGGGTGTTAGAGCCATAATAAACTTTGCCGAATCGGCCGAAGCCCGGTATTGTCCCATCACATTGTTAAGAGTATCAGTAACGGTAATGCTAGGTCTTGAGTTAGGTATGATGAGGTCTTTTCCGTTTTTAACTCTGATGTCGGCTTTAATGATGTAGTTAAACGGATCTTTTTCGTTAAAAACTACCTTGTAAATGTCGCGACAACCATAACCATCTGGTCGAATAGCCGATACATACGCATGTCGTTTACCATATACCCACGATATATTATAATTATCATAGGTATCGTTTAAGGGATAGCCCATGTTTATTGGCTCGCCCCAAAGTTTGGTTTCTGTATCTAAATCGGAATAAAACAAGTCGTATCCTCCCATTGATTTTTCGTTATCTGATGAAAAGTAAAGACGTTTACCATCTTCAGATAGAACCGGGAAGTTCTCATTGTATTTCGAATTTATTTTTCCGGGTAATTCCCTTGCCAGGCCCCATTTTCCATTGGGGAGTTTCATAGCGTAGTACAAGTCAGTATCTCCATTTTCCGAATCGCCTGAAAAAACAATTGTATCACCACTGGCCGAAAACCATACTCCAAATTCCGAACCCTTTCCATCTAACGGATCACCAAAATCTTCGAGCAAGTCAAAGTTATATCGTCCGTTGTAATTGGCATATGCCATTGTTTCTTCTTTCATCCGGTTATGATAAACCATTAGCATTTTGCCATGAGGCTCAATGCCGGCAACCATTTCGTCGTAAATACTGTTTACTTTTGATCCAATTATTTTTGCTTTCTGATGGATGTTGTTCTCCAATTCCGATACATATACATTAAAATAATAGATACCTGCAAAACTGTTATATTTCTTATCTGATGAGTAAAACAGGGTTTGTTCATCAACGCTAACGTATGGATTAATCTCGTTTCGTGGTGTATTAATATCTTCTCCAAGGTTGATAAATGTAATATCCAGCGGATGCTGGGTTAATGCTTTTGCATTCTGAATGTAGTTTTTCAGTTGCTCACTTTTTTGCTTAAATTCCAAATCTCCTTGCAACAGACTCGCTTTATCGAGTAAATAGTTTTCGGCTTCATTAAATCTATGACCATGATACAATGCAAGCGCATAATTATAATTGGCTTCAACATCGTTGGGCTTTAACTCCAACAATTTTTCTAAATAAGGAATAGCCTCTTCTCGAAGGGTATTATCCTTAACAATACAGTTACATATCAACGAAAGTAAATCGGTATTTTCTTTATCTTTTCGATAAAGTCTTTTGTAATCTTTTAAAGCACGCTGATAATTGTTGTATTTATAAAAGCCGTCGGCTCTTTTTTTATAGTCAGTCTGACCAAAAATGCATGTGCTTAACATGCCAATTAAAGTAAATATTAGGATGCGCTTCATTGTTTAGGATATTGTTTTGCACGATTTTAAAGAAAATAATTTGTTGCGAATTACAAAAACGTTCTGTGACGAACTTAAACAAAATTTACATGAGTCTGTTAAAACTAAATCAGTTGGTATTGAACTTTTTAAAGGTTAAAGTAATTGGCTGGCTGATATTGATTAAATAATCATATGTTTTGATAAACCGTTTTAAACCGATATAACTTATGGAAAGGAGAAACTTTATTAGTTTGTTTGGCTTGGGCGCAATAGGCGCTTGTACAACTGTAGGAAGTAGTAAACAAAATTCTACAACAGCTTCTGAACAGAAATCAACACCTGTATCCGGGCATTTCTTCCCGGCCTTGCCATATGACTACAATGCTCTTGAGCCTTATATTGATGCAGAAACCATGGAGCTCCATTACGACAAGCATCACCGTGGATATTTTAAGAAATTTACAGCAGCTATCGATAATACTTCGTTGGAAACAACTGCTATGCGCGATATATTTGCTAATATATCAAAACACGATGTGGGCATTCGAAATAACGGAGGAGGGTACTATAACCACATGCTGTTTTGGGAGAATTTATCACCTGATAAAACAGAGCCATCAGCTCGTTTATTAAGTCACATTGTTAAAGACTTTAAATCGTTTGATGCTTTTAAAGATGAATTTTCGAAAGCAGCAAAAACACGATTTGGAAGTGGTTGGGCTTGGTTAATACTAACCGAAAATAAAGAGTTGAAAGTGGTATCATCTCCTAATCAGGATAACCCTTTAATGGATATTGCACCTGACAAGGGTATTCCATTGATGACACTTGATGTTTGGGAACATGCTTACTACCTGAATTATCAGAATAAACGTGGCGATTATATTGCTGCATTTTGGAATGTTGTTAACTGGAAAATGGTTAGTAAACGCTTTGAGAAGGCCTTAAAAGGAGAATGGTTAGGTTAAAAAGAAAATATTATTGATAAAGTTATTAAAGCCCTTTCGAAAGAAGGGCTTTTCTTGTATTTTAAAGCCAAACTTCAAGCGCATGAGAAAGATATTGATATTATTTGCACACCCATTGGTAAAAAAATCAAAGGTTAATAAGGAATTAATCGAAGCCGTAGGTAAAATGGAAGGTGTTACCATTCATAATTTATATGAAGAATACCCCGATTTTTATATAGACGTTAAACGAGAGCAAAAATTATTAAAGAAACACGATATTATTATTTGGCAGCACCCTTTCTATTGGTATAGTGCTCCATCTATTTTAAAAGAATGGTTCGATCTTGTGTTGGAACATGGGTTTGCTTATGGCCGTTGGGGTAATGCATTAAAAGGAAAATATGCGATGTCGGTTGTAACAACAGGTGGCAGTAAAGATGCTTATAGTCTTGAAGGTTCTAACCGTTATCCTATCAGGCAATATTTAATTCCTTTTGAGCAAACAGCTCGTTTATGTAATATGCAATATTTACCATCAATGGTTTTTCATGGTACTTATCAAATGAAAAACAAAGAGATTGAAATTGCACAAATGGATTATATAAAGTTGTTAACCCTGCTGCGCGATGAAAAACAACCAATAAATGAAATAAACAATAAGATGTTTGCCAACGAATATAATTAATCCATGCATTTAGATTCGATTTTTGTTGACATGATGGTGTATTTGCTTGCGGCTGTTGTAGCAGTGCCAATAGCAAAGAAAATTGGATTAGGATCGGTATTAGGTTATCTGATTGCAGGTATTGTAATTGGACCTTATATTCTTGGACTTGTGGGAGCCGAAGATGCCGATGTAATGCACTTTGCCGAGTTTGGTGTTGTTATTATGTTATTTCTGATTGGTTTGGAACTGCATCCAAGCATGCTGTGGCGTATGAAACGGTTGATTTTTGGACTGGGCGGATTGCAAATTGGTATTACTGCCGTTGTGATTGTGATTTTTTCTTCGTTCTTCTGGCTCAATTTTGCTCAGGCTGTAACTACCGGTCTAATACTGGCTCTTTCGTCTACTGCTATTGTATTGCAAACTTTAACCGAAAAAGGTTTGCTTCAAACCCGAGCCGGCCGACATAGTTTTTCTGTGCTTTTGATGCAGGATATTGCGGTTGTTCCCATTTTTGGTATTTTGGCTCTGTTGGCTAATCAGGTTGCCAATCAGGCCGACGTTCAAATGACGGAGTTAACCGGCGATGGTTGGTTAAATCTATTGTTGATATTAGGAAGTGTTGCCGTAATAGTTGTGGGAGGTAGGTATCTTGCCAGTTATATCTTTAACTATATTGCAGCTACCGGATTACGTGAGTTATTTACAGCAACGGCTCTTTTAATGGTAATTGGGATCGCAATTGGTATGGATGCTGTGGGCTTATCGCCCGCTTTGGGAACATTTTTAGCGGGTGTGGTTTTAGCTAATAGTGAATATCGTTACGAGTTAGAGAATAATCTGGAACCGTCCAAAGGTTTGTTGCTAGGTTTGTTTTTTATTTCGGTTGGAGCAAGCATCAATTTTAGTTTATTACTGGAGCACTGGGGCTTAATATTGGGTTTATTACTGATGTTGATTAGTATTAAGTTTGTTGTTCTGATTATCTTAGGTAAAATTTTCAAACTCAATACTTCTCAAAATCTGCTTTTTACTTTTAGTTTATCTCAGGCGGGTGAGTTTGGATTTGTTTTAGTGGCCTTTGCGTCTCAAAATGCTATTTATGATGAATTTACTTCAGGGGTTTTGCTTATCATCATTGCCTTATCTATGTTGATTACTCCTTTGTTTTTTATCATCAACGAAAAGATTATACTTCCACGAATTTCGAAAAAAGAGGCTAAAGAAATGGATCAGGATTGCGTTGATGAAGAAGCTAATCCTGTTATTATGGCTGGGTTCGGACGCTTTGGAATGGTACTAGGGCGTTTTTTGAATGCCAATGGAATTCGTTCAACCATTATCGATATCAATCCTCATAATATCGAATATCTCAAGAAGTTTGGCTTTAAAATCTATTATGGTGATATAACCCGGGCCGATATGTTGGAAGCGGCTGGAGCAGCTAAGGCAAAAGTATTGGTTATTGTAATGGGCGATCGTCAGCAGATAGATAAATTGGTAGATGTAGCCACCAAGCATTTCCCTCACTTAAAATTGGTTGTTCGTGCCGTTGATGTAGCTCATAGCCTTGAGTTAGCTAATAAAAAGGTTGATTATTTTCAGCAAGAGACTTTTGATTCTGCTGTTTCGCTTGGGGCCGATGCATTACGTAGTTTGGGAATGAGTAATTATAGTGTGCACAGGGCTGCTACTACTTTCAGACATCTGGATAGACGGTTTATGGATAACCTTCGACAACGGTACGATATGGACGATCCTCATTTTGTTTTAGAAGCCAGGAAGTTTTCAGAACATCTCGAAAATATTTTACTATTACAGCAAAAGCAACCTTATATGGATATGGAATCAGCATGGGATTCTTCGCCAATGATGAAGGAAGAAAATGAGAAAGATGAATAGAATCATTCTTCGAACTCCAATCCGTTCTTATGTTTATATCATCGAATAATATATTAGTTCGTTAACTTTTAATAGCTTATAAATAAGAAGGAAGACCTTATTTAAAATTTAAATTTCACGAATCTACTTGTCAAAAAAGAGTTCATGGTATTAAATTGCATCGTGGACTATAGGATTATGAGTGGAGCGGGAAGTGTATTAGTGGTAGAAAAAGATAAAAATGTCCTTCATTGGATCGCAGGATTATTGCAGGATCACGTAAAAAAAGTAATTACGGCAGAAACTCCATGTCAGATCCCTCATGCTATAAAAGTTAACGAGGTTGATGTGGTGGTGCTTCCATTTTCATGTAAGGGCGATTGTGTTGAAATTGAAGCAGGAGTGAGGGTTCTTCATTATCTGTTAAATATTAAACCTGATGCTAAAGTTGTTTTTTTAGTCTCGCCCAATGATCTCGGATCAGCTGTTAAAGTAATGAAAGAAGGAGCGGCTGATGTAATCAGTAATAGGTTCGAACATCGCGAACTCATTAACAGGGTGCTTTCTTTTATTGATGATTCGAAACAAAAAGGTAATAACTTAAAGTCTCACATATTTACTCCTCCAAAGAAAGAATTTATCTATCATTCAGATAAAATGCGCGAAGTGGTGCGTACTATCGAAAAGGTTGCTCCCTCCGAAGCCAATGTTCTTATTTTAGGAGAGAATGGTACCGGAAAAGAGCTTGTTGCCAATTCAATTCATCAAAAGTCAAAGCGATCCGATCAGATATTTATGTCGGTTGATTTAGGTGCTTTTAACAAAACGTTGATTGAAAATGAACTATTCGGCCATAAAAAGGGAGCTTATACCGATGCTCGATCAGATAAAGCCGGAAGGTTCGAAATGGCGGATGGGGGAACTATATTTTTGGATGAGATTGGCAATATGGATGTGTCGGTTCAATCGAAACTACTCACAGTTATTGAAAAACGAGAAGTAACTCGCATTGGCGATACTAAAGCAAAAGCAATTGATATACGATTAGTTTCTGCTACCAATAAAAAGTTGTATAAAATGGTAGATGAGAGTGAATTCAGAACAGATCTGCTTTATAGAATCAATACGGTTGAAATAGAATTACCACCCTTACGCGAAAGGCAAGAGGATATTCCTGTATTGGTATCTTATTTTTTATCGATGTATTGTGCCTTGTATCGAAAGCCACTACTTAAAATTGAAAAGGCAGCTATAACTTGTATGCAAAATTACGATTGGCCTGGTAATGTTCGTGAGCTCCAACATGTAATAGAAAAAGCTGTAATACTTACCGAAGGTAATAAAATTCTTAAACAAGAATTATGTCAGTATATCAAACCCAGTGAAACTGACGATTTAACCTTTACAAGCTATAACCTCGAAGATGTAGAGCGCGAAGTAATAAATAAAGTACTTCGGTTAAAATCGGGAAATTTAACTCATACAGCCGATGTTTTAGGTTTGACAAGAGCTTCTTTATATCGTCGATTAAGAAAATATCAGCTCTAACACTCACATAATCTTTTTATAAAGAACTATTGAAAAATGCAACTCTGATCTATCGTTTTTCATTTATATCTTCGCAGCGTAAAATTTTTAGTTATGCGAATTGTTTTGATTGGTTCAGGTAATGTTGCAACTCATCTGGGAAACGCTTTATATGAAGCTGGACATAAAATTGTGCAGGTGTATAGCAGAAGCAAGGAGAATGCAATTAATTTATCGGCCAGCATTGAGTCAACCGGAATAACTGATTTAAGTAAAATCGATACCAGTGCCGATATTTACATCATTTCGGTGAAAGACGATGCTCTTTCAGAGGTGGCTGAATTAATGCCTAAAGTAGAAGGTTTAGTTGTGCATACAGCAGGAAGCGTTGAGATTGAAGTTTTAAGTGTGTTTGAGAATTATGGTGTATTATATCCATTCCAAACATTTACTAAGGCAAGTAAAGTAAATTTTGGAAGTGTGCCTGTTTTGGTCGAAAGTAATACTGAAAAAAATACAGAGACGCTACTCAACTTGGGGCATACCTTAAGTAAGAATGTATTAAAGGCAGATTCTAAACAGCGAGCACAATTACATATTGCTGCTGTTTATTCGTGCAATTTTGTCAATTTAATGTATCGTTTAGCCGATGATGTTTTACAAGAAAGTGGCTTGCCTTTTAGCTTGTTGCAGCCATTGATACTTGAAACAGCCAACAAAGTTCAGGCTTTAAGTCCGTCAGAAACTCAAACAGGTCCGGCTTCACGTGACGATCAGCAGACAATACTAAAACATAAAGAAGTATTAGCTGATCATAATGAGCTGTCAGAAATATACAATCTTCTTACTGATAGTATATTAAAACGTATTAAATAGATGATTTATGAATGCGGTATTCAATTCCTTGATTACCTTTTGCATCGCTGAAGGTTAATTTTAGTTGCATGCCGCATTTCTTACATACTTTGATTGATCCTGTATTTTCAGCATACATTCTTGCGACTATTCTGGTGAAATTGTATTGCTCAAAACAATGGTTAATTAAATAATTACATACTTCGGTACCATAACCTTTGCTCCAGTATATTTCATCAATAATAAAACCAAGTTCTGCAATGTTATTATCGTTGAACGAATCAAATATACCAGCCTCACCAATAATTTCTCCAGAAGCAATCATCTTAATTGCGAAAATACCATAACCACTATCACTTCGTAAAGTAGAGTACTTCTTCTTAAGTTCATCTGCTGTATTGATATGATTATTGGGAATAAACTTCATATTAGCTTTATTGCTATAAATTTTAAATAATGATGAAATGTCTCCCTGTGTCAAAGGACTAAGTATTATCCTTTTTTCATTTGTTTTAATATCCATTTTAATTAACTCTATTTTACACTCTATTTTAATGAAACTATAGTGAATGGCCTTTATGTTTTTGGGGTAATTGAGTTGTTTAATAGCTAAAAATAGTCGATTTTTTTATTCTGGCGTTTACCCAATGTATACTTTAATAAGTCTGATGGATTTATTTATATTATTTTGTAACATAGTCTATTAATTAGTGAATATGTTCTCTTTTAAGTGGTTTGTCAATACCAATTCAAATTTTTATGACAAAGACTGTTAATTAATTTCAATTAAATATAACATTTGGTCTTTTGGCATACATAATGATATACTCGTCAATATAATAAAAACAAGATTCTTTCTTTTGTAACAACCAAAACATTTTTACGTTGAAGGTCTACAAAGGAGGAGTAACGCGATGTGGATGAAAAGATATGTTGAGCAATTAATAGATGATTTGGAGGTGACGTTTGGGAATGCGCAAGAAAAACTTTCTTTATTTTTCAACTCTTCAAACTCTTCAGATTATTTTCCAATTACCGATGATGATGAGGGAGGAGTATTAATCTCTGACTTAATTGGTATGGAAAAATTTGTATTTCCTAAAATTAGCTACCTGAGTGATTGTGAGGCTAAGGAACTTACTGGTGTTATGGTTAAGGTGTTCAATGCTTATGGTTTGAATCCTATTTTTGGAGAGGCAATACCAGAAAAAATTCGTTATGGTCAACTAAGAGAATATGTTTCGCAAGTGGTATATCCTGTAGATGGTACGCTGGTTGATTTAGAAATGTGTGATTATTTGCCCGCAGATTGTCCGTTTGCGGCAACATGTCCGGCAGTTGAGTTAACAAGAAATTGTTGTGAGGATAAAAAGAAAAGGGCTTAAAAGCCCTTTTTTATTGCAATAAAGCTTCAACATCTTCAAACTGTATTAGCTCTTTTTCTTTCTCTTTTACAAAAGATAGAACAGAATCTACTTTTTCTCGTCCAATATTTAAGCGAGAGCCTAAGTTTTTACACATTTCCATTTCTTTTTCGTCAATATTTAAGTCAACTTTCATTAACTGAATAACCCGGAAAAACATAAAAAAGCGTTCTTTCTCGGTGCTTGGTGCTTGAAAATTAAACTTGTCGAGATTAGCTTTTATTTCATCCAGTTCTGATGGAGAAATACCCATGCTAACAGTAACAAAGCCCAACCACATATTTTCTGCTGCTGTTAGTTTGTTATCAGCCTGTGCCATTTTTATAAGAGTGGCTGTGTAGCATTTTGTTTCGTCGAAATAATCTGAGAATTGTAACATATTCGTTTTTGAATTTAAATATACATTTTACTTTTTAAATAGATTATTGTATACAATAATTAAATTTTTAATCGTTTATTAGTATTATTGAATCGGCACAATAGAAACATGTTTGAGGTTATCTGAAAATGAACTTTCTTCTATTTGTGTTGATAGTAATAAACCTAAATGTAACCTACGTATGAAAAAAGTTATATGTTTGGCACTTCACTTGGTTGTGCTGCTAAATTTGTATGCCGAAAAAGCACCAGATGCTCTAATACTGAAAACTTACAAATTAAAAAATGGATTAACAGTATACTTGAATCACGATGCTACAGCAAATTCAGTTATGGGAATGGTTGTAGTTAAAGGAGGAAGTAAGCGCGATCCGGCAGATGCCACTGGTATTGCTCACTATTTCGAGCACATCATGTTTAAAGGTACTACGCAATTGGGTACTACCGATTATCCTGCAGAAAAAGTTTATTTAGATAGTATAGCCGCTCAATATGAGTTGTTAGGCCAAACAAAAGATGATAAAAAACGATTGGAAATCCAGTTGAAGATTAATGATTTATCGGTAAAAGCCTCGGAATATGCTATCCCTAATGAATTTGATAAGCTGATTAAGAAAATAGGTGGAGATCATTTAAATGCCTTTACTTCACAGAATCAGATTGCATACATGAATAGTTTCCCTGCAAACGAAATGGAAAAATGGCTTGATATATATAGCCAGCGTTTTCAGGAGCCAGTGTTTCGTTTGTTTCAGTCGGAGTTGGAAACTATTTACGAGGAAAAGAATATGTATGCCGATGACATGACAACTCCACTTTTCGAGGATTTTATGAAAGAATTATTTGCTGGTACTCCATATGGGGATCAAACAACTTTAGGTACAGCTGAACATTTAAAAAATCCATCATTAAAGAAGATGGAAGAATACTATCATACCTATTATGTGCCCAACAATATGGCTTTGATCTTATGTGGTAATTTCGACGAGCAAACAACACCCGAGTTAATTGAACAGAAATTTGGAGTATTAGAATCTAAACCCTTACCAGAACAGAAGAAGTTTGAATTAACCCCATTTAAGGGACGAGTGCAAAGTAAACATCGACTGTTACCTATACGGGTGGGGTTAATAGGTTTTCATACGGTTCCGGTTAATCATCCTGATTATAATGCCTTGGAAGTTTGCCAGAGTGTACTTTCTAATTATTCTACTGGTTTGTTAGATCAATTGGTTGATGATAATAAGTTGATGGCTGCAGAAATTGAGTCGATGTCGTATGATGATTTAGGAAGTAGTATGCTTCTGTATGTACCTAAATTAGTTGGCCAATCATTATCAAACGCAGAGAAATTAGTGATGGCTCAGATAGATAGTGTGAAAGCAGGACACTTTAATGATTCGTTGCTAAAGGCTGTAAAGCTTGAAATGATTAGAAGAAATCAGCAAAGATTGGAAGATTCGCGCTATAGAGCTTATTACATTGGTGATGTTTTTGTGAATGGTGAAAACTGGGATGACAAAGTTTTTTATGCTGATAAGATCGATGCCATAACAAAAGAAGATGTGGTTGCTGTGGCGAATAAGTACTTTGGCGATAACTATTTGGTATTTCAATCGCGTATGGGGTTTCCTAAAAAAGATAAGGTGAAAAAGCCCCCTTATAAGCCTGTTAAACCTTCTAATACCGAAAAACATTCAGAGTACTTTGATCAGATTGCTAATATGCCAAGCCTTCCTTCCGAACCCCATTTTATTACTGAAGGAGAAGATTTTGTAAAAGGAAAGTTAAATGATGAGGTTGAATATTACTATGTAAATAACCCTATTAATAAGGTATTTTCGCTACGTTTCTCTTATAATGTCGGAACCATTGAAGAGGGCAAATTATCTATGATGTCGTATGCATTGGGTTATTGTGGCGCAAAAGATATTAGTTATACCGACTTTAAAAAGAAAATGCAGGAGCTCGGTTCTGATTACTACTTTTATGCCAACGACAATAAGTTAACTGCTTATGTTACCGGATTAGAAACGAATGTTACCGAAACCATGAAGCTGATGAATCAGCTTTTATCAAATCCTGTTTTAGATGAAAAGCAAAAAGATAGAATGGTGAAGGAAATGAAGGTTGAGAAAAAATTTGACCGTAAAGATGTTTCTTATCAGTCTGATGCTTTGAAAGACTATGCTTTGTACGGTCTTAAATCGCCGGAATTACTAGATCCAAGTCTTAAGGAAGTAAAGAAAACAGAGGTGGATGAAATAATAAGTATGCTGAATAAGGTATTAAAACGAAGTATGGATCTGCATTATGTCGGAACTATTGGTGAAGATCAGTTTGTGAAACAAGCCAAAGAGAATTTAAGCTGTTTAAATCATCTTGAAGGTAAATCTGAATTTTTGGCTCGTAAAATCAATACCAACAACGAGAATGTGATTTACTTTTTAAATAATAAAAAGGCAGTACAATCTCATATTAATATAACAATTGTAGGAGAGGATAATAAATTGGAAAATACTGTTCCGGTAAGGCTTTTCAATAGTTATTTTGGAGGAGATATGAGTTCAATAGTATTTCAGGAAATTAGAGAGTATCGATCGTTGGCTTATGGAGCAAGAGGAAGTTTTCGTTTACCTTTCGACAGAACTCAGCCTGGGTATTTTACCGGATGGATGACTACACAAGCCGATAAAACTAACGAAGCCGTCGATACTTATATTGGACTTATCAACGATATGCCACAATATCCAAATCGTATGGATGATGTAAAAAGCAATCTTATAATGAGTGTCAACAATAATCGCCCATCGTTCCGTTATATTTCAAATAGTGCTTCGTATTGGAAATATTTAAATACCAATACCGATCCTCAAAAAGATTTGGTGAAAGGGTATGAATCAGCCTCGTTTGATGATGTTGAGAAACTTTACGAACACGAGATTAAAGGTCGTAAGATGATCATCAATATTGTTGGTGATAAACGTAAAATTAATTTAGACGAGTTAAGAAAAATAGGTAAAGTAATTGAAGTTAAAACATCTGATATTTTCAATTAGATAATAAATCATTCTGACAAGAATAAACCCCGATACTACCAAAGTGTCGGGGTTGTTTTTTATTTCTCATCCGGTATAAACAATAACGAAATTGAGTTAACGCAATGCCGTGTATTTTTGGGAGTAAAACCTTCTCCTAAAAAAACGTGTCCTAAATGACCTTTGCAGGTTGAGCATATTATTTCAGTTCGTCTGCCATCCGCATCAGGTATACGAGTAACAGCTCCCTCAATTTCATTGTCAAAACTCGGCCATCCGCAATGCGAGTCAAATTTATCACCCGATTTATATAAAGGTGCATTACATTGCTTACACACGTATGTTCCTTTTTCTTTATTATCGGTATACTTACCTGTATAGGGTAATTCTGTTCCTTTATGAATAATAACTCGTTGCTCTTCCAGAGTTAACGGGTTGAATTTTATTTTACTACTATCTTGTTGTGCCATGGTGTTCGACGAATATATTAATATCGTTATAATTGATAATAAGATGCTGTATATGGTTTTCTTCATGATTATCGACTTGTTTAACTAGGTATTAATAATCAATTGCTTTCTGTTTACTTAAACTAATTATAAATAAAGCAAATCTAGCGAATTTTTGTTCACTGCTTTCATATGCTAAAAGTATTGATTTTACCGAATTAAAATGGTGTTTGTAATAATCAGTATTACAATAAAATGTAATGGGTAAAAGATTGTAATTATTGTAAAAAGTTAAGAATTGATAAAAGATCGATATGTTGCTTAATATACATGTATTCAGTTGGTAAGGTTGGTCATTGTTAATTCGCTTATTTTAATATATTTGTCAACTGTTAATAATTCTTTACCAAAAATTGAAACGATGGGATTAAATGTAATTGTCCTTGCCAAGCAAGTGCCCGACACCCGTAATGTAGGCAAAGATGCCATGAAAGCAGACGGGACAGTCAATCGTGCAGCTTTGCCGGCGATATTCAATCCTGAGGACTTAAATGCACTGGAGCAAGCCCTCCGATTGAAAGATAGGTACCCTGGTACTACTATCACTATTTTAACAATGGGACCAGGTAGAGCTGCCGATATTATTCGCGAAGGCATATACCGTGGAGCCGATAATGGTTACTTACTTACCGACCGCGCTTTTGCCGGTTCCGATACATTAGCAACTTCTTATGCATTATCTTGTGCCCTGAAGAAAATGAAGAAGATTGACCTGATTATTGCAGGTCGTCAGGCGATTGATGGCGATACCGCACAAGTTGGCCCTCAGGTAGCCGAGAAGTTAGGATTACCTCAAGTAACATATGCCGAAGAAATTATTTCGGCCGAATCATCAAAAATTACCATTAAACGCAGATTAGAACGTGGTGTTGAAACTGTTGAAATGCCTTTGCCGGGTGTAATTACAGTTAATGCCAGCGCTCCGGAATGTCGTCCGCGCAATGCTAAATTGCTGATGAAGTTTAAACATGCACGCACTATAACCGAGCGTCAGAACGAAGCAGAGGATTATATTGATTTAACTGCCGATCGTCCGTATCTGAATATTGAGGAGTGGAGTGTTAATGATATCGAAACCGATATGAACTGGTTAGGTTTATCAGGTTCGCCTACCAAGGTGAAAAAAATTGAAAACGTCGTATTTCAGGCCAAAGAAGCCAAGCGCTTAACTCCGGCCGATGAAGAAATGGATGAATTAATGAAAGAACTTATTGCTAACCATACAATCGGATAATCGATTCAGAAATCATTAAACATGAACAACGTATTTGTTATTTGCGAAGTAGATGAGGGAAAGATTGCCGATGTTAGTCTTGAGTTGATGACCAAAGGACGTTCTCTTGCCAATCAGTTAAATTGTAAGCTCGAAGCATTGGTGCTGGGAGCAAACCTTAAAGGGATAGAAAAAGAGTTGTATCCGTACGGAGCTGATGTGGTTCACATTGGTGATGATGAAAGATTGGATCCTTATACTACTCTTCCTCATACTTCAGTAATAGTTGATTTATTTAAAAAAGAAGAACCTCAGATTGCCTTATTGGGTGCTTCTACTTTTGGACGCGATTTAGGTCCACGTGTTTCGTCGGCCTTGCAGAGTGGTTTAACAGCCGACTGTACTTCATTGGAAATTGGCCCTCACGAAGATAAAAAAGCGGGTAAAAATTACGAGAATCTGTTGTATCAGATTCGTCCTGCTTTTGGTGGAAACATTGTAGCCACCATTATCAACCCCGATTGTCGCCCTCAGATGGCTACCGTTCGCGAAGGGGTGATGAAAAAAGAAATTTACGATGCCACTTATAAAGGCAAAGTAAATAAGATTGAAGTGGATAAAATTCTGAAACCCGAAGATACAGTGGTGAAGGTATTGGAACGCCACATGGAAAAATCAAAGGTCAATATCAAAAACTCATCTATTATTGTAGCTGGTGGTTACGGTGTGGGTTCGAAAGAAAACTTTAATCTATTGTTTGAACTGGCTGAGGTATTGGGTGCCGAAGTAGGAGCTTCGCGTGCTGCTGTTGATGCAGGTTTTGCCGAACACGAACGTCAGATTGGACAAACAGGTGTTACCGTTCGTCCAAAACTATATATTGCATGCGGTATTTCAGGACAGATCCAGCATACGGCTGGTATGGAAGAGTCATCAATGATCATTGCCATTAATAATGATCCGAATGCGCCCATCAATAAAATTGCCGACTACGCTATTACTGGCGATGTAGGCGAGGTGGTGCCTAAGCTGATTAAGTTCTATAAGCAGAACACGAAATAGACGATTAGATAGTAGACGATTAGACAGATAGACCGAAAAATCTGTAATCTAATAGTCTATAGTCTCCAAGTCTATTCATCTATTAAAAAAATGTTGGATCATGAAACCCCGTTTGGGGAATCAATAATACAAAAAACAAAATGGCAAATTTTTTCACAGATAATCAGGACTTAAAATTCCACCTGACGCATCCTTTGATGAAGAAGATTGTGGCTTTGAAAGAGCGCAATTTTGCTGATAAAGATAAATTCGATTATGCTCCCATGGATTTTGAAGATGCCATGGATAGCTACGAAAAAGTATTGGAAATTGTAGGGGAGATTTGTGGTGATATTGTGGCACCTAATGCTGAGAGTGTCGATCAGGAAGGACCAAAGATTGTTAATAACGAAGTGGTTTATGCCAGAGGTACGCAAGAAAATCTTGATGCTTTGGTAAAAGCCGGTTTAATGGGTATTACACTTCCTCGCAAATATGAGGGATTAAATTTTCCGATCGTTCCTTATATTATGGCGGCCGATATTGTATCGCGTGCCGATGCCGGATTTGTTAATATATGGGGATTGCAGGATTGTGCCGAAACAATCAACGAATTCGCTGATGAGGATCAAAAAGAGCGTTTTTTAACTCGAGCTTCGCGTGGCGAGACTATGGCGATGGATTTAACGGAGCCGGATGCAGGGTCGGACTTGCAGGCGGTGGAGTTAAAAGCTACCGAAAAAGACGGTAAGTGGTATCTGAACGGAGTGAAGCGTTTTATTACCAATGGTGATGGACATATTGCGTTGGTATTGGCCCGCTCCGAAGAAGGAACTCACGATGGCCGTGGTTTGTCGATGTTTATTTACGATCGTAACCATAAGGCTGTAATTGTTCGTCGTTTAGAGAATAAAATGGGTATTAAAGGATCGCCTACTTGTGAGTTGGTTTTTAAAGATGCCCCAGCTGAGTTGGTAGGATCGCGTAAAATGGGACTGATCAAATATGTAATGGCTCTTATGAACGGCGCTCGATTAGGTATTGGAGCTCAATCGGTAGGAGTATCAGAATCTGCTTATCGCGAAGCGTTGGCTTATGCTCACGAGCGTCAGCAGTTTGGTAAACCAATCATTCACTTTCCAGCTGTGTACGAAATGTTGGCTGTGATGAAAGCTAAACTGGATGCTTCTCGTACATTACTATACGAAACATCGCGTTATGTTGATGTGTACAAAACATATATGCATATTGCCGAAGAGCGTAAGCTTGAGCCCGACGAACGTAAGGAGATGAAACGTTACCAAAAGTTGGCTGATTATTTTACACCTCTGTTAAAAGGTATTTCGAGCGAATATAGTAACCAATTGGCCTACGATGCTGTTCAAATTCATGGTGGATCGGGATTTATGAAGGATTACCCGGTTGAGCGTATCTATCGCGATGCACGTATTACTTCTATTTACGAAGGAACCACACAATTACAAGTGGTAGCTGCTATCCGTGGTGTTACAACAGGTGGATATCTCGATCGTATTCGCGAGTTTGAAATGATGGAACTAAAACCTGAATTGCACAGTTATCGTCGCACCTTAATTGGTATGACCGATGAGTATGAGCGTGCTGTAAAGGCCGTAACAGATGTGAAAGACAATGAATATGTCGATTTCCATGCTCGTCGCCTGGTTGAAATGGCTGGTAATATTGTAATGGGATATTTATTAGTATTGGATACTCAGCGTGATGATAAATTCCGCATTTCAACCGATATCATTATCAAACGAGGTAAAGCTGATAACCATTCAAAAGCCGGATTTATCTTTAACTCATCAATTGATGATTTAGGATTTTATAAACAAAACTAGATACTACTTCTGAAACATATTGTATAGCCCCGCAGTGATGCGGGGTTTTGTGTTTACGGAGAAGACAGATGACGGAAGACGGAAACGTGTGCATAGTTATAAGTGCATAGTGCTTAAAAGCCATTAGTTGATAGCTGGTAGCCACTAGCGATTTCTTTTTCTAACATCTAATCGCTAATTTCTAGAGTCTAACTCTTAAAACCTATTTCCTAACTACACAGACGTCCCTCCGGGACTCGCTTCCCAAACTTACAGGTCACAGCATTTACGTACTGAGCTTTTACAGACAGGGCTTCGCCCTTTGTTTAAAGTCAGGAGGTTGGTGGAGGAAGACCGAAACGTGTGCATAGTTAAAAGTGCAGAGCGACGTTACTTCTGATCTCTAACATCTAATCGCTAGGGTCTAGTTTAAACTGATCGATTAATCGGAAATGGTAATCATCACGGTAATGACTATAGGCTAGCAGCCATGAGCTAGCAGCTTTTAATCGAAAATCAACACATTTTTAGTAGGTTTTGTTTAATTATTTTCTCAAAAATCCTCAAAAAAACTACCTTTGCCACCCAATAATCGAAGAATAATCATGGTTAAAGAATTTAAGCCTACACTTTATAAGTTAGAGTCAGTAGCCAGCGGAAAACAATTCGATGATGAAGGCTGGACTTTAGATGCACCGGGAGAAATGACATTGGTGCGCGCAATCTACGAAAAGAAACAAATTGAAGTAAAAGACTCGTCGTACGGAGTATTCCGTTTTGCCGATTGGTTACCTGTACATAAGATGCTAGAGGGCTCATCAGCTCCGGTAACATACAAAAGCGAAGGCTTAGCCAAGTATTTAGGCTTGACTGATTTATTTATAACCTTCAGCGGATATTGGCCTGAGAAAGGTGCTAATTTTCGAACTTGCTCATTCAAAGAAACCGAAGCTTTTTCGGTGGGTGGGCGTTTACAACTCGATGGAGATACCATTTTAGTAGTAGCTTCAGCTGGTAATACAGCTCGTGCATTTGCCCGTGTTTGTTCCGATAATAATATTCCATTGTTGCTTTGTGTACCTGAGGATAACAAAGATGCACTTTGGTTCGATAGCCCAATTAACGATAATGTTAAGTTGGTAGTAACCAAATCAGGATCGGATTATTTCGATGCTATTCATTTATCTAATTTAGCTTGTGAGCTGGATGGTTTTATTGCAGAGGGAGGAGCAAAAAACGTAGCTCGTCGCGATGGAATGGGAACAACTGCTTTATCAGCCGTTACCGAAATAGGTCGTATACCTGATTATTATTTTCAGGCAGTGGGTAGTGGTACTGGTGCCATTGCAGCTTGGGAAGCTAATAAACGGTTGATCGAAGATGGCCGTTTTGGTTCTAATTTTATGAAACTGATGGTATCGCAAAATCATCCTTTTTTACCAATACATGACGCATGGAAAGCCGATTCACGTGCGATGTTGCCGCTTGATGATGATGTTGCTCGTAAGCAGGTTGAAGAAATTGATGCCAAAGTTTTATCAAATCGTAAACCTCCTTATTCAATTACTGGTGGATTATACGATGCCATGAAAGAAGCTGGTGGCGATGTTTTAAAAGCAACTAATACCGAGGCTGCAGAAGCTGCCCGTTTGTTCGAAGAGTTGGAAGGAAACGATATACATAGTGCTGCTTCAGTGGCTACTGCTACTTTAATCAATGCAGTTAAAGAAGGTCTCGTTAAAAAAGACGACTGCATAATGCTTAATATTACTGGTGGTGGCGAAAAGAGAATTAAAAAAGACAAGGAAGTAACTTACCTCGAACCATCTTATGTGTTTGACATTAATCCGCCATTAGAAAAGGTGCAAGAAGTTATGGATATTCTATTTAAAAAATAGATAGTTTGTTAATAAACTTTTTACCATATATAAGTGCCTCGTTGTATCAGCGAGGCATTTTTTTACACCAAAATCCGGACATTAATAATGTCCGGAGATGCTGGATAAGTCCAGCATAAAACAAAGCAATCATGAATTGAATTATTAATATCGTCATTCACGATTGAAGTTTGGTATAAAAATGTAATGAAGGGATGACTCATTCATCATCCCTCAATAACCATTAAAGTTTGCTGATTGGTTTCAATACCTGAAAAATTTAAGAATTGAAAATAGGAGTATTGCAGGTACTGAAACTTGATCGTTAATTAGTTTCCTGCTTCAGGAGCAATTGGAAAATCAGGTGTTGGAGCCATTGGGTGCTCAGGTTTTTCAGGAAGCGGATGAACTGCTTCTGCATCATCAGATGGAGTATAAGTATCGTTATCGCTTGAACAAGATGCAAAGCTTACACCTGCTATTAATACTAAACCAAATGCTAAATTTTTTAATAATGATTTCATGATTTCTTAGTTTTAAAATTCCAATAATTGCTTTCGTTAACATTAAATAATTAACTGGTTGCAAAAATGCAGGCATTTAGTTTTAAATAGTTATCCAAAGTGGTCAAGCTCTTATCCAAAACAGTCAAATGGATTATAAGATGGTAATAGTTATTGAATTAACAGTGTTATAATGACTAAACTATTAGAATAGATTTAGATAGATTAGTTAATCTATTGTATTTAGTTTAATGTGTAATAGGATATTTAAATCTCTGGTTTTACCATATTTAGGTTCATTAGAATTTAATAATAGCTATGGTAATATCAATATTAGTTATAGATGAGGTTTAAATACTTGCAATTAGGTGTTTTAAATTAATACCTTTGTCGCTCCAAAAAAATAAACAGATAATAATGAGTGTTCAAAAAGCTTTAATAGAGCGTAGTGGTGGAAAATGTGAATTGTGTTCTGCCGAAGACAATTTAAGTGTATATGAGGTACCTCCGGTAGAAAATAGTACAGCCGAAAATTCAATCATGGTTTGTCCAACCTGTTTAGCTCAAATCAACGAACCTGAATCGATGGATCCTAATCATTGGAGATGTTTAAACGATAGTATGTGGAGTACCGAACCAGCAGTACAGGTAATGGCTTATCGTTTACTAAATCGTATGAAGGCCGAAGGATGGCCGCAGGATTTGTTGGATATGCTCTATTTAGATGACGAAACATTAGCATGGGCTAAAGCTGATAACGAAGGTGACGATGCACTAAAATATATTGATAGCAACGGAGCTGAGTTAAAAGCAGGTGATTCTGTTGTATTAATTAAAGATTTAAATGTAAAAGGTGGTGGATTTACTGCAAAGCGTGGTACTCCTGTACGTAATATTGGTTTAGCAGCCGACGATCCTGAGCATATTGTTGGTAAGGTAAATGGTCAAACCATTTATATTCTTACTAAATTTGTAAAGAAAAACTAAGAAATTTTACTACGTATTAATTCCATTTTATGATACGAACTGTTGAGGTTGCTGATGTGCAGGATATTTGTAACATTTATAATTATTACATTGAAAATACCTTTGTTACTTTTGAGGAGCAAAAGGTTACTGCTGAGCAAATGCAGGAACGTATAAGTAATGTGCAGCAAAAATTCGATTGGTTTGTTTATGAGAAGGAAGGCGAAGTTATTGGATATTGTTACGCTACGGGCTGGAGAGCCCGTTCGGCGTATCGATTCTCGGTTGAAACAACCGTATATCTTAAAAATGGCTATGAAGGTAATGGCGTTGGGACTCAACTTTATCGCCATTTAATTAAAGAACTCATTAAAAAAGATATTCATTCGTTTATTGGAGGAATATCGTTACCCAACGAAACCAGTATTGCCCTTCACGAAAAGTTGGGATTTCAAAAAATAGCTCATTTCCGTGAGGTAGGACAAAAATTCAATAAATGGATTGATGTCGGTTACTGGCAGCTTGTGTTATAAGGCAAAAAGATTAAATTCAAAAGTAGAAATATCCTATACTTAAGTTTTTTAACTTTAAACTTTTGAATTTAACCTTGATGCTTTTTATTTAATCAGTTTGATGCCTTCTTCTTCAATTGTAATTATGCGCTGTTTATAAAGAGTTCCAATGGCTTTTTTAAAACTCTTTTTACTCATCTTAAACATTTTGTAGATTAACTCTGCAGGGCTTTTATCCGAAACAGCTAAATAGCCACCTCTTTCTTTTAACAGATTTAATACTTCTCCGGCTTGTCCTTCAATAGCTTCAAATCCGGGTTTTTGAAGGGCTACGTCAATTTTATCGTCTTCGCGTACTTTCTGAACAAAGCCTTTTAGCTTATCGCCTAATTTAATAGGTTGAAACAGTTGGTTATGGTACAACATCCCCGAATGTAAATCGTTTACCACAACACGGTAACCTATATCAGCTTTGGCATATACAAATAAGTCCACTTCCTGACCCACCTCGTAATCGGGCAGTAGGTTATTGAGTACTGTATATAATTTCGAAGTAGCTACAATACGATTGCTTTCTTCATCGAGATAAATATAAACAGGGTAGGTTTTACCCTCTTCCATTTTTTCTTCCTGCTCCCTAAAAGGAACTAAAAGATCTTTCATTAAACCCCAATCAAGAAAAGCACCTACTTTGGTTACCGATTTAACTTGTAACAGGGCAAATTCACCTACAATGGCAAACGGTTTTTCGGTAGTGGCAATAACTCTATCTTCCGAATCAAGATAAATAAATACCTCCAGTTCATCGTCAACTTGTGTGTTTTCGGGTACATAACGTGTTGGAAGCAATATCTCACCATATTCTTCACCGCCATCCAAATAAACACCAAAATCAACTTCTTTTACTACCTTGAGTGTATTGTACTTACCTATCATTATTATTGTTTTAGCTTGCAAAGATAGATAAAAACACTTGGGGTTAATTCAATTATAGAAAAAATCAAAAAATCTTTCTGATTGTTTTAACTCTGACTAAATTCGTTTAACTAACAACTGGCTTATGTGCTACGACATTAAATCAAAGGTGGAAACCCAATTAAAAAGAGCCCGGCACAATAATAATCAGCCTTGGATTAAGGAATTAGAAAAGAAACTTCAACCTTATCTGGAAAAGGATATTAATCATGCCAGTGGATTTACTCATCCAACGGTATTGGTTTATACTTCAGAAAAACCATTTGAACCGCAGCCTTACCAATGGGGTTTAGTTCCATCCTGGGTAAAAGACGAGAAACAGCAAAACAATATTTGGAATAAAACCATTAATGCAAGAGGTGAAACTATCTTTGAAAAGCCATCATTTAAAGCAGCAGCTATGGCTCGCCATTGCGTTGTGTATGTCGATGGTTTTTTCGAGCATCATCATTATAAGGGAAAAACATATCCGTTTTATATTTCCCGAGAAGACAATGAACCCTTGCCATTGGCTGGTTTATTTGAACATTGGGTTAATAAACAAAGTGGAGAGATGTATCATACATTTACTATAATAACAACCAAGGCGAATGAATTGATGAGGAAGATACATAATAATCCAAAGCTAAACGAAGCCCGAATGCCCGTAATTCTATCGAATCTCAATGAAGAAAGGTGGCTTAATAGTTTTGATATTCAATTAATGAAAGATCTTATGATACCATTTTCAACAGAGGCATTGATTGCGCATACAGTAGCTCCATTGCGAGGTAAAAAGGCCTTGGGTGATGTGCCGGAGGCAAGTGATCTATTTATTTACTCAGAGTTAGACTGGGCTGGTTAACTCATTAGTAATGCATGTTTTAATATTCACACAATGTTTGTTTAACTTTTATGTTTGATATTTAAACTTTATATTCGTATTACTTTTAATCATAACAAAACACCCAAATACTCATGAAAACTACTATTTATCTTCTACTTATATTAGTGCTTTTATCCTCGTGCGACGGAATAAAAGTGATTACTGATTACGATAAAAGTGTAGACTTTACTAACTATAAAACCATTAAGTTTTATGGATGGGAAAAGAACAGCGATCAGATTTTAAGCAAATTCGATAAAGACAGAATTGAAAATGCGGTGAGTCTTGAATTTCGAAAGAGAGGCCACGAAGTAGTAGAATTAGATGCTGATTTGGTTATATCCTTGTATGTAATAACCGAAACTCAAACCCGCGAAATGGCAACAACTGATTATTATGGTGGATATGGGCCCTATTTTGGTTATGGACCACGATGGGGTTGGGGTGCTGGTTATGGATATGCTACTATTAGAACTGAAAAAGAAAACTTTCAGGTTGGAACATTGGTGATATCGGTTTACGACAGAGCAAAAAAAGAATTGATATGGGAAGGTGCAGCAAAAGGCACAGTTGGTGATAACATTCGAAATAAGGAGGCTAAATTAAACCATGCTGTAGGTAAAATAATGTATAAATACCCTAAAACCTCAACGTAAATAACTATTAATAACTACATAAACCCCAAAATTCATATTATGAAAAAGCAAAGATTTGTGATTATTGGCATTTTAATGGCTTTATTAGTTGTGCCTTCGTTAAAAGCACAAGAAAGTAAAATTGGAGTAAGAGCTGGATGGCAATCATCTTTATTAAATTCTGATGGAAATAAGTCGGATAAATTAAGCTCTTTTTATGCAGGTGTGTTTAAAGAAAATAAATTAATTCCATTGATTCATTTAGGATATGGATTAGAGTATTCGCAGATGGGTGGAGCATATGATTTATTGGATTATAAATTAGGATATTTAGGTGTTCCTGTATACGCAAAAGCCAAAGTGGGACCATTGTATGGCTTAGTTGGATCTGGTATTAATTTTAAAATATCTGAAACTGATTTAGGTGATGGTGAAGATAATGCAAAAGGAATAGATGTACCTGTTTATGCAGGTGTTGGATTTAATTTCTTAATGCTTTCTATCGAGGCTCGTTATCATTTCGGGATGATTGAAATACAAGACAAAACAAAGAACCAGTATCTGCAATTGGGTGTTGCAGCTCGTTTCTAATAATTACTAAAATAATATTTAAAGGTCTGTTCTATTTGGAGTGGGCCTTTTTTTATGAATAGATGAGAACATTATCACATCTTAATATTATTAATCTATCTTTGGTGCGTATGAAAAACACCGTTAAATACTACTCAAAGAAAGAAGAAAATTTAAATGTTATTTCCCATTTAATTGGCGTGATAGCAGGTTTAATTGCCTATGTTTTTCTTATTTCCAAATCAGTTGAATTAAAAAGTTTATTTCATTTTGGAATTTACACCATATATGCTCTTTGCATTCTAACCCTTTTTCTGGCTTCTACCTTGTATCATAACTCTAAGACAGATGAGGTTCGAATGCGTTTGAAAATTTTTGATCATTGTGCCATTTATCTTTTGATTGCCGGAAGTTATGTGCCTTTTGTAGTATTTGGATTAAATAATGCATGGGGATATTGGGTGTTAGCAGTGGTTTGGGTTTTGGCAATTGCAGGTATTATCCTTAAGTTGTTTTTTACAGGTAGGTTTAAGCTATTGTCCACTATCAGTTATGTATTGCTGGGGTGGATAGTAGTTATTGCATCTAAATCATTAATTGATAATTTGCCTGCCGGGGCATTATATGGATTGGCCATTGGAGGTGCATTTTATACTGTTGGGGCGGCTTTGTATATGATTAAAAGTTTGCCTTTTAACCACGCCATATTCCATTTCTTTGTTTTAGGAGGTGCTTTTGCTCATTTCTGGGCAGTTTATTTTTATCTTTGATGCTTGTTAAAACCTAATTAACTTTTCCTGTAATGAAATCGAAGATTAAAAATACTGCTCTTGTGTTGGAAGGAGGAGGTTTCAGAGGTATGTTTACATCCGGTCTTTTGGATGCCTTCTTAAAAAACGACATTTTTTTTTCGTATTGTATTGGTGTATCAGCAGGTGCTGCTTATGGGATATCTTATATGTCGCATCAATACGAACGAAACAGGCAGGTTAATCTTCAATACACGGCCGATCCTCGTTATATGAGCTGGCGTAATCTTATTAAAAAAGGAAATTTGTTCGATTGGGATTTTGTGTATGATGAAATTCCAAACCAACATATTTTATTGGATTATGATGCAATACTGAAGTCCGATGATGTATTTAAAATTGGCATTACTGATGTAATAACCGGTAATGCTGAGTTTGTTCAGGCTAACAAGGTTAATAAAAAGGAATTAATTCAAGCTTGTATTGCATCATCGAGTTTACCTTTTGTATCGCAGTTAGCAGAGTTTAAAGAGCATCTTTATATGGACGGAGGTATTAGTGATTCAATACCTGTGAGGCAAGCATTAAAAGATGGTAATGATAGGGTGGTTGTTGTACTTACTCGTAATAAGGAATATCGAAAAAAAGAGGTGAAAATAAAATCATTCGTAAAATGGTATTATCGAAAGTATCCTCAATTGGCCGAGGCTATTTTATCGAGGTTTAAACATTATAATGCCACGCTTGATTTAATTGATCAACTTGAAGAAGATGGACGGGCATATGTTATTCGCCCTAACGAGCATATGGAAGTATCGCGAATCGAGAATAATCCGGAAAAGCTAGATCAATTATACTTGCAAGGATTAAATCAAGGCAATGATTTAATTGGTGACTTGCAAAACTTCTTAAGCCATCAAACAGTATTGACTCATTGATAAAAACTATTCTTCTTTCTCATCTGTTAATACTTTAAGAAAAAAAGAAAAGATGAGGAAAAAAGTCGTTGGTATAGGGGGTGTATTCTTTAAAGCATCCAATCCTGACAAAATAAAAGAATGGTATCAGCAAAATTTAGGTATGAATTGCGATGAGCATGGAGTACTTTTCGAATCGTTGGATGTTGATGATCCTAATTCCAAAACATATTTACAATGGAGTCCGTTTCCAGCACAAACAGATTATTTCAAGCCTTCGGACAAGGAATTTATGATCAATTATAGAGTAGTTGATATTGAATTGTTGATAGAAGACCTAAGAGCAGCGGGAGTTACTATTGTTGATGATATAGAAACTTATCCTTACGGAAAGTTTGTTCATATTTTAGATCCGGATAATAATAAAATTGAATTATGGGAAGCTCCTGCTAATACCTTTGAAAATGGTGAGAAATAATTTTTACATTGGAGCGTTACTAATCGGTCCTCTTGTTAACTCTATAATAGTAATTTCGGGTGGCATACCAATGCGTGCTGGCATACCTAGGTAGCCTAGTCCACGGTTTACATACAAAAATTGTGTGTCAGCCTGATATAAGCCTGCCCAACGTTTAAACTTATATTTTGCCGGACTCCATTGAAAACCTTTAAATTCCAAACCAAACTGCATGCCATGAGTATGGCCGGCAAGTGTTAAATCATAATCGGTTTGCGGGACCACTTCAGCATCCCAATGATCAGGATCGTGCGACATTAGTATTTTAAACGGAATACCTTCGGTACCTATAGTAGCTTCTTCTAGATTCCCATATCGGGGAAACGGAGGGTGTCCCCAATTTTCAACACCTGCCATAGCTATTTTATCACCATTGTATTCAATTATCGAGGAGGCATTATTTAATATTTTAAAGCCTAAACGGTGATGTGCATTTTTAATATTTTGAAGATTGATCGCTTTTGCTTCGGGCGATGGCCATTTGGAATAGTCGCCATAATCGTGGTTACCCATTATCGAATATTTTCCGAAACGTGCTTCAAGCTTGTTAAAGACTTTTTCCCAACCAATGGTTTCTTCGTAAAAATTATTTACTAAATCACCGGTAAAACAGATAATATCTGGATTTTCATCATTGATAAGCTTTATAGCCTCTTCCATTTCCTGATAATTGGAATTAAGGCTACCTAAATGAAGATCGGATATTTGTACAATCTTTAGCCCATCAAACGAAGAGGGTAAGTTTGGATACGATATTTTGGAGTATTTCTTACTAAAATTAAATCGTCCTTTAATGGCTCCAAAAAGCAAAGATACAAATGGTAATGAAGCTGTGATGATACCAACCTGACTTAAGAATTTCTTACGCGATATTTGCGGATATCGCCCATCGTTCATCTTCTTTATCTTGCCTTTGTTGTTAAATTTCGATTTAATTTTAATGGCTTTATTGAGTACTTTATATGTAATGTAGTATACTGCTTTAGGGATATATATCAATAAATACGACATCATCAACCATTGAAAATATACATAGGTTGCCGGATTATTGGTAATGGTGATTGTTGTAAGAAATATACCAAATGCAAAAATGTAAAACGTAGCAATACTGTAATGCCAAAAAGCTCCGAAAGGAAATTGAAAATGTGGAGGATGTTCTGTTTTTGATTTTAAAATTAAACGATAAAGTAAAAAATCAATTAACATTGTAAATAGTACCAATCCCACAAAAGCCCACACTGTAAATTTCATAATTTCCCTTGGTTTTTAGCCATCCTTAATTAGCGATTCAAAGTAACAATACGTAATAGTAATACAAATGTTTTGAATTGGTTAGGAGCTTAAGTTGCTTTTAATGTTTTTTAGCTTTTGTCAGTTTTTGTTTTTGCCAAGAGAAAAGCCTGAAAAGCTCATACCTAAAAGAAATTCGTTATAATTGGATGATTGATTAGCTAAATAAGCGTATCGATATCCAAGAGTGATGGGATAGACAAACCTGAATGGATGTAATTCGGCTCTTAATTCAGTTCCGATCGATTGAAAATTGTTAGTGTATCTATACCACTCATTTGTTTGAGAATTTTGGGTATGGTAAATCGAATGAGAGAAATCGTAGAATATATTTGCTGTTATTCGTTTCAGATACATCACGCCTGGTAGATTCCAATCGGGCGAAATTAATGGAAATATATAATCTCCTCTGAAAGAATACAGCTCATCGTTACTGGTTCCATTAACTCCCCTTGGAAATTTTATGAAATCGGTAAAGTAACGATAGTAGTTTCTGGTTTCCGATTTGTTGTATAGTTCTCCATATTGCTTTTTCTGATAATCATTATCAATGCGGATAGAATGATGCTTAATTAAACCTGGAAAATACAATCGGGTATGTATGCCAAATATAGAACCCAAATCACTTCCGGTAATAGGAGTATGGCGATATTTCATTTCGACTAATTGTCCCCAACGTGTTGTAACATCTCTCTCTGATCGGCGCTGTAGATTGTAGGCATATAATCCATAATTTATAGGATTGGCATGAAAAGCATTGGTTGTCACAGTTTCGGAACTTTTAATATGCCATTGGTTATTGATTAATGTAAGATAAGTAAGATCATAGGAATACTCCGAGGCGTACTGGTAACTGCTACTTATAGAAGGCTGAATATATCTTTGCCATTTACCACGCGTAAAATTGAGGGGTACATTAACTTCAAGGTGCGCATATAAATGTTGTTGTTTTGCATCCAGATCAATCGTAAATGTGTCGGTTGTATTGGCAAAAATGCCATTCTGATATTGTTTTTCATCACCAGCTTTTACTTCAAATTCAATTACTGGGAACCAGGCCTTGTGCTGTATGTTGAAATAGTACTTTTCGCGGCTATATTGTTTATCAGCATTATACCCTAGGTTTGTAAAGGTGGACCCCAATAAATTTTGTGACATCAAAGATATGCCTTGAGTAAGAGTTTCGTCATTTACGTTTAAATTTACCGGAGCCCAACTGTGAAAATTAAAAATGTTCCACTTCGAGTAGGCTTTACTTGTATAATCAGTTATGCTGTCGGTATTAAAATTAGGTAAGCCTTTTTCATCTTTTTTAAGGTCGTTGATAAAGGATTCTATTGGTAACTTCTGTGGTTTAAACGCTAAAATATTTAGTGAGTTAAGGTTTGCTTGTGCAACTAAATATCCATCAGACGTATAATCCTGGTAGACAATGTTGTTTGAATTAGTTTCTGCAGAAATTTGTGTTGCTCCAAATCGTGATTCGGTTATTTTTTGAAGGTTGCTTCCGTCAAATTTAATTCGATAAATATTATCAATTCCGCTCCACGATCCAGAGAAATAGATTTGATTATTAATAATTTTCGGTGATACTATTTCAGTAAATTCTGGTTGTGTAATTGTTTCCCATTTACGCGTTGTTGTATTTACAATGGCCAATTGTTTCCCTTCATTCCCGAGTAAAACCATTACCAGGGTTTTTCCTGTTTCGTCCCAGCTTGGTGTTAAAGGAAGTTTATTATCAGGAATACGTATCTTCTGAAGAACCATTCCATCTGAAACATCCAGAATGTGTATCTCTTTCTGATTATCCTCAGAAACGTAAACAGTTGCTATGCGTTTGCTGTCAGGCGAGATGGAAGGGGCAAAATACCTGCTTTTAAAAGTAAGTTTGTGTTGCTTTTTTGTTGTGAGATCATAAAGCCTTATAACCGAAAAATATTGGTTTTCCCATCTTGGACTTCGTTCCTGCTCAGTCCAGCATATTTTGTTATCAGCGTAAGAAAAAGGCTCTCTATCCCGGTAACCAATAGTAAGAAGTTTTTCTTCTGAACCATCCTTTATATTAATTTTTGAAAAGTGTCTTACTTCACCCGGACCATCAATCTCCGCTATTATGTGTTCAGAATCAATTACTACTGGGTATAAATAGTTTTTGTAGTTGGAATCTCTTACTGTAACCAAATTGAATTTACTTGGTTGAAGTTTTTCATCCTGTAATTCCCATCTTTGTTGCCAATCACTAAATACCTCGCGATAGAGAGGAACTTTATTTTTACCTGTCACTGCTTTAATACCATTATTGAATGGCGTGATTGACCAGCTTCTTTTACCTGTTTCATCTAGTGCTTTATCCCATACATCTGCTCCGTATTTATGACGAGCACCTGCGGTAAATAAATAGCCCATTCGATAGTAGTTGGGTACATAATTATAATACGAACCAAAGTAAGCTTTTTCGTAATCGTAGGTTTGTTTTTCTAGTAATTGAGCTCTAATTTCCTGTTCAAAAGAAGGCACTCTTCCTCTTCCACTTTTCGATAAGGTTGTTTCTGTTGTTACCGCATCGCCTTCTAAAAACCATAATGGAATATATAAACCTAATACTCCGCCTACTATTTGTTCTCCAAATGGATAAGTAAGAATATGTGTAAATCCTTGGTTTATTTTGTCGATTTGTACCACATGACGAAATTCGTGAATTGCCAACTGTTGTAGGTAATCCTGTGCAAACACATTTTGACTGGCTGTAGGATATAACTCCATTCGCTTTGGTGCCCATGTTACTAATCCATTGGAATAGGCAGAGTGTGAATGCACTACAACAGGTATAGGTTTAGGAGTGTGACTAAGACTATATCCTCCATACATGTATAGCGAATCTAGCATTGAAATCAGCCGATTGGCTTCACTTTCAAAATCGTTAGGATAGATAACCTTAAAAAAAGGACTCTTAATCTGTCGCCATTTGATGTAAGCAGGATCGGAACCAGTGCTGTAATATTGTGCGTATATATTAGGATGTATAGTTATCAGAATAGCAAAAAGAATAATGCCTTTCAATAGTTTCATTATGTAGTTGTTTGAAGCTAAAATTACACTTTTATCTCTTAACTCAATAAATTCGATTGTCAGGTTTTACTTATATTTAAATATTAACTATCTTTTCATTGTCCTTTCAGATCTAAATCCAATCCAACTCAAAACACATTTTTTATGGGCAAAGCTATTATATATCAAGTATTACCTCGTTTATTTAGTAATTTAAATTCCAACAATAATAATAACGGAAATATTCAGGAGAATGGCTCAGGTAAGTTCAATGCTTTTGATGATGAAGTATTGGCTTATTTTAAAAGGTTGGGTATTAGTCATATGTGGTACACGGGTATTATAGAACATGCTACTGCCACCGATTACTCTTCTTTTTCAATAAATAAAGATAATTCACAAGTAGTAAAAGGATTAGCTGGAAGCCCTTATGCTATTAAAGACTATTACGATGTTGATCCCGATTTAGCTGAAGATGTAAATAATCGTATGACAGAATTCGAAGCATTAGTTGCTAGAACTCATAATGCCGGAATGAAAGTGTTAATTGATTTTGTTCCCAATCATTTAGCACGTCATTATTATTCAGATGCAAAGCCTGAAGGTGTAATTGATTTTGGTGAAGATGATGATCAATCGAAAAAATTCGATTTTAATAACAATTTCTATTATTTGCCTGATCAAAAGTTTGTTGCTCCCATTAATTCAGATGATCCTTGGATGGAACAACCCGCAAAGGTAACCGGTAATGATTGCTTTTCAGCTGAACCATCGATAAATGACTGGTACGAAACCGTAAAATTGAATTACGGAGTAGATGTTGAGAATGATAGAGAAAAGCATTTTGAACCTATACCGGATACCTGGCTAAAAATGAAAGATGTTCTGTTGTATTGGTGTGCTAAAGAAGTAGATGGATTTAGATGCGATATGGCAGAAATGGTACCAGTAGAATTTTGGCAATGGTGTATTCGAGAAGTAAAAGAGCAATATCCTAAAGTTGTGTTTGTAGCTGAGATATATCAACCATCATTATATCCATCTTATTTAATAGAAGGTGGTTTCGATTGTTTGTATGATAAAGTGGGATTTTATGATAGTGTAATTGGGGTACTAAAAGATGAAGGAGGTATTAATTCCATTCAACAATCGTGGCAAGCCATTGATAAGTTCTCAAACAATATGCTATTCTTTCTCGAAAATCATGATGAACAGAGGTTAGCATCAGATTTTATAATTAAAGAAGGAAGGAAAGCATGGCCAGCCTGGGTTTTAACAGCTGCTTTTTCAACCAACCCTGTTATGATTTATAATGGCCAGGAAATTGGTGAAAAAGGTATGGATAATGAGGGTTTTAGTGGTATTGACGGACGTACTACTATTTTTGACTATTGGGCAGTTGATAGTTTGAGGCGGTATTATCAATCCATAAAAGGTAAAGCCTTACTAACTGAAGATGAACAGTGGCTGTTACAGAGATACAAAAAGCTAAATGATTTAATTCTCAATTATCTACCATTGTATGAGGGAGGGGTTTACGATTTAATGTGGTGCAATAATAACAAAGGAGGGATTAAAGAGCAAAAAGTATATGCTTGGTTACGTTTTTATAAGCATCAATGGATGTTGCTTATTGCAAATCTTACAGGTAATGAATATAATTGCCGTGTTGTCATTCCAGAGCATGCATTTAAAATGGTAGGAGCTGATCATCATAGTTATTTTAAAGGAAAGGAATTATTGGATGGAGGAAGGTCTATTCAATTTCCAAAGGAAGTGGCGATGACAACCGGAGTAGGTATTAAGATAGGAGCTAACAAAGCACATATTTATTTACTAAGTTAAAATTTAACAATTAGTTCGTTTATTGTTAAAGATTGGTCTAATTATTTAGAATATAGATAAATAAGAGATTTTATTCGTTGCAATCTTCCCTTTGAATCGGAAATTTAGTAATTTGTTTACTGTCAAACTAAAACTGAGGTGTTATGTCAAAGCAACTATCATTACATGTAGTATTGGAAAGTGATGAATACATCAAAATATCCGATCACGTTTATACCACAAAAGCTTCATTGTTAAACGAAGAAACCAAAATCCATTTAATCGAAAAATGTTGCTTCAGTATTCTTAAAGAATTCGAAGGACAATTAACTCAAACGATTGTTGAGGAGTGGTTGCTGCTTTCTAAAGCATTAGATCAATCTTGCAACTACGAAAATCGATGGGATGATAGAAAAATGCTAAAAGAATTAATTGATGGACATGCACATTCAGTTTCGTGGTATGCCTCTAATTGTAAAGTAAGTTAATTGGCGTGATATAAATATATTAAGCAGTTGTTGACTATATTTTCAGCAACTGCTTTTTTATGCATATCATTTTCTATTCCGAAAATTATTTGGATTGCATTATATTTGTTTGCTAAAATTATTACAGATGATTGATTTCACTCAGACAGAGATAAACAAAATTGTTGTACACCATATAGGATGCAGAGCCGAGGGCGAAGAGATTCGTTTTTCGAATAGTGAGGCACGTTTGCAGGATGAAGAAGTGGTTTCGGATGTTTTGAAACAGTATTTCTTCAAACCATTTAAAACAGAATTATACTTCAATTTTGATCATGAAGACGGATTGGAGAACAATCTAGTATTTAATTTGAGTGATAAGGTATTTAACGATGCATCTACTTTTCACGAAGTATCTGTTGCTATTGGAAATCATCTTTTCGAACAATCCAATCATCCAAAAATTAGAGGTGGCGAGTTTTATATGGTGTTGTTCAGTAATGTGGTGGTTGATGGTGAAATAGTTGATGCACTTGGTATTTTTAAATCTGAAAATAAGGATACTTTTCTTAAAGTGATGCTTCAAAATCAAGGTTTTGAATTAGATGCTCAACAAGGTATTAATATTAAAAAGCTGGATAAAGGTTGTTTGATTTTCAATACCGAAAAAGAATTAGGATTCAAAGTTTGTTCGGTTGACAATATTAATAAAGGTAACGAGGCTCATTTTTGGAAAACTGACTTTTTAGGATTGAAATCACGCGAAGATAATTATTACTTTACCAATAACTATCTGCAAATGTGTAAAGGGTTTGTAGGCGAGGTATTTAATGAAGATAATGATGTGTCGCGTCCCGATCAGGTTGATTTACTAAATCGTTCCATTGACTATTTTGGTAAGCATGCCAATTTTGATGAACGCGAATTTGAACGCGAAGTAATTCGTCAACCCGAAGTGGTAGATGCTTTCCAGGATTATAAAAACTTCTGTCAGAGTGAAAAAAATATGCCTTTGCAGGATAGTTTTGATATTTCAAAGGATGCTGTAAAAGCAGAAAAGAAACATTTTAAATCGGTGCTTAAACTTGATAAAAACTTTCATGTATATGTACATGGTAAACGTCAGTATATCGAAAAGGGCTTTGATAGCGAACGTGGAATGAAGTTTTATAAACTGTTTTTTGAGTCAGAAGAGTAATAACTCCCATTTGTATATGTCGATTAATAATTAAATCTTTGCGACCAATTGGTCTAATGATTTAATTATGAAGTTAAGGGTATATTTTGCTTTTGTTTCAGTATTTTTTTTGGTTGTTTCTTCCTCTTGTAAAAAAGAAGATGAAGGAACATCGTGGGCGGTTGATTTTAGTGATTGTGTTGGAAGTACCAGTGCTGAATCACTTGAAGTGGTAACTTTCAATCTGGAACATTTCCGGGTTAATGCCCAACCCGATCATCCATATAGTGTTTCGGTTCGAATACCATATATTGCCAGTTTAATAGGTCAGCTAGATGCCGATGTGGTGGCCTTGCAGGAGGTCGGTAGCGAATATGTTACTTTGCGATTGGCTGATGAATTACCTGGTTGGGAAGGAATATTTACACCTAAAAGTTCTGGCAAACAATCCTTAGCTTATCTGTATAAAACCTCAGAAGTTGAACTTTATGAAAGTGAAACTGAAGCACTTTCTTTTGGAGCTGATGATTATCTTCCTTTTCCGCGATTACCTTTTAAAATTAAGATTCATCATAAAGGAACAGGCTTGGATGTGTACTTGATTAATAATCATTTAAAATGCTGTGGTGGTGCTTCTAATAAAGATAGAAGGAGAGATGCTGCTGAGAAATTAAAGAATTATATCGATACGCAATTAGATGATGAACCCGTAATTGTGTTAGGAGATTGTAATGATTATATCAGCGAAAATTATTCGTCAGATAACGTGTTTTGGAATTTTGTTGAGGATGCTGATAACTATCAGTTTACAGATATGCAAATAGCCATGGGTGATGAGGAGTATTGGTCATATCCAGGAAGCTATTACAGTAGTCATCTCGATCATATTTTAATAACCAATGAATTGTTTGATGTTTATCAATCAGTAACTACTATTCGACCTTCGTTTTGTTATACCGATTATTTGGAGATGATTAGTGATCATCGACCTGTAATGGCTGTTTTTAAATAGAAATTAATACTCATAAAAATCTTTGTTATTGGTCGTTGCCAATTGATAGATGAATTTAGATAAGACAGAACAAACATCCAGAAAATATTTTTCGCCTTTTTCAGCGGATGAATAATGCGGATTTCCAATGCCTGTGTCGTTTGTAACTTGTGTCCATTTTCTTTCGGCCCAGGCCCATTTTTCATTTAAACCATATACTCTGAACTTTTTGAATTGTCCGTTCCCAGCTTCGTCTAACGGAAGAACTAATTCGGGGTATAAATACATCATTAAACTGGTTTCCAGTTCATCTGCATGTTCTCCTTCGTGCGAAAAATAATTGCTGTGTTTTAAGGCTTGAAACCAATTACAGCTACAGATGATTTTATCTGGATAATGAGCTCCAGTTTCGCGAATAATACTTTTAAAATCATTGCCTCCATGCCCGTTAAATAAAAGAAGCTTATCAATATTACTGCTAAAAACCGATTCAGCCACATCCTTTATTATAGCAGCTTGTGTAGAGGGCATCATATTAATCACATAGGGTAAATCAGACTGTCCTGTGTTTACGCCAAATGGAATGATTGGAAGAATGAGGACAGAAGCTCCTTTTTCTGATGCTATTTCAACACTTTGTTGTAAAATAACTTCGGCTTGCAGATTATCGGTCCCGTATGGTAAATGAAGATTATGAGGTTCAGTTGCTCCCCATGGCAGAATAGCGAGGTCGTAATGGCGATCTTTAACCTGTTTGTAAGTCAACTTCTGAAGATGCGATGTTGCGTTCATATCAAAAGGATTTGCTAGTCAGAATGGTTTCTGATTACTGTTAATCCTTTAAAGTTACGCAAAGCACTTAAATTGTGGTAGAAATATTTAAGTACTTTGCGATTTTTTTTACAGGAGCTGATGAATTTTTTATTCTTAGAAAATGCTCATCAAAGCTTATTTCTTATTCTTTACATATTTCTCCAGCCACTGGTCTTGTTCCCAAAGAACATGAAGAACCGATTCGCGTGCTCGATAGCCATGACTTTCAGAGGGTAGTAATACTAATCGAACAGTGGCTCCTAATCCTTTTAAGGCATTAAAATAGCGCTCGCTTTGCATGGTATAGGTTCCGGAATTATTATCCTCTCTACCATGAATCAATAATAAAGGATGTTTCATTTGATCGGCATGCATAAAGGGCGACATTTCGTAGTAAATATTGGGTGCTTCCCAGTAATTGCGCTCCTCACTCTGAAATCCAAATGGTGTAAGAGTGCGGTTGTACGCTCCGCTTCGTGCAACACCCGCTGCAAACAAATCGCAATGGCTTAAAAGGTTTGCTGTCATAAAGGCACCGTATGAGTGACCTCCAACGGCAACTCTTTTTCGATCAATGTAACCCTGATTATCCAGATAATCGATGGCTGCTTTGGCATTGCTCACCAATTGCGGTATAAATGTATCATTAGGTTCTGATTCACCTTCGCCAACAATTGGAAAAGATGCATCGTCCAGAACAGCATATCCTTTCATTACCCAGAATATAGGTGAACCATACCATGGATAGATAAATTCATTGGGTGATGTTGTAACTTGTGATGCACTGTTTTTATCCTTGAATTCATAAGGATAGGCCCACATAATTAAAGGAAGACGTTCTTTCTTCTCGAAGTCGTAATTGGCCGGAAGATACAAAGTACCGGATAGTGACAAGCTATCCTCCCGGGTGTAATTAATTTGTTCTTTATGAACTCCGGCAAGACTCTTAAACGGATTCTCGAATTGAGTTAATGGAACAGGCGCTTTTTTGGTTTTAATATTGCGTAAATAGTAATTTGGATATTCAGTTGGTGATTGTATGCGCGTTAAAATAATCCCTTTCTTGATGTCAATTGCTTTAGAGATGGTTTCTAATTTATCCTTATTATTAGCTTGAAATAATCTTGCGGTTTTTTTCGATTTCAGATTCATCCTGTCAATAAAAGGCTTTTGACCTTCAGCAGAGAATCCATCACCTTCGAGATACACACTTCCTTTATCATACAATAAAACATTGCGATTATATGTGTTTTTAACAGTGATAAACGATCCAGGATCGTTATATCTGTCCTGATAATTGCGATCAAAAAGTACCTCTGGTTGTTGCTGATTGTTTGAAGGATTGAAAATGTAGCTTTTGGTATTGCGTGTGTTCCACCAATAATCATAAGCTATAGCCAACTGGTCGTTACACCAGGTTATTGAATTGAAACGATTTTTGACTTTTAACAATGAAGTTGGCTCCTGTGTAAAAGGTGCAGCTAATTCAAAAACTTCGTCACGATAGTCAATTTCCTTTTCAGGATCGCCATCGTCCAATACTTCTGCCCAGTATATCGTTGCTGGTTTATCAGCCCTCCAACCAAAGCTACGTTTGCCTTTTCGTTCGGCCATAAAGCCTTGAGGAAGATCTTCTGTTAAAGGAACATTCTCTAGTAAGGTGACTTTTTCTCCTTTACTATTGTAAATTAAATATTCGGTGCTGAATCTGTAATAGGGAACAAGGTAAGAGAAAGGCTTTTTTATAACTGATAGAAAAACGTAGTTCCCATCAGGAGATAAGCTAATAGTACCGTAAATAGCTGTGGGAGCCCACTCTTTCGATGAACCATCCAAACCAATAATGTTAAGCTCAGATTCGGCAAGAGTAATAAAGTTTTGTTCGTCGGTTTTATCTTTAAGCAAATCCTGGTAAGTTCTGTTTTGTGCTTTCTTTCCATCGTTTTCAGATACTACAGGTCCGGTTGGAATGGCTTTACTTTTATCGATTAATGCCGGGCGATTTTCAGGAAGTGTTTTTACCAATAAACCCGAATTGTCTTTTAACCAGGTATACGGTGTGTTGCCGAGGTTACCGTTTACAATCGGAGCAGTAAGACGGTGAGCCTCCAATGTAGCAAGGTTTAAATACCACAGCTCGGTACCGTCATCTGTTGTGTTGGCAAATGAAAATTTGGTTTGATCAGGTGACCATTTGAAGTTTGAGAAACGAGGATTATCTGGCAAACCTTTAACTTTTTGAGGTTCACTATTTCCTTTTTTGATTACTTCCAAGTTGTTGTAAAAAGTAATGCGAGATGACATATTGGTCAACGGATTGGTACGGATTCCGGCTAGTTTCATCTCTGCAACCGATAACTCTCCAATACTTTTATATTGATTTCGGTAAATTAAAATCACGATGGATGCATCGTCGTTGGTTGTGGTAGAAGGTGGTAAAGGAACATCTGCTAATTCCATTATCTCTCTTGATGGCTGTTGATATTTTATGTCAATCTGAGCAGCTGTAATTAATGGAACTAAAAATAATAATGGTGATAATAATAATTTGAATTTCATTAAGAAGTGTTTTTGGTTAGACTTCAATGTATCTTATTTATTTGAATATTAAATATAACAAAAAAAAGGTTATCAAACGATAACCTTTCTTCTTAAAATCGGGAAGTATAATTCTTAGCGAATCTTCATTAATTTACCTTGTACAATTTCATCACCACAAATTAAGCGATAGAAATATATACCTTCATTAGTATTGGTTGGACGGAATTCGAAATTGTAATAAGTATTTTCATCAACCGGTCCGTTGTAAATACAATCTATAAAGTTACCATAGATATCGTAAATATTCAACTCAGCATTGCCTGTTTGTGCTGATGTAAACTTTATCTGAGTTGCATCAGTAAATGGATTTGGATAAGAGGAGCTATTAATATTATTAATGAAGGCAGAAAGGTCGAATGTTACGTGATCGTTACTTACACATTGCGCCGATTTGTAGGCTATTGCAAAAGTATTTTGTGGTTCATCATCGTAACATACAGTGAATTCCACATTAAATTGATCACTACTTTTACCAAAGTTGCTGATGTCATCAATTTTGAATCCATATAAGCCTGTTGTTGGATCTGTTGAATTGGCTTCGACTTTCCAAGCTTTTGAATTATAAATTGATTTTACATATCCACCTTCAATTTCAAAGGTCATATGCGATAATTCATAACTACATGTGCCGTCGGTATGAACGGTTAATGAGTATTGATAGCAATTGTCATCAATTTTTTCAACATTGGTTGGAGTAATTGTATAACATGGATCGCAGTTTTTATCACCATCTGTGATAGAATCTTCTGGTAGATCCACATCATTGGCAATACATGAAAGTAAAATTGAATCGCTGGCCATGCAATTGCTAGAACTGGTTACTGATAGTTTAACCCAGGCAGTGCCATCTCCAGCGGTATAGGTAATCTGATCGACTTGCTCATTGTCTATATTCCATCCTGATTCTGAATTAGTAATAGTCCATTCAAAGGAGGTAGCATTATTGGTAAATGCAAACAGATTGTGGTTTGATGATGAGCAATCTGGCATCACATCCGGAGTTATTATTTCAGCATTAGCAATTTCAACCGAAGTTATTGAAACACTATGTTGCGAAGTACATCCAACTGCATCTGTTATTATAACCTGATAATTACCGTCTGTCAGGTCATTTCTGGTCATAGCATCAGAGCCGTCAGACCAGGAGGCAGTGTAAGGAGCAACGCCATTTTCAACTGTAATAACCGCTGTTCCATAATCGCTGATACAGTTTGGTTGAGTGATTCTGATGGATGTGTTTAAACCTGTTTCAGGGCGATTAACTATTATTGTCTCAGTTTTTTCACATCCTTTGGAATCAATTACTGTAAATTCGTAATCTCCAGTTGTGGTTATAGTTATACTGTCATCAATTTCATTTTCCTCATAGTAGAAGGAGTAGGGAGCAGTTCCTCCGGATGCATGAAGATTAATTACAATATTCGAATCATTTTCATTACATGATGTTCTTGTAAACGATGCAGATAAATTAATTTCTGAAGGTTCTGTAATGTTTACATATTTTCGATATGTACATCCATTTGCATCTGTAATATCAGCCCAGTACCATCCAGCTCCTAAATCAGTAATGGTAGTTTCTGTTGAACCGGTATTCCAAACTATATCATAAGGTTCGGTACCATTAATCACAGTGATGGTTGCTGACCCGTTGGCTTCTCCGTTACATGCTGGATTATTTATTACTGCGGTAGCATTAAGTTTGCTGATGATAACATATGACGTTTTTTCGATGCTACATCCTGCTGCATCTGTAATAACTACTGTATGCATTCCGCTATTCAAATTGTTTGCTGTTGCCGTTGTATCACCATTGTCCCAAAGATAGGTATATGGGTCTATTCCACCGTTAGGTGTTACAGTTAAACTACCTTCTCCTTCTTCATGGCATTGAAGGGTAGAGGTAGTTATGGTTGCTCGTAACGATGTTGTACTGTATATATTGTAAGAGAACGTTTTTGCGCAATCATTTGCATCTGTTATAGTAAGTGTGTATTGTCCCTCTTCCAAATTAGTAATAGAAGAATTGGTTGCCCCATTATTCCATTTGTAGGTATATGGTTCTGTACCTCCAGTAACGCTAACTTCTATGTAACCATCACTTTGTCCGCAATTTGTATTTTGAACATTGGCTTGTGTGGTTATGTCTTCAGGCTGATTGATAATAGCCGTTAATGTTAAGCTTTTATCATTAGCATCGGTAATTGTCACTTCATAAGTTCCTGCTGCAACATCAATCAAATCTTTGCTGGTAGAGCCATTATTCCATTGAAAAGAAAAGGGTTCTTTACCTTCTGTAATAGTTGTTATTATTTGACCACTATTACTCCCATAGCAGAGAATGTCCTCAGGTGTAAGATAAGCCTCCAGATCACTTTGTTCAGGTTCAACTTGGTCTGTAAATACACAGGTCGAAGCTTTGTAGGCAATATCAAAGCCTTCTTCAATAATGTTTTTACACTCTGCATCGCTGTAGCAAATAGTGTATTCGATAGTGAAAGATGAAGAATCGCCATCTTCACCAAAATCATTAATATCATCTATTTTGAGCCCCCAGATACCAGTTGTCGGATCTTTGGAATTAATTTCCATTGGCCATCCCATAGAGTTACTTGCCGAACTAACTGTTCCGCAAGGTACTTCAATGGTTAAATGAGATAATGCATAATTGCAATTCGAAGCACTTATCTGCATTTGTATGGTGGTGCAGGCTTCATCGGCTTCAAGCGCTAGTAGCTCGGTTGAAAAACAATTTATACATTCCTTTGTTGGATCTTGAGCGCGTGCAGGGCTTGATAGTAAAAAGAAGGCAGCAACAAGAAAATAGGTTAATTTGGTTATTACGTTTAGGTAATAATGTGTCATAATAACTAGTTTGAGTGTATGATGTTATACATGAAAAAAGTTTGTAGGTTTCGTTAGTGTAAGAAAATATTCAATTAATCACCATAAAATGATGATTGACCACTGAAAATGCGCATTTTATTAACTTTGCCTATGGTTTGATGTGCCGGCAATGCACGGTAAATTATTATCTTTGTTCTTTACAAAATTTATAGTGAATACAACGCATATTACAGATCAATTAAAAACGGTATTGGAAGAAGGAAGTGATTCTGTTGTCTTATACAGACTTCCCTTTAAGAAGAAGAAAATTTTGCATGTTGGGAATGCTAAATATTTGACTGATTTAAATAATGAATTATTGTCAGATACAAGCTTTATCATTCATCCTTTTCAATCTAAAAAATTTCCAATTGTTAAGGTTGATCAGCAATTTAAGGATGTCTTAGAAGGTGAGTTTGATGATGACATTACAAATTTACTGATACCTCTATTTAAAAAGTATTTACAAGAAGATAATGTTCTGGCTACTCAGTTTGAAGAGTATCGTCAGCAATTTAATAAGATGTATGATGCTTTATCTGCCGGAAGCCTGAATAAAGTAATTTTGTCTAAAATTAAATTAGCTGATCGTATTGATGCCACCAGTATCATTCCTCTATTTAACGAGTTAAGTAGTTTATATGAACATGCCTTTGTTTATGCGCTGGTTACTCCCGAAACGGGTGTTTGGATAGGCGCTGGTCCTGAGCTTTTATTAAAGAAGGAGCAGGAATGTTTGCACACCGTATCTTTGGCCGGAACACTACCTAGTAAGGATGATGCAGAATGGGGGCATAAGGAATTGGATGAGCAAGGATTGGTTACTGCATATATGGAAGAGGTGTTAATGCGTAACTACATTACTAATTACTCAAAAAAAGGTCCTTATACAATAAAAGCAGGGCAGGTTTGTCATTTAAAAACAGATTTTCATTTTAAGTTAAATAATTTAAATGGAGAGGTGACAGAATTATTATCTCAGCTTCATCCAACCCCTGCTGTTTGTGGGATGCCAAAAGAACTGGCTTTTGATGTTATTTCAAAAACAGAATCAAACAGAAGAGAGTACTATGCTGGATTTCTGGGGCCGGTTGATAATGGAGATTTTTCGTTTTTTGTAAATATTCGTTGTATGAAAGTAACCCGGTCGAAAGCTGCTTTATTTATAGGTGGGGGATTAACGCTGGGGAGCGAAGTAAATAAAGAGTGGGATGAAACAGAGTTGAAGGCTCAAACTCTTTTGTCGGTAATGAAAAATGTAGCTAATTTGCAGGGATATGAATAAATCGGTTTCCGAGAAAAAAGTTGTTAAAACTTTAGTTGATATATGTTTGGCAGAAGGATTGAAGGAAGTAGTAATTTCACCCGGTTCGAGAAATGCACCGTTGACGATTACTTTTGCTGCACATCCAGAATTTAATTGTTATAGTGTGGTTGATGAGCGTAGTGCAGGTTTTTTTGCCTTGGGGATAGCTCAGCAAACACGTAAGCCGGTTGCATTGGTTTGTACTAGTGGCTCGGCTTTATTGAATTATGCTCCGGCTCTTTCCGAAGCGTTTTATCAGAATATTCCTTTGATGGTAATTAGTGCCGATAGACCAATGGAGTGGATTGATCAAGGTGATGGTCAAACCATTCGTCAGGTCGGAGCCCTAGATAATGTGGTGAAGTATTCGTGTAATATACCTACCTATCTTGAAGAAAATGATTGGTATGTGAAGCGTTTGGTAAGTGAAGCATTCTATAATTGTATGAATCGGAAACCTGGTCCGGTGCATATTAATATGCCTTTGCGCGAACCCTTGTATGGAAAAACAGTACATCCCGAAGATAAAATCAGAACTATTCATCAATATCCGGCAGAATATCGATTGTCAGATTCTCAGGTAAAAGAGTTATCCGCAGTCTGGAATCAATCAGACAGTATTCTGATATTGGTTGGATCATTGTTTCCATCATCGCAATTACATGAGTTGTTAAACCAGTTATCTGGTTTTGAACAGGTGGTTATTTTAACTGAAGTGGGTTCCAATATTCAAGGTTCACAAATTATAGGTGGAATAGATAAGGTTGTTTCAACCATTACAGAGGAGGAAATATACTTTTATAAGCCAAGCCTATTAATTACCATGGATGGTGCTGTTGTATCAAAGATGGTGAAAAAGTTTTTACGCAGTTATCCTGCCAAATACCATTGGCATCTAAGTTCAGTGAATCGTCATTTGGATACATATAAGCAGTTAACTGCAAGTATTGAAGCTGAGCCACTCGATTTCTTTCAGCAGTTATTACCTGTATTGGAATCGAAGAAAAGTCGTTTTAGAACAACTTGGCTTAATCGACGAGAAAGATCAGAAAAGCATCATGCCGAGTATTTAGATAATGCTCCCTGGAGTGATTTAAAAGTATTTGAAAAGCTGGAACAGAAGTTACCAAAAGAGTATATGTTGCAGTGGGGTAATAGCTCAGCTATCCGTTATGCGCAGTTGTTTGAAGGATTTCAGAAATACGAATCTTTTTGTAATCGTGGTACCAGTGGTATTGATGGATGTACAAGTACAGCTGTAGGAGCATCGTTTATCAGCCAAAAACCAACTTTACTGATTAGTGGTGATCTTTCATTTTTATACGATAGTAATGGCTTGTGGAATAATCAACTACAACCAAATCTGAGGATTTTGGTTTTTAATAATGGAGGAGGAGGAATCTTCCGTTTTATCCCGGGTCCATCAGATACCGATGAATTGGAAACATTTTTCGAGGCCAAACACTCCTTAAATGTGAAGCCATTGGCCGAAATGTATGGATTAAATTATCTCTTTGCATCAGATGAAGAAAGTCTTGAATTGGGATTGGATCAACTTTTTGCAGATAGTGATAAAGCAATTATTTTAGAAGTAAAAACACCTGACAAAGAAAGTGCCAGTGTGTTAAGATCATATTTTAAACGCTTAAAAGAAGAATTATGAGCGCAGTAAGCTGGACTTCTGTTAAGGAGTATGAAGATATTAAATTTGAATTTTCCGAAGGTATTGCCAAGATAACGATTAATCGTCCAAGGGTATACAATGCTTTTCGCCCTAAGACAGTTAATGAACTGATTGAGGCTTTTGACACATGTCGTGAACGTCAGGATGTAGGTGTCATTATTCTAACCGGAGCAGGTGACAAGGCCTTTTGTTCAGGTGGAGATCAGAACGTAAAAGGATATGGCGGTTACATTGATGATGCCGGGGTGCCTCGTTTGAACGTATTGGATTTGCATAAGCGGATTCGTTCCATGCCTAAACCAGTGGTGGCTATGGTAAACGGATACGCTATTGGTGGAGGTCATGTTTTGCATGTGGTATGTGATTTAACCATAGCTTCAGAAAATGCTATTTTTGGTCAGTCCGGACCTAAAGTGGGTAGTTTCGATGGTGGTTTTGGATCATCTTATCTGGCTCGTCACGTGGGGCAGAAAAAGGCACGTGAGATATGGTTTTTATGCAAGCAATATTCAGCAAAAGAAGCTGAAGATATGGGCTTGGTAAACCGTGTAGTTCCTTTCGATCAGTTGGAAGAAGCTACCATTGAATGGTGTAAAATTATGCTGGAACGCAGTCCGATGGCTTTACGTATGATAAAACGTGGATTAAATGCTGAACTGGACGGTCAAACTGGTATTATGGAAATGGCGGGTGATGCCACTTTAATGTTTTACCTTATGGAAGAAGCACAGGAAGGACGTAAGGCTTTTCTTGAAAAGAGAGATCCAGATTTTCAGCAGTTTCCGAAGTTTCCTTGATGTTTATAATGATATTACTCCCCTTCGTTTCCTAACGAAGGGGTAATGTTTAATCTATATGTCGGGCCTCAATCACCACCTCATTACCATTAAGCAGCAGTAAGGTATTATTAAATTTATAATACGAAGTTACTGATTGTAATGTTTTAAGGTATTCATCTTCTGTTTTTTGATTATTGCAATACATCTCTGTATTAATCATCTGTACAAAATTAATTCCGTTCCATCCTGTTGTTGCTTTTAGTTTACCATTGTAATGATTGCAAGCCGCTTGCCCCATAAAGGTCATTTCAGTTGTATTAATCTCAAGTGTTTGGTAAATTCCTTTAGGTACCTGTTTGTTATTAATGCTTATGATACTGTATATATCATAAAGATGGGTTATTTGTTGCTCTGTTGCTCGTTGTTCTGTTATATCCACTAACTCGTATTTTATAGAAGAAGCATCAGCAGGTGGATTCTCAATATTAGTTTCCTTTACCTTGATAATATATGTTTGACCAAATTGATGATTAAAACCTTCAATATTTCCATAAAAATACTTCCATGGGCTCTCCATTTTTGATTTAACCAATAAGCAAGAAGTCGGAGCAACACCAGTACATGAGACTTTTACAGGAGCTACGTAATATGTTTTTATATCGTAAGTACTTAATTCTGGAGCATTGATTGGTTTCTTTGCGGTTTGGCAAGATACTAGTATTAGAAAAAAGGATAGAAGTGGTAAATATTTCATCGCTAAAATGTTTATGTTAATTTAATTCTAAACTATTATAATACCAAATCTTATGCCGTTTGTATAAGAACTGGCCTTCATTTTTAATAATGGTTGAGCTGCGTTATCAATATTTATTGATAATCATCTTTTTATCAGCTTTATTTATGCTTCCCTTCGTTTCCTAACGAAGGGAAATTTTTTTTATCAATTCTTATTGATAAAGTTCAATAACATCAGTAATAAGCTATAAATACTTGCAGTAGGAATACGTAAAAATGAATTAAGAAATTTATGCTTCTCTTCATTTCCTAACGAAGGGAAAATAGTCTCATCAATTCCTATTGATAAAGTTCAATAACATCAGTAATAAGCTATAAATACTTGCAGTAGGAATACGTAAAAATGAATTAAGAAATTTATGCTTCTCTTCATTTCCTAACGAAGGGAAATTTGTCTCATCCATTCCTATTGATAAGGTTCAATAACATTAAGTCATAAGCTATAAATACTTACAGTAGGAATACGTAAAAATGAATTAAGAAATTAATGCTTCCCTTCGTTTCCTAACGAAGGGAAAATAGTCTCATCAATTCTTATTGATAAAGTTCAATAAAATCAGTAATAAGCTGCAAATATTTACAGTAGGAATATGATAAAATGAATTAAGAAATTCAAAACAATTAGCTCCTCGATAGGAATCGAGGAGCAGGAGTTGAAAAATTGAGTTAAGTATGATAAATTTAATAATAAAATGTCTTCAGAAAACTATTTAATAGGAGATCAACATGCTACATACTTTGTTACATTTACTATAACTGATTGGATTGATGTTTTTACAAGGCTTAAGTATAAAGATTTGATTGTAGATTCTTTGAGATTTTGTCAGGATAATAAAGAGTTAAGAATCTTTGCATGGGTACTAATGACAAATCATTTGCATATGATTTGTAAAACTGAATATCCTCAACAACTAAGTGATCTTATTCGAGATTTTAAGCAATTTACTGCTAAGAAACTTTTAAAGCTGATTGAAGAGGGTAAGGAAAGTCGAAGAGAATGGATGCTGTATCGTTTTCAATATGCAGGTAAATATGATAATAGAATTAGAAAGTACAGATTCTGGCAAGACAAAAGTCATCCTGTTCTGATGGATAGCAATACTAAGCTTAATCAACGGTTAAACTATATCCATAATAACCCTGTAAAAGCTGGATGGGTCTTGAATCCTGAAGATTATCCTTATAGTAGTGCCGTCAATTACTCAGGAGGTAAAGGGTTATTGGATGTAGAGTGTATATGAATTGAAAACGCAAAACCTCCCCCTTCGTTTCCTAACAAAGGGAAAATTGTCTCATCAATTCTAATTGATAAAGTTCCTTAATATTAAGTAATAAGCTATAAATACTTACAGTAGGAATATGATAAAATGAATTAAGAAATTCAAAACAATTAGCTCCTCGATAGGAATCGAGGAGTAGGTCGAGGAGGTAGTAGAATTACTTTATGCTTCTCTTCGTTTCCTAACGAAGGGAAAATTGTCTCATCAATTCTTATTGATAAGTTCCTTAACATTAAGTCATCAGCTATAAATACTTACAGTAGGAATACGGTAAAATAAATTTAGAAATTCAAAATAATTAGCTCCTCGATAGTAATCGAGGAGAAGTTAGAGGAGCTAGAGTTGATTAGGATAAAGTGTTTTTATTCTTCATAATACCCATGTCCATAAGAATATCGATATCCATAATTGTAACGATAATTGTATCCATAACCATAACCTTTTCTTATATTAAGATCATTTAAAAGGATACCAACATTCTTAATCCCTTCTTCTGATACATTACGAAGAGTTTGCTCTGTAATTTTTTTGATAGAGTGATTTTGTCTTACCAAAAAGATTAAAGAATCGGCATGACGCGCCAATAAAAATGGATCGGATACAATTCCCATTGGTGGTGTATCAATAATTATAAAATCAAACTCTTCCTTCAACTTTTTAAATAAAACTTCTGTTTTGGGAGAACTTATCAATTCCGAAGGATTAGGAGGAATATCTCCCGAAGGGATGACAGTTAAGTTATCTTGTTGATGAGGTACTTTAATTTCATCGTACGTTGCCTTACCAATTAAATAGTTAGAAAGGCCCGTCATTCCTTTGGTTTCAACCAATTTGTTTAAGCCCGGTTTGCGAAGGTCAAATCCCAGAATCACTGTTTTTTTACCACTGATGGCTAAAGCTGCAGCAATATTGAGTGCACAAAATGTTTTGCCTTCACCAGGAATAGATGAGGTAACACTTACAATTGGACATTCAATACCTTGTGTAAGAAAATCAAGACGGGTTCTGACTCTCCTGAAACTTTCTGTAATTACCGATTTTGGATGATGTTGTACAACGTTGCTTTCTTCTTTCGAATTGTGCAATATCTGGCCAATAATTGGTTTATTAGTTAATTTGGTAACATCGTCTTCATCCAGGATTTTATTATTTAATACCTGACGAAGTCCAACAAAGGCAAGAGGTAGGAATAAGCCTATTAAGAGACTGTTTTTATAATTTCCACTTGTATTAGGTGCAATGATTCCATTGCTTTGGGCAGCTTCTAAAACCTTATGATCAGGAGTGTTGGAAGCTTTTTGTATTTGAGATTCCGATCGTTTGCGAAGTAGAAAAGTATACACCTCGTTACTTAACTGAAATTTACGCTCTATTCCTAGTAATTTTCTTTCTGTTTCGGGTAATCCGTATAATTCTTTCTCATTTTCATTTTTTTGTGCTTCTAGTCTACTGACTGTTTCATTAATAACATCCAATTGGCTGTTAATAGATTTTAAAAGGGTTTCAGTGGCTACTTTTATTTGTCCTTCCAACTCTCTGTTAGCCAGGTTTAAATCTTCACTAAACGAACTGCGCATTCCCAAACGTTGGGTATTGAGTTCAACAATTTGGCGTATTTGCTCCGATAGTATATCATTATCTATCTCATATTGTGCCGGTGCAATAATCTCTCCTTCAGCGAATCCGTTTGAAAAGTAGTTTTTTAAATAGTTATAATATCTGCGGGTAATTTCTATTTGAGCCATTTTTTGCTCAATTTCCTGTAATCCACTGAATAAATATTGAGCTTTAACAGAAACACTTTGGATGCGGTTATCTGTTCTGAATTGACTTAATTCAGAGCCGGTAAGGTATAATGAGTCTGAAATAACTCCCAATTGATCTTCAATAAATTTGATAGTATTGGTAGCAATCTGATTTTTTTGCTCCAGATTATTTTGAATAAAAACTTTTGCAAGCTGATTTAGAAAAATAGTATTTTTAAGATTGTTTTTTCCTGTTACTGAAACACGTATAATAGATGAGCTTTCGTTTGCTCTGAATGTTCTAAGTGTTGATTTATATCGGGATGCAATATTTAAAGGGTGATTAAAAATAAAATACATCTCCTGATTAGAAGAGCTGGTTCCTCTATAATTTTCAATTTTAAAACGTGCCCAAGGTAAATTAACTACTTCTCCAAAATGGAAGGTTTGTTCAAAGTTGATTGGTCCGGTACCCGATCCATTTCTGTTATCTTTATATAAATATGAACCTGCATTTTCGGTATGAACCTTTATTCTGTATTCTTTTTTATTGATGAACTCAAGGTAAATAGGAGTATTGAGGATCTGTTGGTGCAACGAGTCAAATTCGACTTTAAAAGGTTCATCATGATAAACCTCAGTGTGTTTCATCCTGCCCTGAATAAAATAACTTAAATGAAAATCCAGTTGATCAACCGTTTCTTTTATTACATCCCATGAGGTAAGAATGGCCATTTGATTTTCCATGTTTTGTTGACCTGGTGTAAGACCAAAGCCTTCCATCATATTACTATTGGGCATCTTGTCACCTCTTTCTTCTATCAGTAAAGAAATAGATGCTCTGTATGTTGGAAGAGTATAACGATGAATGAAAAAAACAATCGTTAAGCATATTGGAATTGTAATAGCAAACAACCACCAGAAATGTAATAAGTCGAATAAGAAGCGTTTGGTGTCGAAACTAAATCCCGTTGATTGATTGTTATTCGGTTGATTCTGTGCCACTCTTTATTATTTTATTAGTGAATCAAGTGTTAAATATAGTGCAAGTAATCCGGTGATAATACCAAGAGAAAAGGACTCACCTATGCCAAATTGTTTGGCTCGCATTGGTCGCACATATAACATATCGTTGGGATAGATATAATAATATTCAGAATTAACAATATTTTTATCAGTTAAATCAATGGTGTAGGTTACCGGACCGTCAGGTAATTGTCGGAGTAATTGCAACTTTTTCTGTTTTCCGTATGGGGTTATTCCTCCTGCTATAGCTACAGCTTCAAATATGGTTATTTGCTCTTTAGTCATGCTATGAACTCCCTGGCTTCTGAATTCACCTAAAGTTGTAAAAGTGTTGGTAGCCAATTTAAAAGTAAGGTTGTATTCTTTTAAAAAAGGTTTTAATGCCTGTTTAACACGCTCTTTTCCTTTTACAACATTACAGCCTAGTAGGTTAATTTTACCTATATAAGGGAAGTCAATATTCATACTATCATCGATTTGATAATAGAAGAAGGTTTGATTTTGCTGGCCACCACCGGTACTACCACTCCGACTCTGGTTAAAGAATTCTGAGATTTTTTCATCAGGAGTAGATACATTGATAAAAAGGTAATCATTAGGTTGTAGCATATACTTATCAGTAATACCTTCCATGTCGGCGTATGGATTACTGTAGTTTTTATCAGAACTTTTGTCCTGAAGTAATACAATTTCTTTTTGTGGAATACAGCTAAATAATATGGCTGATAGTAGAATTCCATATAGGTATGGAGAACTGATTGTATTTTTAATTCTGGAAATAAAAAGCTGCATCAATTTCGTGTCTGTTGATTTTGAATATTAGAAATCAAAAATAAGCTTTTCTAAATAAAATAAAGCAAAGCATAGCTCTTTTATGCTTAAGCCATAAGATTCAAATGATTTTATGTTCTTTCATAGAGGTTGATAATTATAGTTTTATAATAACATATTTTAATTATGAAATATTCTTCTCTAAAGAACAAAAAGTGGACTTATAAGTGCTATTCATTAAGAATCGAGGAGGAGGTAAAGGAAGCAAATAATTAAAATATTGAAATGGCTAACATATTGATTAAATTGCTTCAAGCATTATAGATATTACATCTTTGATATAAACTGATAACAAAGGCTTCTTTTCTGCGTATATTTTATTCATTAAACAGAAAAAGCTTGCTATTTTTGCAGATACGATATATAAAATGCTTTATGGACGAATTGACAATTCAGCTTTTAATACCTTTTGCTACCTTTTTATCATTTATTGTGGTTTTTCTATCAATACCAACCATACTACGTGTGGCTAAAATGAAAAATCTTTTTGATGAACCTAACCGAAGAACAGTGCACAGAGTGAAGATTCCAACCTTAGGTGGAATGGCTATTTTTATTGGTTTTATTTTCACCTACTCATTATTTGTTGATTGGTTTCAATTTCCGCATATACCTTTTCTGACTTCTTCGTTGGTAATAATTTTTGCTATTGGTATAAAGGATGATATACTGGCAACAGCCCCCATGGTTAAATTGGGCGGACAACTTCTGGCTGCACTTATTGTTGTTGGATTAGGACATGTGGTATTAACTGATTTTCATGGTTTTTTTGGTATTCAACCCAATGCTTTTTGGGGGACTGTATTTACCATTTTTACGATTATATTTTTGGTCAATGGATTTAATCTGATTGATGGAATAGACGGGTTAGCAGCTATAACAGGTATTATTTCTCTTTTCTCTTTTTCTGTATGGTTCTTTATTAATGGAGAATATCATATCCCGGTATTAGCAGCAGCCTTAATTGGAGGGTTATTGGCTTTTTCCTATTATAATATTTTTTCAAAACGTCAGAAAATATTCATGGGAGATACCGGATCGTTGGTACTTGGTTTTTTGGTTTCAATAGTTGCTATTCGATTTAGTGAAATGAATGGAATGGTTCACCGTCATTACCTCGAATATCAAATGAACAGTGCTCCTGCTGTAGCCATGGCTATCTTAATAGTACCTTTTATTGATACGGTAAGAGTTTTCTTTTTACGTGTATCTCAAGGTAATTCGCCCTTTATGGCAGATAAGAACCATATCCATCACCGTATGCTGGCATTGGGCTTTACTCATTTACAGGTCTCACTAATAATTGGTGCGGTTAATATTGCATTTGTAATTTTAGGGTTCAGTCTTCGTAATATTGGTGTGCTTAAATTAACGATTGTTGTTTTTTCATTGGGAATGACAGTTGCTTATATTCCATCCTGGGCATTGTATCATAAAAAGAAAAGCTTTATTAAGAGATTGAAAAGAATAAAGCACCGAAGTGAGTTAGCTGAATAGGATAATAGTCAATAGATTATGGGCTAAGAGGTGAATAGATCTGGAAAAAATTGAAAGATTTTGGATTAATATTTGACTACTAACCTATATTTTCTGTAATTAATTTGAATACGTATTTTATGCTCATTGATGATTCTTCGATTGAGGATTGATTCTTATAATCGAATGAGCATCGAACAACTATCAAACAGAGATCGAATAACCATCGAACGACCTCCGAAGGAATATCGAATGACCATCGAATAAACTACGAAGGGTATGCGTGTAGCACCTCAATAATCTCCAATTTGTGAGTAAGAGTTTACGATGGCATTTATCGCTTCTCAATATTATAGGAGCTTGCTAATGTTAATATGTTTAGCTTAATTGTAAGAAATGAGTGAATCAAAGCAAATCGAAAAAGAGGCTATTGAGTCTCTGATACATTTAAATCTATGTGGTCAGATTGTAGTTTCTTTTGAGAAAGCTTTAGAAGCATCATTTGTTCAACTAGCTGTCGTGCATGGATTAGGGGCTAATATATTTCTTAAGGTTAAAAGGGAAAAAATAGTTGGGATTAGCGAAGAGCACATTGATTTATGGAAAAGGAATTATTTCCAGATATCGCTTCAATTTCAACAAAAACTAAAGGTATTTCTCGAAATACAAGAATTGTTTAAGCAAAATAATATCCCAATAGTAGCATTAAAAGGTATAGCTTTAGCTATCTCGTTATATGATGATGAAGGGGTGCGCCCAATGGGGGATATTGATATACTAGTGCCGGAAGGTAAAGCGATGGAAGCATTAAAATTACTTAAGAATGCAGGAGCAATACAAGCCTATACGCCTCGTTCTGTTATTCATGAGAAAGCTCATTCGCATGTAAGAGCTGTCAATTATAACGGTGTGTTGGTTGAAATTCATCAACGATTATTTGCCTTGGGAAACAGATTTTATGTGGATACAAATGCTTGCTTCGATAACACGAAAAGTATTATGTACCAAATGAAAAATATCCTTGTATTAAATGACTTATATATGGCCTATCATTTAATTTGTCATTTGGCTTATAATGTAAAAAATGAAGGTTTACGTCTGGGGTGGCTTTTAGATATTGCTTTATTGCTTAATAAACAAAATAATCTGTTAGATTTTGTTCAAGAGGTTCTCAGTTTTAAGTCAGCCTTAAGGAAGGAAATCTTGGATGTGATAAAAATGGCATCCTTATTTCTTTGCGTTGAAAAACAAAAGTGTATACTGAAAGATAATGATGAGGAACAATATACACATTTGGTAGAGAAGTATGTAAAATTACGAGAAAACAAGGTAATGTATAAAATTACCAATGTAAAGGAGATCTTTAGTGTGCCAGGATGGAGTAATAAGTTGCAATTATTGTGGTATGAGTTGTTTCCTTCGAAAGAGTATATGTGTGAATGGAATGGAAACAGAAAAGAGTGTTTATTAAAACTTCATATAAAGCGACTTCTAAATGTAAGGAGATAAGGATTGTTTGTTAAATAAATAGCCTATATGGAAAGCAATTGATTGAAAAGTGCGACTTGCTGATCGGCTATTTTTTGTAAAGAATAATTTTGATTGATATAATGATTAGCCTCCTGACTCAGTTGCTTATAATCACTATCGTTTAACTCAATTGCTTTTTGTAAACCTTGCATGATAGAAGATTTATTTGTACTTATCTGAATAGCTTTATTGTTTTCAAGTGCTTCAGGAAAATTACAACCTTCAGTTATAATCGGAATTAATCCATATTGCATGGCTTCTAATACTGATGTAGGAAAACCTTCACTTTGAGATGGAAGAATATAGAAGTGTGAGTTATATAATAATTCTTCTTTTTCCTTGCCATATACTGCGCCTTTATAATGTATATTCTTTGAGTTATTTTCTTTGATTAAAGAGAGCATATTATCCTTTTCTCCATCATCAGGGCCGGCAATGTTTAATTGGTAGTTATTATTATTGTGTAATTTTGAATCTATCCAAGCTTGTATCAATGGCAGTATGCCTTTTTTATGGTGTAAGCGTGCCATAAATAAAAAACAAGTTGGTTTAGTTAAAGTTTTTACGTCGAAATTGGTTTCTTCAATTCCATTAGGAATTAATATGGTTTGATGATAGTGTTTAATCAGGTTTTTAAGTTCTGGAGATCCAACAGCTCTAATAATATCAGCCTTTTTAGATAGGCGATGTTCAACCAGACTGTAATAGATCTTTTTCTTCCATTTTTTTTGTTGCACGCTCCATGGTTCAAGCATACCATGTGGTACATACATCCATTTATAACCTTTCTTTTTAAATTCAGCTCCCCAACGAGTAGCATATTGCCAGCAACCGTGTGTTATGATAATACAATCTTTGGGATCGAGCTTGCGTGAGGCTATCATTTGTCCAATAGTGGCAATGGATAAATCACTCAAAGGAACTAAAACTACATTATCTAAAGTAGCAGATGCATCTGTTTGGGGATACCATAGCTCAGATTCTATATTATATTTTTCCTGCAGTATAGAAGCGGTTGAAATAGCAGCATTCCATATACCAAAATTAACCTTGGTGAAATTATCGATGATGTTGATGATTCTCATGTCTGTTTGCAGCAAATTTTATTATTCAGAAAAAAGATTCTCATTAAAATTCGTTATCGACCGATGACAATGTATGAAGTTTTCCTTATCATCAAATAAATTTATTACCACTTCACGGCTTAGATTTGTTTCTTTATTTGAAAGACACGTTGAATAACTACTCCATGAGTATTCATTGGCGTTATTGACGAATGAATGGTGAACCGGATTGTTATTTATATAAATAATTGTGTGTTTTAGATATTCTTCTGAGGCTATTAATTTTCTTTTGAAGGGTCTTTCAAATAAGGCTCCGTGTCTCTGATTATATTTATTAAAGTATTTTGCATATGAATTGAATAAGTGTGAAAAATGGGAAGTCGGATTAGGAATTTTTAACGCTCACAGGTTTTCAACACTGTCAGGTTTAGTAATTGTTTCCCATTTATTATTGCGTAACCCGACAGTGTCGGCAGACCTGTCGGAGTTGTTAAATTTATATATAATATCTTCCTTAATTTGAATTAAAAAATGAAAGTGATTCGGCATCAGAACCCATGCATATGTATATGCTACAGGATTTATATATTTATTATATAGGGAAAGAAAATATTTGTAATTGGTTTCGTCTTTAAATAAAATACAACTATTTATTACTCTGTTATATATGTGATAGTATTGTCCGCTTACAAGGTTTGGGTGCATCACACTTTATTTTTGTAATTATAGCTGATAACCAGTATAATTATATTAAATAATTAAGTCTGAGAGTTGATTTTTAACACTGAGTCCATGCGTTTGGTATAATTTTCCCATGAGTATGCAGTGGCAGACTCACGGGCTTTAATTCGCATTGTAAGATATTGCTCTTCGCTGCTGTTGCGTAATTGAATAATTGCTGATTTTAACGATTCAATATCCCTTATCGGTACAATATATCCATTTTCAGAATCGGTAATTAACTCTGGACCTATGGAGTGAGGAGTGGTAATTACAGGTAAACCTGCTGCCATAGCTTCCACAATAACCAATCCGAATCCTTCAAATATGGTTGGAAGAACCAAGGCATCGAATTGATCATACATTTGAAATAATTCATTTTGCGATACAGGTGGATGATAATGAAAAAGTCCTTTGTAATGGTTTAACACCTCATCACTACCTTGTATTCCACCTACGATATGTAATTCAATATCCGTACTATTAATTTCCTTTAATGCTTCCAATAGGTATTTAATGCCTTTTCGTTGGGTTACTGTACCTGCATACAATAGTTTTAAAGGTCGTTTCTCGATATCCGACTGCTGTTTTTCGCTATAAGGAATATAATCCAAATCAAAACCTAGAGGAAGACAGATAATATTTTCTTTCTGAATGCCGGCTTCCAATAAAGTCCTTTCAGTAAAAGTAGATGCTGCTATAGCTTTTGATGCCATGTGTGGTTCTTCTTCCAGTCGTTTCTCATAGTAAGCCGGAAAAACCAGGTTGTCGATGGTATGCGCCCATTCTTTGTGTAATAAAGCTTCTTCTCCCAAAATCCGTTTGGCAGCAGTAACATGTGCTGTCGCTAATTCGCAATACGATGTAATATTTTCTGATTTTGCTGCTTTGAGCGTTTCATAACAACTTCCCTGAAACCCCCAGAATTGTAATTCTTTATTAGACTTTGATTTCTTAATTAATTGTCTGGAGACATACTTGTCGAAATTAATATCGCGAGCATAAACCGCTTCCTGAACAGCCGGACTTTTACCCTGTATAGTACGCAAAGCCATTTCCTTCATCTCGAAACGCCAGTTTGCATTGACTTTATTACCAGGTAATCCTTTAATAAATCTGCGACTCCAGTAGGTATTATTACGTTTTTCAATCTCTATCTGCAATAAATGATTGGTAATATAACTGCTGGTATAATAAGTATCCAATAGCCCCAGATCAAATAGGCTTTTGGCAGTATGATAACTGTGTTGTTTACCGGAGTGGGAGAGTAGGAACATAAAATAGGTTTTAGTATCCAGGATTTAGGTTATAGGCTTTAGGTACTTTGATTAATGCCGTTTGGATGTGATTGGTGCATCGATCATCTTAAGAATTTCCATTCTTAAAGCTTCGAGTTCTTCCAGTTCAACTAAAGTAAGCATTTTTCTTTATTTTAAGATATTATGCACAGTTATACATTCATATAATCATCCACGAGCTATATGAAGAAAATTTTATTCGATAAGCCCCCTTTATCCTAGGTAATATTTTGTGCAACAGAACAGGAACATGATTCCAATTGCTGATCTAGACGGTAATGTCTTTCTATTGAATCAGTAATGTTTAAACATTCATTTGCCAGTATTACTACTTTTTGCCAAATAATTAAATCTTTAAACACTAAAACATACATTGTTTTTATATAGTTGAATTATTTTTTACGAAACCCTAACCCTATGACTTAGATTCTATAAGCTCATTCACTCTCATTGCACTCTCAATTGCTTTATCCATGTTATGGTATTCCCATTCAGCAAAACGACCAACCAGGTAGAAGTTATCATTTGAGAGAATATTTTTAACATTCGCAATTTTCTCTCTGTCTCCGTTTTGTTGAATTACATAAGAGTTGGGTTCGTAATTTTGATCAATGATTTTCGGGTTATAAGGTAGTTTCTTGATTGCCACTTTCATATCCTCATATGAGGTATGTCCCGAAAACTCAATGGTACATGAGGAAGATCCATCCATAGGGGTATTGGTATGACTGAAGTTTCCAGTGAAAATCATACGATGTGCAGGAATCGTAGCTTCAGGTAAATACATCCATGAGTAATCATTTGAATCAATCGTACATAATACATTGCTTGTGCCATTGGATTGAAGTTCTTTTACCTTTAGACATGCTTCCTTGGTTTCGTTATCAATGTCTTTTAAAAGTATATGTAACTGTCGAATATCAACAGTATAGATAATTTTATCAGCAGTATAAGCCCCATTTACTTCCCAACAATCACCTTTACGAGTAATACTCTCAACCGGAGTTTGATATTGTATACTTAATCCTTCTGCCAAACGATCAGCAATGAACTGAGAACCGTTATTTTCCGGGTAAAAGAAGTTACTGTGAACCATATTACCTTCTTCTTTACGCAAAATATTGCTTAGTATAGTTTCGCGATAACGTGGCATGGGTAGTTTACCATCCAGCCAGGGTAATGCTACTTTACTTAAATCTGTTTTCCAGATTTTATGATTATATGGTTTAAAGTACAATTCAAATAGGGTAGGTCCGAAATTACCTTTTAAAAAAGTTTCAAAGTTATTGTACTCAGTTGGAGCTTTACTTCCTGTTTTATCAAGATCTAACAGTTCGTTAATTATCTTTTCAGTAGTTGTATTATCTAACTGATAAAGGTAGTTCTCAATGGGATAACCGATTATCTTATTCTGAAAGTTAATTCCTGCTTTTCGTGTTGCCGAAATGAATTCTTCTTCTTTATTAAAAAAATTCCAGAACCAGCTGGCCACTTCTGGTACTTTGGTATTGAAAACATGACCTCCAACGCGGTGAAATAAATGTCCATCAACGCGATCGCATTTAATTAAACCTCCGGGTTTGTGACTTTTCTCAAGCACAGTAACGCTATATCCTTTTTCTTGAGCTAAACGAGAGGAAGCTAAGCCGGAAACACCGGCTCCTATTACTATTATATCAGAGTGTTGCATTTTTTAGTATTTAGGGCTTAGAATTTTGAACTTAGGGTTTAGGCTATCGGAATTAGAAAAATAATTTTCTTTTATCCTAAAACCTATATCCTAAAACCTACTTAATCCATTCTACTATTTTCTGTGCCCATGTTTGACACGAATAATTATCTATAATATTTTGGGAATTTGTTCCCATTTTAATCAGTTGTTCTGGTGATGATTCAGCAAGTTTGTCAAGAGATTCTATTAGCTCTGAATCATCGTTAGGATTAAAACTCCAACCATTTTTATTTTCTTCCAATAAATCGGGTAAAGCTCCTGTTTCGGTACTTAATAATACTGGTTTGCCTGCTGCCATTGCTTCGTTGATTACCAATCCCCAGGGTTCGAAAGAGCTGGGTAAGATAAAAGCGTGACTCGAAGCATATAATTCAGGTAATTGATCGTAAGTTAACCAATCGCATAACTCAATCTGTTCAAATTCATTTATTTCCTGCTGAAGAGTTTCTTTTAAAGGACCACCGCCCACTATTTTTAATTTCCAACCTTCAGATAGAGAAGAGGATTTGAAAGCTTTGATCAGAAATCTTAAATTTTTTTCTTCAGCAAAACGGGCTACACATAATAGGGTAGGAGATCCTTTCGGATATGAGGGATCAGTAGAGAAATGATCATTATCTACTACACTATATCCTTCAATGATATTTTTATGAGGAATTCCCAATCGTTTAGTGAAATGTACAGCGGCTCTTTTCCCCGAGACAAAACAAACATGCGTTGTCCTATTAATCAGTTGACCTTTTAAAAAGTCCAGAATACGATTACCCGAATACCACGATTCGGCAAATAACAATACTTGTAATCCGTATCGTTTGCTCCACAATAACATTTTGATATATGCTTTTCGGCCGTAACCGGGTATGCATACATGGGTAATCTGGTTTTCTTTAATAATCCTTTTATAATTGGCTAAAGCCTCAGAAACATCAACATCTTCTACCTTTTTATTGGATAAGAGGTGATGATTGGCACTTTCGGTATTCATCCATTGATAAATACCATCTCCACTGCCCAAATCAGCAGTATGGACATTCTCTTCTCCCAGTAGGTTATTAATTGCCTTAATTCTGGCGCGGTGGTAATCGCCCATGCGATCCCATATGATTAGTGTTTTGTGTTGCATTGATTTTTCTAGGTTTTAGCTATTAGGATCTAGGTTATAGGACATAGGGTGTAGGATTTAGTATATAGGTTATCGATAAGTTGTTTTTAAGAATTGCGTTTGGATGTGATTAGGGCATTAATCATCTTAAGAATTTCCATACTTAAAGCTTCAAGTTCTTCTAATTGACTTGTTGTGATAAAATCTCTTCTTTCAAAAATATTTAGCACAGTTATACACTCATAAAGAGAACCACGAGCAATATGCAGAAAATGAATGAATTCTTTTTGAGAATATCTACCTTTAGCTTCTGATATATTCTGAGGTACCGAGCAAGAACAGGATTCTAATTGTTCACAAAGACGATAGTGACCATCTATCGATTCAGTGATAGTTAAACATTCATTGGCAAGTATCATTGCCTTCTGCCAAACTTTTAACTCCTTAAAATCAAATTTATCCATCATATTTGATTATCTATTTTAACTGAGTTAGCTTTTTGCCTTCTATGCCCTAATACCTATAGCCTAAACCCTATGTCCTAATTCCTACTCTCCAAAAACTTATTATACTGCCAAACAAATAAAAATACGGGCCAATAACTCATGCCGATAAAAGCAATTATACCCGGTAAGTCACCTCCACGTAAAATAGGAACAAAAGAAGCAATGATAATACCTTTTAATAACCAATGTAAGTCACTATTGAATTTGTAAGTAAGGCGAAAAAGCTTAACAAATAGCCAACCATATACAATCGATAGTATGATAATTCCTATTATTCCTCCTTCACCGTAAAAGGTACCGTAGATTGTTTGTGATATACCAACTGTTCCACTTGTTTTATATTTGTTTAATCCCAATTTATTAGCGTATCCACCAACCGGTTTACCAGGCCATAGCTGGCGTGGAATTGGTCGCATTAAAATCTCAAGGTGCTCCATTCCATAATGATAATTCAAATGTTCGGGATACACATCTAATACCATCATAAAACCATCCAGCATATTTTGGTCTTCTTTGGAGTCTGAACGTTCAAAGGCTGCCTCTAATTTTTCTTCCCAGGTCATTTGCGATAGGTTGGCTTTACGCGCTACGCCTGCCAAAGAAAAGAAGATAAGTACTACAACACCACCAATGGCATAATATTTAATTTTTTGTTTGGGCTGATAAGTCTGAAAAGCAATAATACCAATGGCAACCATCCAGCTTAAAAATTGAAAACGCTGACTTGGGTTATAGGAGATCCACATTCCATAAATAATCATAAATAGATAAACCCTTTTCATGGGGCCTTTATCATTGCGATAGGCAAGGAATCCCAATAGGATAAAAGATGCTACCCCCATACTAAATAAAAGAAAGTAACTATTTCCCAGTGCGATGGGGCCACTAATCAGACCTCTGAAAAGTGTATTGATGCCTAAAAAAGCAATAAAACCGTAAAGAATAAAATTCTTTTTAGTAGTGATAAATTCAGAAAACAATATGGGATTATCTTTGACTATTTCAGGATAGGGCGTTCTGGTATTGTAAAAGCGATAGCTAAAAAAGAAGATTACTGTGCCCATAAAAAACAAACTTAAAGCTATCATGGCTTTTTCGTTTGTCATGGGAGTGAAGATATTAAAGCTATAGGCTACTCTTACCCAATCGGCTTTGCCATCTAAAACGGCTTCGTATCGTTGTATGCCTGTACTCCAGAAAAATAATACCGGCAGAAACAGGAATTCGTCGTTGTATTTGATAAAATGTACAAAGGCCAGTAATATCAATATATATGTGAGTATTTCAATCAGTGTGATTGACATGTTTTTTTATTTGCGAATATAGTTAATTAGTATTTAGGTTTTAGGTAATAGTATTTAGCGTTTAGAAGTTAGAGATTAGAATATAGATGAGTAGTTCAGTAGATGTTTAGGTTTTAGGAAATAGGATATTAGGATTAGACTTATTAAGGCTTTAAATTACTTTATAGCCAAACAAACTCATTGCTTCTTCTGCATATTGTCTTATAAAAGCCAGATCATTTTTGTCAAATTGTCTAAGCCATTCACTATTTTTAGTTTTATTGTCATACGGTACGATGGCAGTGCTTGTCGGGTTGGTTGAAAAAATGCGCTGTAATCGGGCATGCCATATTGAATTGACTTTAGATGGAAGAAGTGGATAATTTATTTTTGGCTTTAAATCGATAAAATCACCTAATTTATTGATGGTTTGTTCGGTTTTAGTAATGATTTCTTCATAGCTTACCAGCAAAGTATTTTTTTTACCTTTCCATTTGATCATTTCATTATTCCAATACATAATTCTGTTTTCATAACCTAAGTATGATTGCCTGATAAATTCTTTTAACGGGCAACGAGCATTCTCATTAAACGACTGTTCGTACAAATGCATTGATGTTAAAACCGAATAGATATTCCTATATACAAAAATAGTTTTTCCTTTTTCTGTCATCCATTCAATCCAATGAGGATAATTCTTTTCTATTCCTTGCCAGGCATAGGTGTGTAATTTAATAACAGGATGTGTGCAGGGACTAATAAGCTTTAGTGCTTCTGCTTCTATACTTCGGTTATATTGATTATTACTATTATAACTTCCGATAGATAGAAATACATTATCATTACTACCCCATCTTTTATATATTCTCGACTCAGGAAAGTGTCTGCGTATTAAATCTATGGTAAGGTGAGTTCCCGATCTAGGATGACTCGTTATAACAATAGGGGTTTTTTCTTGTGTTATCTCTTTAAAGTAATCCATTAATTCAACTTCCTATTACCTAAATCCTATTCACCTATCGACCTAATAATTTCTTCCGCCTGTTTATCCCAGGAAGCATACTTGAGGTAGTTATCCCAATACTGTTTATATGATTTATCTATTATTGCCGATTTCACTCCTTTTACAAAGAATTCTGCGGAATCAGCTTTTGCAATGGTGCCCAGGTTAAATTCTTTAGCTAGTTTGGTGAGTGCGCTGGATGTATCACTGATTAGTACATTCTTTTTTAATGGGGCTATCTGATTTAGTATACCACTTTGACTGGTAAAGCTTTGCTGATAGTATAGTAAGATTAGATCTGAAACTTCCAGTATTGAAGTGAACTCACTCTCGCTTAGGTAACGACAGAGCCAAAAGATCCGTCCATCCACTTTATATTCGTAGGACAACTTTTTTAATTCATCAATGTGAACACTGCTTGACGACGGTGCTCCCGCAATTAAAAGTTTGCATTCTGGTATATTTTGCAGAGTTTTAATAATAAGCTGATAGTTTTTTTCATATCGTATATTACCCGGGATTACCAATAGCTGAGAATCTTGTTTAAACTGATTTATTTCTTCAAATAATTTTTCATCAAGTTTTGCGGGAGGATATATACCATGAGGTATAGTTTGCTTATAACCCGGAAAATTTTGGTAATAAATCTTCTCAGGTAGCTGTTCATGAAAAAAGGCTACATCCATTACATTCATGATAGCCTTCATACTGCGTTTTGTATGTTTTATTCCTCCGGGATATGCATCCCGATCAGGGTCATGAAGTACTATTGAAAATTTATGTTTTTTCTTTAGCTTTTTAAATAATGGGCCCCAAAAAATGGCCGTTAATTGATCAAAGTCATTGAAGATGATTTTTGAAGCGGGTTGTTTTTTTAGGAAACGGTAAAATATTATAGGGTTAAAGAAGATGCGGTAGAAGAAGTATAGTTTTTTTAAGAGAGTGTTTGTTGTGTTTGGTTGGTCGGATAATAGAATAGGTCTGTAGGTCTGTAGGTCATTAGGACTATAGGTTGTTAGGTTGTTGGGTTGGGAGTTTTTTGGTAGAATAAGGGTTACATGAGCGCCTTTTTCTGCCAGTGCGTTAGTGGTATATTGAGCGTACTTGTAATTTCCACCTTTGGAGTTGGGGTTATAAATGAATATTTGCATGAATGTTTTTTTAACCGCAGAGGACGCAAAGGTTATTACGCAAAGAGCGCAGAGGTATTTTATGAACTTAGCGCCTTCTTAGTGTACTTTTCGGTTTCTTTTTATAAGTTATTTACAATTCTTCTAATGCCCTGTTTTAATATTGAGACATTAAAATTAATCAATAGTCCCAACTTGTAATCGCCCAGCTTCATATATGTTAATGTTTGTGCCATATGGACATCATTTAAAGCTTCTATACTTTTTAATTCAATAACAACTTTGTCTTCAACTAAAAGATCAATTCTATAACCACATTCTAACTTAATCTCTTCAAAAACAAGAGGCATTGCTTTTTCTTTTTCAACCTTAAGATCATTTTTTTGCAATTTGTAGAATAAACATTCTTGATATGCTTTTTCTAGTAATCCGGGACCTAAAGTTTTATGAACATCTATGGCCGCGCCTATTATTTTAAATGCTATCTCATTTTCAGTCATATTTCTTTTAACGTAAAGTAAACAGAAATATTTTGCGTGCTTTGCGCCTTCTTAGCGAACTTTGCGGTTACATTTTTTTACTCAAGGAACGGAGTATACTTCAATTCATAACTCAGATCATTCACTCTTTTTCTAATCTCTTTTGCCGGGTTGCCGGCTACTACTGATAGCTTATCAACATCTTTATGCACCATACTTGCTGATGCCACCACAGCACCATCCTTAATAGTTACACCCGGAAGTATTGTTACTCCTGATGCTATCCAAACATGGTGTCCAATGTTGACAGGTGCTCCTTTTACTTCATGGGTTGGGGAGTCCGGATTATGCCCCAGAGTCCATATTCTTGTATAGGGACCTATGTCGGTATCATTATCAACCATAATAGGGTAATGCCGACAATCTAACAAACAATGCTGATTAATCACTACGTTTTCTTCTAATGTCAGATTCCAGAAATGTAAAAGCCGGGCATGCATCAACACTTTGCTCGACTTTGATATTTTCTTGTTGAATAATCTTAGAAATGTTTTTCGGAACCAATGACATGGTACATGACTAATACAGTCATTATATACAAAGTTTAAAAGGTTACCAAATAAAACTCTAAAGTTCATGACTTAAAAATTGATGAAGTTCTTGTGCTCCTGTCTTTACTTTTTCTGATGAATACCAATAACCTTTGATATAGCCTCTGAGATAATTTGTTCGTTGCTGTTCAAGCATTAACAATGCATAGCAGAATGTGCCGAAGTTGTATTTTTTCGATTTGAATTTAAGCCAGTTTTTGAAAGCTCCGTAGTAGGATCGAAGACCAGAGAGGGTAATAAAGGTTATTAGGCCGATAGGTAAATAGCTTATAGGCTTTAGGCTATAGGCTTTAGTATATAGATCAATAGTTATTATACAAATCCATATGATCAATGTAGTAAAGAAACCATAGCGTAGCCCAGTTTCTATTAGGTTGCTCCAGAAGTTTTTATAATTTACTTTTGCTTCTCCGTCTCCAAGACCATACCGATAAGATTCTCTGTTATATTGTTGTCTTTTCTCGTGGCGACCCCAATAAACATAGGGCTTGTCAACTAATTCAATAGGTATATTTTGTGATTGTATTTTTAATCCAAATACTAAATCGTCAGCTGCTAGTGTTAGCCATTCTGAGTATCCTCCTACTTGTTGCCATATTTCTTTTTTATAAGCAATGGAACGGGAAGAGGGGATAAATCCTTCGTTAAGAATAGGTTGATAACCTCCAGAAAGAATATAATTGGCTCTGGCAGCTTTGGTCTGTATATCGGATTCCATGACACTAAATGAGCCTCCAATAACTTGTATGTCATTAGGATTTAGGTTATAGGATTTAGTGAATAGGAGAGGAGTCAGCAGACTCTCTAACCATTGCGGCTGAAAGCGGCAGCCAAAGTCGGTACTGACGATCCATTCTGTATGTGCTTTTTCTATGGCTAAATTGCGGCCGCGTGCTACGTTACAGCCTTTTTCAATTAATACTGTAATTTTTATGGTGCTGTATTGCTTCCATTCTTCTAATATTTCAATAGAACCATCTTTACTACCTGCATCTGTAATGATGATCTCTGATGGTTTCAGCGTTTGGGCTTCTAAATCTGCAATAGTTTGTTCTAAGCGCGCTGCTTCGTTGTATATTGTGGATACAATGGTGAATTGCATTTGATTTAATTGTTGTGCCATTATTTTAATCCTTGGGGTGAGAAATATCTTTTAAGTTTTAGAAAGCGTTTCTCAAATATTTCATAGCTTAATGCAGAAAGTAAAATACTACTGCTAATATGAGTGAACAAATTAATAAGTATATTTTGGGATGGGAAGTAATGACTTATAACAAGGTAACAAACTGGATGATATACATATAATCCGTAGCTGATCTTTCCCAAATAAATTAAAGGTTTAGTAGCTAGTATTTTAGTAAATATTGATTTGTTAATGATGATATACCCAAGAATTAGTGTATAAAATAATCCTATTAACAGAAATTTAAGAACCTGCATAGTAGGATTTCCTTCACCACTCGTGAAATACCATAGAACAGAACAAAGCAAGAAGTATATTCCTATTAAAACAACAAATTTTTTACCTTTTAAAAAGTTTAATAAATGTGGAAACTGGAGATAAATAATAGCCAGTAATGCGCCCAATGATATATCATCCAGACGAGTTAGTGTAAAGTAGAAAACCTCATAACCTGCCTGTACCATTATGATTCTGGTTAATAGCGATAAACAAATTAATCCGATTAACCATATGTATACTTTTTTTGAATTAACCAAATATACTAACAAAGGCCAGAAAAGATAAAAATGTTCTTCAACTGCTAAAGACCAAAAATGACCAGGTCCAGTAATTGGGGTATTGGAGAAAGTAAGGAAGATATTTTGAAGATAAGTGAAATATACCAACATATCCTTAAAACTTACCTGTCTATTCTCGAAATACGGAATTATTATAAAGTAGAATAGCAATAAAAAGACATAATACAAAGGGAATATTCGTAGAACTCTTTTTGCATAGAAGTTTCTAAAATAATGAGCTTCCTCTTTTGCTGCTACTAGAATGCGGGTAATTAAAAAACCGGAAAGGACAAAAAATAAAGAAACCCCGGTTTGTCCAAATACTGAGGTTTTTTGAATTAGATTTAAAATCGTATTTCCGTAAATTTGATAAGCCTGAAAAAAATGAAAATGCATCACCAATAAAGCGGCAATAGCTCGAATACCATCGAGTTGAGGAATATATGAGGTTAATTTTATTTTATTCATATATTAAAATTGCAGGTGGAAATTTTAGAATTCAATACCATAATATATAGAAAGAAAATCAGGAAAGAGGTTTTTTATTATTGATGTTTTGTGAATAGGAAAGTACTCTTTTTAAAGCCGCTTTTGAATTATTAATGTTTATAAAAGAGGATAATAGAAACCCTTTGGCAATTTCAAATTTTAAAAAGAGCGAATCATTTTTTCGGTAAGTAAGTTTTAATAAAATTGATAGAATATTTTTAATTGCTAAAATTATTATCCATAAAACATTCTGTTTAAATTTAAATTCATTAATTAATGAATACCCTATTGTTAAAGGTATTGTTAGGCCACTGCCAAAATTCATTCGTTTTAAATATTGCCAGTTGAGCCTTTCTTTTGTAAGGTAATGCTTGAACTTTAAACTTTCATTATAAACTATCCTGTAACCAGCCAAACGAATGGCGTTGCACAGCTCAATATCTTCACCTCCGGTTAAGCTCTTTCCGTTGCGACCTAAACTATTAAATTGAAAGCCATTAAAGAAAATATAATCTAACGCTTCTTTATTAAATACAGCACCTGCGCCATAAACATAACCTTTTGAAAAGGTTATGTCATCTAAACTTTTATTTGCTTGTTTTCCAACAGCGTATTGTTCAATATAGGGTAGGATCCTTTTTTCGGGTTCGATTTCAAATAAAGGACTGCCTATCCCTCCAAGAGCGCCAATATTTTTATTTGTACTAATGATATGATATGCATTACTAATATAATCCTCTACTAAAAAGTTGTCATCATCACAATATAGCAGATAATCATATTGTGAAGTTTTATACCCTCTTATTCTTGCGTGACTTAATCCTTGTTTCTTTTCTCTGACAATTGATATTAAAGGATTTATTTTTATAAAATCGTTAACTATATTGAAAGTACTATCTGTTGAATTATTGTCTACAACGATTATTTCCGTTGGTATGTTTTCTATACTTTTTTGATTGACAATAGTTCTTAAAGTCTCTCCTATTGTCCTCTCTGAGTTGTAACAGCATATAATTATACTAATTCCGTTCATGGACATTCTCAATTACTTTAAAAAAAACGGATTCCGGATTTGCAGGTGTCAGTTGCAATATTTTGCTATGTGCCATCAATCCCATTTGCTTTAAGTTATTTCTATTATTCCAACATCTTTCCATTGTTTCGTTTAATAGTTGAGAAGTTGGAGCCGGACAAATAAAACCTGTAATATTATCTTCTATAAATTCAGCATTACCTCCAACATTAGTTACAACTGATGGCCTACCACATATCATAGCTTCCTGAAGAGAAATTGGATTTCCTTCATGAAAAGATGGTAATACCAGTAAATGATTTAACTTATATATTTCTCTAATATTTTTTACGTGGCCATGAAAATGAATTCTTGATTGCAAATCAAAATATTGTACTTGTTCTTTTAAATATTTCATATCTGGACCATTACCATATAAATTTAAAGTCCATTCTCGTTTTCTCCATTCTTCCGAATTTAAAACCTGTATAAGCATAGCTTGACCTTTAATATTGACTTCTAATCTAGCAACACAGGCTATGTTTAGTTTATTATCTAAATTTGGAAAAGGAACAATTTCTTTTGATTGAAGATTAAGTGGGCTGGTTAAAACTATAGAGTTAGGTAAATTTTGTAAAATTTGATTTTCAGCTGAGACTTTATTGTATGCTGAGGCAAAAACAATTTTAGCGGCTTTGTTAAATATTCTTCTTGAGTCTTCTATAATATTATAGTTTAGTACATTATAATCGTAATTAAAACGGGCTGTAAGAACAAATGGAATAGATGTACTGGATAAATAGTTATAGCATTCTTTATCCTCTATTGCATTATAAGTTCCACCTTGATTAACAACAATTACATCGGGATTAATTTCATTTATTTTGTTGAATATATTATTATTTAATATTTTTTTTATTGTTTTATTATGAACTTTATATAAAAAAGTACTTTTAAAAAGTTTATTATACGGCCTATAATAAATGGTTGCATTTTTCTTTTTAAGTTCATTGATATGGGCAGGTGTGTCATCCCATTTATAGGTAAAAATAGATACCTGAAATCCTTTTTCGATAGCCATTAAGGCTGTTTTATACCATAGAACTTCGCTCCCGCCGAATGGAGCTGTCAACGTACTAATGAATACTATTTTCATCGAAAAGTTACTTAGTTTGTTTTATGTTGTTTGATTACAACTGCCGGTATTCCGTTAGCTAAAGAGAATGGTGGAATGCTTTTAGATACTACACTGTTTGCTCCTATAATACTGCCTTTACCAATAATTACACCTGGTAGAATTACACAGTTTGTACTTATCCAAACATCATCTTCAATCATGATGCTTTTTGAAGTACCATAGCTATTTATTCTTTCTTCAACGTCTTCAAAGCATTGATCATGACCATTGTTATCTATTATTTGGCAATTGGCAGCAATTAAGCATCTTTCTCCAATAATTATTTCTTTTGTTGCATGAATACATGACCCATGAATACGTGATGATTTTCCTATTTTCAATAAAGCATTAGGCCTGTCCAAAAGTATTTTAACAGGGTTAAACATATTTAAATGGTAACCATTATTTGAAGAATCAATAATAACGTTTTCTTCTAAAATACAACGAGCGGATTCACATATATTAATTATTGGTTTATCATTGAATACAACCCCCTTATTAATGCTTAGAGATTTGTTTTCATACAATAGTGAAATTTCGTAATCACTTATTTTCTGTTTTATAATAAGATATAATGTATATAGTAGTTTTTTTAACATTCTTTATTTCTTAAGGGATCTTTAAAAGTTTTCCGTAATAATTGTCTAGCTCTTTAGGGAAACGAATATTAAGGCCAATACCCGGCATGAAGGTTAATTCTCCAAAGTAAATATTATCGTTAACTGAATATAAATCAACTCTTACAAATGGAAACTTTGATGATAATATTTCGGCTTTACTAATCATTTCTTTTAAATTTTCGGGTTTGTCGGGAATATTATCATATTTGTCAATATTGGGATAGCGAATTGGTAATTCCTTCCAATTATTATCCAAAATAATACCACGTAATTTTTTTTGACGGTTTCCGTACACGCCAATGAATTCAATTTTTCCATTAAAGCACCAGAATTTATAATCGACAAGGTCATCATTAAAAGTTTCCATATATTTCTCAATAATGATACGACCTTTAATGTTTCTGTAACAAAGTTCTCCTTCTTTTTTAAAAAAGTTAGCTTTAACCCAAAAATTCATTAGCCTCTTGTAAATGAACCAGTTGGTATTATCCTTGTCTTTCACTATTATATTCCAACCACTAGCATGAGTTGCCTTAATAATAAACTTGTTAGGTAACTGGTTAAAATTAATATCTTTAACCTTATCATAAACGCCATATGTTGGTATTAAATGTTGTTTTCCTATTTTATTTTTAACATACTCACGTACCGCAAATTTATCGGCATATTTTCCTAAATCATTGGATTGAAATAAATTTATCCAATTTAGTTTTTCTAAAAAGGTTTGAGGATTTTTTAAATTTAGTTTATACTTATGTGTTTTAAAAAATTGTCTGGCAAAGTATGTATGACGAAATATTGGGATAAGAAAAATAAATTTTCTTAAATGATATCTGAATTGTTCTTTGGAAAAAATTACCAACCAATATATCTTTTTTAATAATGATTTCATCTTTGAATTTAATATTGAGTAACCTATTTATATTATTTAGAATTACTTGCTTTAAGTAAAGCATAAGATAATCGTAATATACCTTTTAAAAATTTTCCATTTTTTATTTGAAAAATTCCATCATATTTTAAGTAATCAGTGAAGAAATAATTATACCAATGAATATTTAGTTCTTTGCAAAATACATCAATTTTGTCAAGTTTAGCTTGAATATCAGTTGTATTAGAACTAATACCTGTGTCATCATGAATCGCGATCAAACTGTCGGTATATTTTTTTTGTAAATTACTGTCTGCAAAGAGAGCAATGTTTAAAATGTAATCTGCAGCAATCGGATATTTTCGTTGTAAATATCCTTTTTTCTCAAATATATTGTGTCTATAAATAATTGCTTGTTGACAAATATTACTTCTTAATAACTTTTTAATATCGTATTTTCCATCGTATTTCTTCTTGCTATGTTTTAATATGACATTTCCGTATATCATATCAACTTCATCCTGAATATTCGTAAGTTCATTATTAAAAAAATCAACTTGAATAATATCATCACTGCCTAATACATATATCCACTTACCTGTACTTCTTTTTATTCCTTTATTTATAGCATCATAAATACCTTTATCGGGTTCGGATGTCCATTTTAAATGAGGGTATTTATTAATTATTTCAATTGTATTGTCTGTTGATTGTCCATCGATAATAATATGCTCGTATTGAATAGATAAATTATTGAAGATACTTAATATACATTCCTCCAATGTAGTTTCTGAATTAAAAGTGGGAGTTATGATCGATAATAACATGAATTTATTTATTATTTATATTCTCTTATAACAATTAGCTGTTTTTTCGGCAGTATTATGCCATGTGTATTTCTTCAAACGTTCAATGCCTTTGTTTATTAGTTCATTTTTACTAGTATGATTCGCTTCAAGTACATATTTCAATTTTTCAGTAAAATCATAAACGTCATAAGGATTAAAGTATAATGAAGCATCTCCTGCTATCTCCTTAAAAATGGGTATGTTACTTAAGAGAATTGGACATTTTGCATTCATAGCCTCTAATATTGGAAGACCAAATCCTTCTTCTAATGAAGGGAAAATGAAAACCTTTGCATTTTTATATAAAGTAAATAATTGTTTGTCGTCAATATTTGATATAAATCTCACTCTTTTATTCAGTTCAACAAATTCTAAGTATTTCATTTCATATTTTGTGGGAGGAGGTCCGATGCATATTAAGTTTAAATTAAATGCATTAAGTATTTTACGTAATCCATGAAGAATAAAGTAGAAATTTTTATATCCACCTCTCGTTCCAACAAATAATATATAAGGTTCCGTATGTTGTGAGGAGTCTATTTTATCTGCGTCAAACATATTGAACCCGTGATGGATTACATCAATCTGTTGATCATTTATATTATAATATTTTATAATCTGTTCCTTAGTATATTCTGATATAGCAATTATTCTAGATGCTTTATTAATTACAATTTTCTTATTAAGAAATGTATAATCATTTTTCGAATATTCTGGATGATTTTCTTGAATCATATCATGAACAGTAATCACAAATGGTGTTTTGTTTATATAATCTAAAAAATATGGATCATAAAAAGTTGGGTGAAATATATCAGTTTTATTGTTAAGTAATTGGAGGGCGGTATGTTCTTTATTTTTATTCTGCGAAGAGCTTAAAGAAATAAAATTAGATGCCAATTTATAAAACCTTCTTTTAGAAGGAAACTCACGTTTTAAAATAAATTTGTCATAATCATCAAACTTAGGCTTTATTGGAAAACTCTCATCTTTTAAATAAATGTTATCTGAATATTTAATTGATATACTCGCATTAATATTATCGAATCGATTAAGAGCTTTCCATAATTCAACATGGTATCTAGAAATACCTCCTACGTTTTGAGATTCAAAAACCTGATGATCGTATAATATATTCATAACATGGTTTTGTTAAGAAGAGGCTTTACCAATAGATTTAATAAATAGCTAAGCCTTAAGGCTATGTTTGTTATTAATGCATTTTTAAATAATTTGTCAAGTAAATTAAGATTTACTCGATACATAAAGGAGATGCCAAGTTTATAGAAATTAATATCCTTTTTCGTGTTGTTTAATTGATTATAATAAGATATAAATTCATTGGTATGCTTATGTTTGAGCATTAAACGCAACAACATTTCTAAATGGAACTTCCAATATGCTTGACCTCCTGTTTTTATTATTTCATCTTTATGTTTCTCCATTACATATTTATATCCATCGACAGTTCGTTTTGTATTGGCAGAGATACAATCACCCTGATTAACGTGATATATAAAATGCGGCTCTTCTATTTGATAGGTATTACATATTTTTGATAACCTTATGGAAGTGTCCCATTCATCATGCGAAGGAGTTTCTGCATCATTATAATCTATTTCCTCAAACGCTTTTTTTGAGGTTACCATTCCTTGAAACATTGGTCCTGGATGATATAGCATTTTTTCATATCCTTTATCTGGAGGGCATTTTAAAAAAGATAAATTAGATTGTATTTTCTGATTGGTTATGTGGTCGTGTTTAATCCAGGTAGAATAGATAAATGTATAAGGATTACACTGGGTTGACTTGATTATTTCAGCACATTGGTTTAAATGATCAGGTAACCATTCGTCATCAGAATCATTCAATGCGATCCAGGGATATTTTGCAGATTTTATACCAACATTCCTTGCTGCTTGCGCACCAATGTTTTTATCAAGCTGGATTAAATTAATCAAAGAGTTGTTTATTGAAGAAACAACATCAACGGTTTTATCAGTTGATCTGTCATCAACAATTATAATTTCCTGTATTGGATAACTTTGATTAAAAATAGTATCAAGACTCGTCTTAATTGTATGTTCTCTATTATAAACAGGTATGATTACTGAAAATTCAATCATAAGGAATTATTTTTTCTAATAATTAAGTTTTTTAACCAACCTGCTAAATATCTCGGATGGGTTAAAACCATAATAAAATGGTTAATTTTTTTCAGGTATTCTTTTTCAAATAAATAGTAATCAATCCGGTTAAAGTGCTTCTTTCTTATTTCTTTTGACTCGTTATTGGTTAAGTCTATTTGGGTGATTGAAATTCCATCCAAAAAAAATGAGGCTACCAATTTGTTAATATGTTTAAACTTTCCTCCTTGTTTGGCAATTTTACAGAATAGATCAAAATCGGATGCTATTTTATATTTTTCATCAAAGGTGAAGTTTCGTTTATCTAAGTATGCCTTGTTGAAGAACATGGAACATTGTACAATACATGTTTTGTATAGTATTTCTCTAATATTTTGGTTTGGGCTTACTTTAAGGTCTTCGTCATTAAACAATAAATTACCATATATTACAGCATATTTTGGATTTAAGTCTTCTGCAATATTCTCAAGTACCTTATTATTAGCAATCTTATCACCTCCGTTAATAAATAATAGCCAATCTCCAGATGCAAGACTTAAACCCTTATTCATTGCATGATAGATTCCGTTATCTTTTTCTGATATAAATTGATCAATTCGGTTTTTATATTTGTTTAAAATATTAACCGTTTCATCTTTAGAATCTCCATCAATAACAATCCATTCAAAATTTTGCCATGTTTGTTCAACTATACTGTCAATGGTACGTTGAATGTTTGCCGATTCGTTGTAACAAACTGTAATTATCGAGATTTTTTTATTCATGTATTACTTTTCCTTCGGAAAATTTATTTGAGTTTAGGTGCATAAAGTAGTTTGTATGTTTTTTTAATAAAATCATAATCTTCTGTAGAAGATACCTTTAATATGGGGCCTAATAAAAATTGAATATAGGTTTTTGAAACATTCTTATTTTTTGTTAAATTAAGCTTTAGTCCAGATATAAAATTACTTATTCTGTTTTTATTAAAGGATACGATTTTTAACAGGATATCATATTTAGAAATGATTGAATTAGATATATCAAAGCCTTCCCACATTCTTTCCCGATACTCAGAGCTTAGTCTTGGAGAAGGAATAAAGTGTTTGAACTTTAATGATTCATCGTACCATAAATCGTATCCTAGAAGTAATGCCCACTTGCACATTTCAGAGTCATCACCAGCTGTTAGTATTGAACCTTTTCTACCTGTAAGAACGGATTTTACTTCTAAATTCATTACAGTTTCTAATATGTTTTTACGTATAATAATACCAGCTCCCCACAAATATCCTCTTTTATTAACAATACCCGAATGTGAGGCCTGTTTGCCAATAGCATAGCCGTTCTCATATTTACTAAACCATTCCGGTAGTACGGTATCTGATACAGCCTCTCCTTGTCCTCCAATAGCACCTACATTTAGATGTTTATTTAATAACTCATATGCGTTTTGAATATAGTGTTCCTCCAACCAATTATCATCATCACAAAATATTATATTCTCGTACTTTGCTTTTGTAACCCCTTTTTTTCTAGCATAAGATAATCCCTGATTGGGCTCGTCATAAATGCTAAAAGGTACAGAAAGTTGATATTTACCCCATTCTTTTTTCGCAATAGCAACTGTATTGTCAGAAGAATTATTATTAATAACAATAACTTCCCAATCAATTTGCTGCTCTACTTTCTGAAAAGCGATATGCTTTATCGTTTCAGGAAGTCTTAAGGCACTATTGTAGCAGCAGACTATAATAGAAATACCATCAGGTTGGTATAAGTAGGAATTGTTGTTTTTCACAAAAGTTTTGAAAGTAGATAATTAGTAATCATTTCCGAGTAAATTCTAATGTATAACAGAAAAAGTGCTAATCTTCCTCTAACAGTAGATTTTATTTTAATGTATTCTTTTAAAAATATAATAGCTTCATGGAATTTATTTTCATGTGTTTTTAGAGTTAAATATTTTAAGTAAAAATCATTTTTTAAAGATGCAGGAGTGTAGTACCAACTATCTAAAAAACGTTGAAAAGTTAAGTTGTTTCTTATTTGTGTAGTTTGATCAGCACTATTCCAAATACCTTTATTGTGAATTCGGTATACTCCCTTTGTATTATTGTCGTAATTTATCCTTCCGTTTTTAGCACATAATATCCAAATAAACCAATCTCCAAAAGGAATTTCAAATTTATTCCAATCATTAAATCTTTTAATGTTGTAACCTACGAATAGAGCGGAACAAGTGCTCAATCCTAATACATTTTCATAAAGTATTTTCTCAAGAGTAATTTCTTGTATAATATCGTTTGGAGTCTCAAATTCTTTTTTGTCCTCAAAATATATTTTATTTTTATGGAAGGTGGCGGCATATTTGGTATTAGCTTCTAAAAAATCTACTTGCTTTTGCAACTTCAATGGATCTGTCCAATAATCATCACCTTCGCAAGTCGCAATATATTTTCCTATAGCTCTAGGAAAATTAAATCTTGGATTCATCCCACTTTTGTAGATGGATTTTTGATTTATTGTTTGATATATTGGTTTTATAATTTGTGGAAAAAGCTCTTGGTATTTCTTAATTATCTTTTGTGTATTATCAGTTGAGGCGTCATCATGAATAAGAATTTCAAAGGGAAATGTTGTTTCTTGCATTAAGAAACTATCAATACTTTCTTCAATATAAGCTTCGTGATTATAGCTTAAACAACAGATACTTACAATTGGTTCTTTATTAGTCCAATTTGATATTATTTCTGCTTCAGTTCTTTCGATCATTTATCCATTGTTTTTTTGATAAAAACGTTTTTTTGCTTCCATATTTAATTTAACACCTTCATTAATCTCTCTATGTATTGTTTTGGATTCATTGTTTGCAAATTCAAGCAACTCTGTTTGAGAAATATTTTCAAGTTCTTCCCATGAGTTTACTGGAGAATAACCTAACAGGAGCATTTCGAAATAACAAATTTTTTCAATGATCTTTATTTCAAAATCAGAAAGTTCATTGAGAAACTTATTAGAATTATTTGTTATAACATCTTTAGAAAGATTTGACCAGCATTCTTGTTTTTGAGCATTCATGTTTGTTAATTCAGACTCTTTATGTACAAGCATGTCTTCTTCAAACCCAATATTTAGAAACTTTGTAATTTTTATTAGCTCCTTTTTCGTGTTTTGAGTTAATAATTCGTATTTCACCAATAAGCTTCTGTTTGATTCTATTAAAAGATAATGATTTTTAAGAAATTGTTGTTGGTCATTTTTCCAACGTAAGGCAGCTTTATATACACCTCCTTCATGAATTTTAGATTTCTTCCATGATAATGCCATATCTCTTGGGTCTCTCACTAGATAAACATATTTAGCAGAATGGAAGTGTTTTTCAAGATAAGGAAAAAACTCATAAGTTGTTATTTCTTTTATAAAGGAATAAGTTTTGTTAAAAGAACGAGCCTCCTTTTCAAAAAAGTATTTTATAAGCTGGTCAACTTCCCCTACAGGTATGTTCTGCTTTAGTTCATCGAGAGTATATTCGCTATGCCATTTAGAAAAGTCAATATTGAATAAGTTTAGTGTATCATTTAAAAGTGTTTCCCAATTGTTGTTTTTTTCAAAAGGTAAATATCTAAAATAGTTTCTGGCTAAAGGGTTTATTATATGCTTTGTTGCAGGACCTGAAATTAATGAGTGTTTGTTTAATAGTTTTACTATAAAATTACTACCACCTCTTTCGGTACACATTAAGAATGAATATGAGTGTTTAGTCATTTAAAATGTATTTTTCTAGTATTGATCCTTCAAGGTCTTTTGTAATATGTGTAATTATTTCAGGATGTAGTTTACTTTTCCAACTATCATCAACACTTTTCTGTTTGTAAACAGAATACGCATCTTCGTTGTTTCTAGACTTTGAATTATTTATAAAGTCAATTGTTTGTTTCGAAAGATTGATGTCGCAAAAGTCAAAAACGCTCTTAATTACTGATGTGGTATCTTTTAATAAGTTAGAATATTGAATAAGGTAAAAGTTATCCGGATATTTATTGGCTAGATCATCAAAAAGCAATGCTACTTCTTTCCACTTTATGTATCCATTAAATTCTTCAGTTTTATCATTGTTTTTAAGAGGAGCATTTACCCATTCTTTTTCCCACTTCCAACCAAGATCTTTTCTAAACTCTTTAGGGGCATTAAGCCATGAATAAATTGTTGCCATTGGATTTCTAACTAAACCAACTATTTTAATGTCGTTGCATTGGTTTATTAGATTTTCAACAATATGATGATATCTTACCTCCTTATAACAAACATGTGTTATCTTATTCGACTTTTTAAATCTAGGTACTTTTCCACTTCTTTTATCCTCTATTTGATTGATAAATTCATCATTAGAGTTCATTATGTTATTATAAAAGGATTGAATACTATTTTCATTTGATTTCTCATTTAAATAGTCCTTAAAGGCATAAGAGAAAAGCGGTTGGTATCTATATAAAACTTCAGGTGAAGAGTCAAATATTGAACCCAACCAAGTTGAACCAGATCTTGGAACACTATGTATGGCTATTTTCTTATAATTAGATAAGTTCATAATTGTTTAAATAGTCAATTACGGTGTCTTTACTGTTAAACATTAGCACATCTATAATTGATAGATGACTGATGAAATCATCAGTAAATTGTTCGTATTTAATTTCTTTACTATCTATAAAGAATAATTCTATACCTTTATTTCTAAAGTATTCTTTATTGTATAGTTCTTTGCCACCAATTGAATTAATATATGTTGTAGCTTGTTCTTTATGGCATATGTCAATTAATCTATCTTCTTTTATTTGACCTCTACTTAGAAAGTGTTTTTTTGAGCTCAAGTCGTATGTTAGCTCAAGGTTAAGGTAGTTAAAGACTTCTTTGATGCTATATATGGCGAGTTCCGATATTTTATTACAATTGCTATTAAGTATTTTATTAACAATAGGGTAAAATTCATTAAAATGCGGAGCTTGCTTATATGCAAGATCTATTGATTTTAACAGTTTACTAATGTGCTTATCTTCTTTAAGCAGTTCAATATCTAATATAAGTTTGTTTTGACTAACATTTGTACAGGGAATTGTGAAGATAGATGCACTACCATTTATTAATAATCGGTTTCGATTGATCCAACCTTTTTTTATCCAATTTACATCATCATAAAATATTATCTTATCCGTTGCTTTTATCAGTTGAAAGTAACCAATATATGGGAAGATATAAGGCTGCATTATTGCTAATTTCATTATTCGTACTTTAAAGTTCTTATAATGATTCTACAAATCATATCTATTTCCTCTTTTGTTAATTCGAAATAGAGAGGTAGACATAAAACTTTAGGACTAATATTGTCACAATTTTTACATTTAGTTTTTGAGATATAATCTAGAATATTTAATTGGGGGTAAAAATATCTTCTTGCAAATATTTTTTTGTTATTAAGACTAATCAAGACCTTATTCAATTGTTTTTCATTTTCAAAAATGATAGGATAATAAGAATAGTTGTATTCTGTATTTGCTGGAATATCTGGTCTAGTCAAATTTTTGTCCAATAACCAACTGTCGTATAGAGCAGAATCGCTTCGCCTTTTTTGTAATATTTTGTCAATGTATTTAATATTACATAAGCCCATTGCTGCATGGAATTCCGAATTTTTACCATTGATACCAACTCCGCTAAACTGATCAGGTCCGTCATGTCCAAAGTTTCTTAAATAAGACAACTTTTTTAAAAGGGCAGGATCTTTTGTAATCACAGCTCCTCCCTCTACTGTATGAAATATTTTGGTAGCATGCGTACTTAATGTACTTATATCTCCATAATCAAGTAGAGATTTACCTTTGTATTTAACATTAAATGCATGGGCTGCATCATATATAACTTTAAGGTTATGTTTTTTTGCAATCTGTTCTATCTCTTCTACATGACATGGGATACCATAAACATGGGTAGCTAAAATTGCAGTTGTATCCTTTGTAATTGCATTTTCAATGCAATCAGGATCAATAGTAAGTCTTTGGGGATCAATATCTGCATAAACAGGTTTGCAATTTTCCCATACAATAGAACTTGTAGTTGCCACATAAGAAAAAGGAGTTGTTATTATTTCTCCTTTTAAGTTTAAGGCTCTAATTGCAATTTGTAGGGCAATGGTTCCATTAGTTGTAAAGAGCAAATGATTTAAACCTAAGTGTTTTTTTAGGTGTAGTTCTAATTCATTTACAAGTGGACCATTATTAGTTAACCAATTACGTTTCCAAACTTGGTCTATTAACTTATCGTATTCTTCTTTTGGAGGTAAAAAAGGTTGTGTAACGTTAATCATTTTAATTGATATTATTATTGCCATGTAGCTGGTAGCGTACAATCGCTCCAACTAAGATATTTAGAGGTGAAGTTTAAAAAACCGATATTATCAATACGTAAATACCTTTCTTCAGTATCTGGATTTTGAACAATTAAACTAATACCGTATTTGCCTGAATTTAAAGGTAGCTTATCAATGTGAATTTCTTTCTCAATAATTGAATTTTCATCCGTACTAAAAGGTTTTGAATTTAATTCAGATGCAATGTCTAACACTGTGCGCATTTCACTATTAATAAAGAAGAGTTTTATTTTAATATTGTTAATATTCGCATTAATACTGAGGTTTAATAAAAATTGAATTGGACCGTGAGATGGTAAAAATTGTTCAGTTAAATCACACCAATTATGATCTATTTTTACTTTCAATGAGTTTATTGTAATTCCACCTGTTCCTATAGCTCTTTTTTCTTCACTTTTAAAAGAATTATAATAATGCGATATAGCTGTACCAATATCCTCAGTATGTAAATTTATTTGGCCATTCTTTAATAAGATACAACTACTACATATTCGCGCAATTTGGGGCATGGAATGGGATACAAATATTACAGAGCATCTTTCTAGCAATTCACCAATCTTATTTAAACATTTTATTCTAAAACCGATATCGCCAACAGCCAAGACTTCGTCAATAATCAAAATGTCAGGTTCCATTTGTGCGGCTACAGCAAAACCTAATCTAACTTTCATCCCTGAACTATAATTCTGCACGGGTGTATCAATAAAATCACCTATTTCAGAGAATTCAACAATCTGATCAAATTTGTCTTCTATTTCTTTTTTACTAAACCCTAATACCGCACCGTTGTTGTAAATATTTTCGCGTCCTGTAAGTATGGGATTAAAGCCGGCACCTAATTCAATTAAAGCCCCAATACGCCCATGCATGGTTATTTTACCTTCGTCGGGGCGTATCAATCCGTTTAGTATTTTTAGTAGGGTAGATTTACCGGCTCCATTGTGGCCAATAAGGCCCAGGCATTCGCCACGACGCAATTCAAAACTTACATCTTTAACCGCCCAGAACTCAGAAGGTCTTAAATCGCTATGATTAGTTTTATTGGTAAAAAGGGCAGTGCCCATATCTTTAACGCCATACCAAAGCGACTTTTTAAGATCGCGGCAAAATTTCTTTGAAACGTTTTCTACTTTAACTAGTATTTCACTCATATTTTATAGTTGTCCACTAATTTCACGAATTATCACAAACTAATTTTTTATAATTAGATAATTTAGGAATTCATGGATTCTCTTTTAATATCTAATAATCTTACCTTGCATTTTCTGTTTAGTCCGCAAATTACGCTGATTAACGCGAATTTTAATTTGAGTAATTAGTGGATTAATATTCTTTTACTATACGTTTATACCTTAATGATTGCTCACCAAAGTTCACTAATATTCCTAGTTTATAGCCTGTTGCTTTAAGGTAATTGAGTACTTGAGCTTTATGCACACTTTCAATAGAGCTTAATGCTTTAAGTTCTAAAATGATACTATCATAACAGACATAATCTGCAATATAAGTTTTATTTAAAGGGTTGCCTTTGTATTCAATGTGTAAAGGAACTTCCTTTCTGAAAGGAATTCCTTGGTTTTCTAGTTCAATCGCTAAAGCTTCGGAGTATACAGCTTCAAGAAACCCACACCCAAGCTCGCGGTGAACACTCATGCATGCACCAATTATTTTGTAAGCCTCATTTTTGAAAACTAATTCTTGTTTCTCAAGTAAGTTTGGCATTGTTTAATCTTTATTATTCACTAATTACCCGAATTTCACGGAATAGATTCTTTAGATTGAATACGATTGGGGGCAACATTAAAAAGCAATCGTTTTATATTCTTAATTCGTTTAATTAGCGTAATTCCCGGACCTATGCGCCGACGCGTTCGATGATAATAGGCATAATAAAGCGGTAAACAATTACTCCTAACCCTAAAATAACTGAGCATATGCCAAATGCAATAATACTATGCCAGATATAAGGAAGTTCTTGAGCCGTTATGAGGTTACGAGAAGTTTCGATTAAAAAAGCAAAAGGATTATAAGAGTTAAAGGCTTTAATCATACCTTCTTTAGGCATTGGAAAGATAACCGGAGTGAGGTACATTAAAAACTGCATTGCAAAAGGAATCATACGCGATATATCGCCATACATCATACCAACCGGCAAAACAATCAACCCTATGGTAAGACCCATTAAAATTATAGCTAGTACAAAAGGAATAAAAAGAAGTCCTTGCCAACCCGGGTTTATGCCAAATACAATTAAAACAGCTGCCATAATCGGCAGTTTTAAAAGCGTATTAAATATTACCGTATAGAAGGCATGAAGCAAGAGTGATTCACGGGGGAAATTTAATTTAGAAAGAATACTTTTACCCCCTGTTACACTTTTGAGAGGCTGAGTAACCGATTCGGTTAAAATCTGCCAAAGAAGAGTACCGATTAACACAAAGGCCGGATAAGGAATGGCCGTTCCTTCAATTGAAACAGTGTTGGAACTATTAAGAATAATCCATATAGCTGAAGTAACAATAGGAGGTATAAATGCCCATATTATACCGAGAATAGATTGGCGATAAGCAGCTTTAATATCTCTTTTAGCTAGTTGTAAACCCAGTTCTCGTGCTGGCTTCATATCGCTTACTATTTCTTTAAATAAGCGTTTAAAAGATAAGCTGGCCTGTGCTTCGTATATGGTTACCTTATGGTGTTGAGTATCTGAATTCATTTCTAATTGTTAGAGTCTAAATGCTTTTTTACTGTTGTTATGATTGAAGCTATATTTTGATAAGCTCAGTTTCTTACAAGCGTCCATCAACCGATTCTATAGGCCAAACTGCTTTAATATCGTATACAACGCAATGATTATCTTTTTTCAATGAATCTATGTCTATCTTCAAGAATTGTTTATGTGCTACATTTAATACAATGGCATCGTATTGGCATTCTTTATAATTGTCAATGAGTTGTAGGTTGTATTCCTCTAGAACTTCTTCTTTACTGGCCCATGGGTCATACACATCCACCTGACAGTCATAGTCTTTAAGTTCATTAATGACATCAATAGCTTTAGTATTTCTGATATCCGGGCAGTTTTCTTTAAATGTTATACCTAAGCAAAGAATTCTACTTTGTGTTATCTTCTGATCTTTCTTGATCATCAATTTAATGATTTGCGAGGCAACCCAAGCTCCCATACCATCGTTTAAACGGCGACCTGCCAAAATTATTTCAGGGTTGTAACCGGCTTCCTGAGCTTTTTGTGCCAGGTAATAGGGGTCAACGCCAATACAATGGCCACCTACTAAACCGGGTTTAAAAGGTAGGAAATTCCATTTTGTTCCGGCAGCTTCCAATACTGCTTGCGTGTCTATATTCAGGTGATTGAATATTTTAGCCAGTTCATTTACGAAGGCGATATTGATATCACGCTGACTGTTTTCGATTACTTTAGCAGCCTCAGCCACTTTGATGGAAGGTGCCTTGTGAGTGCCTGCTGTGATAATTGATTGATATAATAGGTCAACCTTTTCTGCAACTTCGGGTGTTGAACCTGAAGTAACCTTCAAAATTTTAGTTACAGTATGTTCTTTGTCTCCCGGATTTATTCTTTCTGGAGAGTAGCCTGCAAAGAAATCTTTGTTGTAGGTTAATCCTGACACTCGTTCCAAAACAGGAACACATTCTTCCTCTGTTAAGCCCGGGTATACTGTTGATTCAAATATTACTATATCGTCTTTCTTAAGTACCTTACCAATAGTTTCGCTGGCTTTAATTAAAGGGGTTAATACAGGACGATTATTTTTATCGGTAGGAGTAGGAACAGTTACAATAAAATAGTTGGAATCTTTTATATCATTTATTTCGGTTGTAAATGATATACCAATTTCCTTGTTAGAGTTTCTAATAACTTGAGATAGTAAGTCGTTGCTAACTTCTAAAGTACGGTCATGTCCTTCAGATAATTCCTTTACACGTGTAGGATTTATGTCAAAGCCAATGGTTGAATATTTCTTTCCAAATTCGATAGCTAATGGTAAGCCAACGTAGCCCAAACCGATGATTGTGATTTTTATATTTGGTTTCATTTTGTATTGTTTACCAATTTAACCCGACTTGGCAATTGGAAATACTTTCAGATAATAGTAATTATTAGAGGTATAACTGTATTTGTTGATAACTAAATATTCAATTCTGGTGCATACTTTTCAATGCAATAATCCAATTTGTGTAAATCAAATAGTACTGCTTTTTGATTAATTACTTCTTCTGCCTCAGGATAAACCTGCATGGAAGTAAATAAAAAAGAATCCGTTTGCAGAAGATCTTCTTCCTGAGCAACGAATTCAAATAAGGCTGCATGAGCAATATATAATTCTAGTGGGTGAATATTCTGTCGTCCATTCAACAGTTTACTCAGACTTGATTGTTTAAATATGTTATTATTGATAAGCAACGGCTTTTTATCCTGAATAATTAAATATTGATCTTGTACTAATTCTAATAATTTATTTTCGGGATATACAGAACAAGCTTCCTTAATTTTTCTGAGTATTTTAGATGGTTCTTTACCTTGAAGTTCCATGTCTATTATACTCATTAGGGTATAAAATGGAATCTCAGGGTGTTGCTCAGCTAATTTATTTAGTTTAAATGGTTTTAAATCATCACCGAATTCAAGGGAGTTAATAATTTCATCCATGCGGTTGAAATGATCCGGACTAGTGGTTCCACTTAACTCTACAGGTATATCAGAATCATTGGTTTCAACATCCCAGAAATCAAAAAGACAATTGCGAGTATCTATAATTTCTTGCTGCCCAAAATCATTTAAGAAGATTCGATTGCTCACCTCTAATAAGGATAAATCTTCTTCTTCCGAACGATTCTCTTTAAGAGCCAATCGTTTTAGTTCTTCAATATCTGCGTGACGTTGTTTTAGAGGTTCACTGTACCGAATTTGTTCCAACTCCTGATTTATATAGTCTTTCACTCACTAAATGTTTAATTGTTGATTTGTAGAGTTGCTTAATTTTATTCAATAATTATCAACTTAAATATTAAACCGGTAAACAAATTAACACAGTTTTACCATCTCACAGCAGCTCTTACATAATCATATGCCAGATCAACACCTTCTTCAATACTTAGTTTATTTGTGTCTACCACTAATTCCGGGTTCTCTGGTCTGTCGAAAGGAGCGTCCAAACCTGTGAAGTTCTTAATTTCACCTGCAAGTGCTTTTTTATAGAGTCCTTTAGGATCGCGTTTTGTGCATGTTTCGAAACTAGCATCTACAAAAATCTCAATAAAGTCATCCTCTCCAATTATTTCACGAGCTAAAGCTCTTACATCATTGGTAGGAGAGATAAATGCATTGATTGTAATAATGCCACAGTTAAGAAATAGTTTATTCACCTCTGCAATACGACGGATATTCTCTTTTCGGTCTTCTTCTGTAAAACCCAAATTGTTATTTATACCCGTACGAATATTATCACCATCCAAGACTTGAGTCAGGTAACCTCGCTGAGCTAGTTTTCGCTCTAAACCATGCGCTAAGGTACTCTTACCCGAACCACTTAATCCTGTAATCCATATTACCTTACCATTTTGCTTTAGATACTGTTCTTTATTATCTCTGCTGAGATAGATATTTGTTGGGTGTATGTTGTTCATCTCAATGTTTAATTGTTGAGTTGTTAATTTGCTTAACTGATTTGGCTAAGTAACTTTTTGTGAAAAGAATTAAGCTTATTGGATAATTCATTAATTTCCAGTCGTAATTCCGCAAGATTTTTATCTGATATAAATCCTAAATCGTTAGAAAGTATTAATTGATTTAAGACTTCCAAAAGACTTGAATATGATATTTCTATAAATCGGCCTTTGTCTTTATTTGATTGTCTTCCACTTCCTTCAGCAATATTAGACGATATGGATACAGAAGCCCTTCTTAATTGGTTTGTTAATCCAAATTTTTCTGATTCCGGAAAACTAGTTGTAGTGATATAAATTTTTCTGACTAGTATTCTAGAAAGTTGCCAGATTTCCAATTTTTCAAAATTATAAGTATACATGTTGAATTAATATTGTTGATTAGTTAATGAATTTAGATAATGTTGTTCTAACTCACAACAATTCAACGACTCAACAATTTAACAGTTAAACAATCAAACAATCAAACCATATAATACTCCTTATACCAGCTAACAAACTTACTTAAGCCCTCATCTATTGATGTGTGCGGCTTGAAGTGAATTCTTTCTTCCAGATCAGTAATATCTGCATAAGTTCTATAAACATCACCTTTTTGCATGGGTAAGAATTCTTTGGGAGCTTCTTTACCAATGTGTTTTTCCAAAGTTGTAATGAAATCCATAAGTTTAACGGGTTTGTTATTTCCAATGTTAAACAAACGGTATGGTTTTTCTTTTTCTTCGTCTTTATCGAAAGGTAAGTCTATTAGTTTTTCAATGGCGGCTGTAATATCATCAATATACGTAAAGTCACGTTCCAAATCCCCATTGTTAAAAACTTGTATTGTTTGATCTTTAAGAATCTTATTTGTAAAAGAAAAATAAGCCATGTCAGGACGTCCCCAAGGACCATACACGGTAAAGAAACGCAAACCTGTCATCGGTATTTTGTATAAGGCTGCATAACTGTGAGCCATCATTTCGTTGGCTTTTTTAGTTGCTGCATATAACGAAACGGGTTCATCAGTTCTATTACTTACACTAAAAGGAATTTCCTGGGTGTTTCCATAAACAGAACTGGACGAAGCATAAATTAAATGCTTAACTGGATTATTGCGACAAGCTTCCAGTATGTTTATAAAACCAATTAGATTACTGTCTATGTATTTATATGGTTTATCAATACTGTATCTAACTCCTGCCTGAGCTGCCAGGTTAATAACAATGTCAAATTTTTCTTCAGAAAATAATTCATCTAAAGTGTCTTTTTCACAGATATTTACACTTCTGAATTTAAAATTAGGGAGATCTCTTAGTATTTTTAAGCGATCAAACTTTAGTTGTACATCATAGTATTCGTTTAACGAATCTATACCAATGATATTGTAACCATTTTTTGCTAAAAGTTGAGATAGGTGAAAGCCAATAAAACCTGCTGCACCGGTGATAAGTATTTTATACATTTAGTTAGTGTTTAGTTGTTTGAACGCTTCGCTTTAGAAATTGGAAAAATAAAATTATAGTTTAGATTTAACGCTGTTGATGAGTCCATTTATCAATTTTTCTATTTCAGCTCCTTGATCCTCTAATTCTAGCAACTGAGATTCTGAAAGCCAATTTCTTTTACTATAAAGATTAAGAATTGAAATGGTTTCAAATAGTGATCCCTTGAATAATATAAGAACTGAATAAACTCTTTTTTTGAATTCCTACCATTTCCTTCAGTAATATTTTGAAATATAGAGCTAGAAGCTGATTCAATTTGCTTTATTAATCTGTAATGTTTAGAATTAGACTTCAAATTTTCAAATAGTTAAATAATCGTATTGGCGTATCCTGATGATCGTTGCCAAACGATTAAAGCTACTCATTTTATAATAATCCTAAATTCTAAAACGAAGTGTGCTAATTACTAATATTCCACAGCTTCGCCTCCTCAGTCACAGGAGTGTGAGTTACGATGTTTCGTACGGTGAAAAAAGCCTATGGTTGCAAGTGGTGAAAAAGAATTTGGAGTACTTACCAAGTAAGCATTATAAGATAAACCCACAATATCAACTATTGAAATGGCTATCTTATTGATTACCGGTTGTTAAATATGTATTCTCGTCCTTTTAATGCCCTTTTATAATTAGCTTCTATCAAAAAACATTCAAACAAAAGTATTAAAAAAATGCATATTATTTATTGTGGAATATCACATTTCACGGGGTATTATGCATATTCTATAAAACATATATTCAAACTATTTCATTGTCAGTTGTTCATCCTGTACTAATACAATTTTAGAATTCAGTATTTGTGTTACTTTATTCATGAATTCTTTTAAATCCTCATATTTAGAAGCTGGATAAGTTGATTGATTGAATTTATAGGATGCAAATATTTGTAGTTTATTTTTGTCAGTTTGTTGCGCCATAAAGCTAAGTTGTAAGTCACTTTTATTATAGATTTTATTCTGTGGAAGAACATCAATTTTATAGCCTTCAGGAATTTCTATAATAGCATTGTATTGATATGCTTTTTTATTGACAATATCGATTGGTAGTGTTCTTTTGTTTTGTTTGAAAGGATTTGATTTTATTGGGAAATGAGCAAAAGGGTGTAGTATGATTTGATCTTCAATTACATCAATCTTCTGATTAAAATTAAAGCTAAATTTAAAGGGTTTGTTTTCATCCATTAAATTACTAACAACAATATCATCATCTTCATTAATGCCAATTTCTTTGTATTTATTTTTAAAGTTGTCAGCACTAGAATAAAAGTCACTTCTTTGATTCATTGCAATATATCCGGTTGACTGTTTTTCACATTTTCCCTGGATAGTAAGTTCTTCAGGATTAATGGCGTATTTTAATGTTGTTTTTTCCAATGAAGGACTTGAAGTTTCGATATTTACCCAAGCTTCGTTATCTTTTTTAACTATAAATCCGATACCATTGATACATTTGCTGGGAATGAGTTGATTGGGACAGAAAGGATCTGTTGCATCAATCAAAAGGTATTGATTGTTTATCTTAACAACAGTTAAAACGTAGTTGAAAAAGTCGGAATAGGGGAAATCGTTGGTTACTTTGCCATGCTTACGAGTACTTATGATGACGGGTTCTGCATCAATATTATTTGCTTTTAAAATTCCAAGTGTTAATAGGTTAATGTTAGCTATGTTACCTGTTAAGCTTTTCTGAAATTCTTTAAAGTCCTTTTGAGCGTACTTACCATTGTAATAGTTCCATTTATAGGTGCTTTTAACCATATTAATAATGGCATTAAGCCGTTCATCTTCTGGCATAGCTGCATATTGACTTGCATTCTTTTCTGCCCATTTTGTGGCTTTTTTGATGTACTTACCAAAATCTTCATATTCTAACAGATCGTTGGCTAGTTTGGGCCATGTATCCATAAATCTTTGTTTGTATCCAGTAGGATGAGTTATTTCAACGAGCTGAAAGTCAATTTTTATTACATAATCGTTTCGTGAGGTAATGTAGCTTTCATCCATAAAAGAAGGAACATTATTTAAACCAAATTCATAGATCATATCGTGGAATTTAATTCCAGCAAAAGAACGATCAGAGCTTTGTTTTTCATAGCTTTTGAAAAGATCTGTTTTTGAAGTTCCTTGTAATCGGTAACGGTAGGAGTAGAATGGAATCATTGCAGCTGTATACTGACTGTATATGGTTGGTATATCATTCTGAAATTCCCAATCCCGGAAATGTACATGAAAAGGAGATTCAATAGTGTAGGTAAATTCAATGATTGAACTATCCTTTACCTGCGGCATTGCAAACTTTTTTTGATATAGATATTCGCTTACTTTTTCTTCGTATATCTGTGATATGTCTAATGGTGTTTGTTGTAATCCTCCTTCAACCCAATTATAAGTATACCCTTTAATGTTAGTTGCTTTTTCTCTTCGGGTATCTGAAAGGTGCAATGGAATTATTATTTCAGCCTGATCGTAACCACCTTCGTTAAATATTTTGATGCGGGTGTGACGTTTAAACTGGATATAAAATCCACCATCGGAAGCATGAAGAAATCTTGAATCACCATAATCGAATATGACAACGGCTGGAGCCTCTTTTTCAAAAGAGCATTCTTTTAATTTAAGGTCATTGGGACTTAAGTGTCCAAATTCCGGTCTTTTGTTTTGAGCAAATATTTGTGTTGAAAGAATAAGTAAGAAAATAACTATGCACTTTTTCATGTTGGGTAGATTATTTATAGGAGATAAGTATTTTTTGATTTTCTGTTTGATTAATGTCCTGAATAAAGTCATAAAAACTGTTGTAATCAGTAACGGGGTATGTACCTCTGTTGATGATTATGGTGCGAATTACTTTTAAAGTTGAATCGTTTTGCTCAACAGTTTTTTTGTAGATGCCAAATGATGAATCAAATTGAAGATTGCGACAACCTTTGATATCCTTAATTTTTTTATTAAAGTGGTAAATAATGGTATCTGTTTGTGCAATAGGTTTATAAATAGCAATTGGTTGTATGCGTTTTTGTGGTTTTTCTAACTTAAAAGAAAATTGATTTAATGGGTGTATAATAGTTCTATCACCTATTTCTTCAGTAAGATATGGAGTTTCAGCCTTAAAGTTAAGAAGTAAGTAGCTGGAATCACGATGAATTATTTCATTGTTTATTTCTTTGAAAGTAAGTCTCGACATGAAGTTAATTCTATTAAGTAAAGTACTTTGTTTATCTTTAGGTATATTCTTTCCAAAACTTCTGAAATATTCGAAATTATATCCTCTTTGTATTGATTTTGTACTTATTAATGAATTCTGCCCTGAGTTTATTTTAACTAATGTTGAATAAATATTATGGCAATCATCAGCAGAAAGAGCAGGAGTATCTATCAATTTACTATTGCTATTAACAATAAGAGCCTTTCTTCCTTGGGTGTGTGTGCCTAAGTAATTGAAAGGAGCAATTGAACTTGTGCATTCGAGCCAGATAGTATCACGATCTTGAGGAACTACTAGGATTACATGATTAAATTGTTGTGATGGGTATTCTTCTAATACCTTGAAGGGTTTTAAGCCTGCATAAATAACAGTATAATACGATGGTATACCTGCTTCATTCAGTAAGGCTTGCATATAATTACTTAAGGCTTTGCAATCTCCATATTTATTTATACATACGTATTCGGCTGGATATGTTTGTAATCCGCCTAAATCTAATGATACATTTATATATCTTGTATTGTCCTGGAGATAATGATAAAGTACCTTTATTTTGTCATGTTTATTTGTTATTGTGTCTGTTAACTGATGAACCGTGGCCTTTTCTTCTTGAGTAAGTTCATTCATGTTTAGATTTAGTTTATATAACCAGTTTCCAAAAGTACTCCAGCTATCAGTTGTACCTTTAATTCCGTAGTTAAAAGCTGTAGGTATTATCTCAACTCGTGGTGTCCAGGTGTAACCTGAAGGTGCATATTTTTCACTTTCTGGTTTAGACGGATGATTAACCTTCCAAATATATGTAGTTAATTCATTTATTGGATCAGTTTTTGCGAATGTAGTATCAATACCTTTTTCAATTGTTCTGTATAGGTAATTGTTCGGTAGTGTGGCACTAAGAGTGGCTTCTTCAATGGGACAATTAAATTTATTACAAGGTAACCAGTTGATTAAATGTATGTAATTGGTTAATTCGGTTGAGTAAGAGTATTTGAATAAATGAGGATATTGATTGTAAATTAACGAAAATGATGTGTATTGACCATCGGAATGAAAGGTACTGTAAGATGATGCAGATGTATGTTTTAAGTCTTTTTTCTTTAGTCTTTTGATAATGTTACCATTTAAATCTTCGATGCTTGCATTTAGGTCTTTCAACTGATTTTTTGAATAAATTTCCACTTCGGCATAGTTAGTTCCCTTTGTTGTATTGATTTGAATCTCTATATCGGTATGTTGAATTAACTTATTGCCATTGAAATAGATGTGAGTATTATATTTTTTCACAACTGCATGTTGCAATTGAGCATAGCAAAGAAAGGTTGAGGAAAAAAATACAAATAATGCGGCAATGAATTTTGGCATTTTTTTATTTTGAAGATATTATATTTTTAGAACAATACAAGAATATAATCTATTATCGTTTAATTAGGTTTTAGGTAATTATTTGGAAATCAATATTGTCATAGTGATTGATCGGATGGTTTTGATTATAGGTATAAAAACAACTAATTTTATAGAATGGAAAACAAAAAAGGAAAGAAAACAATGAAAAAATTATTGATTTTAATGATGGCTGTTGGGTTATTTGCTTGCAGCGAATCAACAAAAGATGCTAAGCTAAAATTCTTCTTAACAGATGCTCCTGCTGATTACGACGAGGTTTTAATCGATATTCAGGATGTTAAAATTAATGTATCACCTGAAGATGATGAGAGAGGATGGCGATCGTTGAATGATGTAAATGCAGGTATTTACAATTTGTTAGATTTTACTAACGGATTAGATACTCTTTTAGGTGAACATGTTATGCCTGCAGGTAAGATTTCTCAAATCAGATTAGTGCTTGGTGATGAAAATAAAGTAAAAATTGGAGATGAGTACTTCGATTTAGATACTCCTTCAGCTCAGTCATCAGGTTTGAAGCTAAATGTGCATGCTGTTTTGGAAGAAGGAATCACTTACCGTATGTGGTTAGATTTTGATGCAGGTCGTTCAATTGTGGAAAAAGGAAATGGTGGATATGCTCTTAAACCTGTTATCCGTACTTTTACAGAAGCTACAAGTGGAGCCATTAAAGGGAATGTAACACCAGTAGAAGCAAAGCCTTATGTTATGGCAATTACAGCATCGCAAGATACATTTGGTACAAAAGCAGATACAATTAGTGGTGAGTTTTTGATAAGAGGATTGGATGAAGGAACTTATACGGTTGTGTTGCAACCTAAAGATGATTATAAAGAAATAATAAAACCAGATGTTGAGGTGGATTTAGGTGTGGTAACAGATTTAAAAACAATTTCTTTTGAATAATAGATATAAATGAAGAGAGGCATCTGCCTCTCTTTTTTGTTATCGTTGGTTTACATCACCTGCTACTGATTCGGAAATATTTTTAATGGAAGGGTTGCCATAATAATTAATGTCACCGGCACCAGATGCTTTAGCAGTTAATTCTTTTTCGGCCCAAACACTAACATCCGCTCCACCCGATGCGTTAACATCAACAATTTGAGCTTTTAATCCGTGAGCATTGATATCAGCACCGCCACTGGCTGTAGCTATTAGTTTATCGGTTTTACCTTTTATCTTAATATCAGAACCTCCTGAAGATTTTATATTAATTTCATTTGTGTTTGCATCAATATATGCATCGGCTCCACCTGAGGTTGTAATTTTTAATCTTTCAGCATTGATGGTGTTTTGACAGTACACATCAGAACCTCCACTGGCAGTAATTTCTTGCAGTTGCGTTACGGTTAAATAAACTTTAGGAGTGTGGTTGAAGCCCCAATTATAATTCCGCTTGTTGTATATTTTTAGAGTATTGTTGCTAACTTCGGTAATGATTTTATGAATTTCTCCTTTTACGCTTTCTACTGTTAGGTTTAATTCATCACCTTGAGTGATATAAAGATTAATGCCTGAACTTACTTCTATTTTAGAGAAACTTGAAACTGTGCGTTGCTCTTTTTCCTGGGCTTTGGTTGAAAAGATTGCTAACAAAAGCAGGGTGGAGGCTAATAAGATTGACTTGGTCTTCATTCTGTTAAAATTTTGTTTTATATATGACGCCATCATTGATGAGAAAGTTACACATGTATGGTAAATCTTCCTCAAGACAAGTTATGAAGAATTTTATTGTATTGATTTAATTTGAGAAAAGTATTTAACCGTAGCTCTTTTTACATGTGGTGCTAAAATAAGTGCTGCAATCATATTTGGGAAAGCCATTAGTGCATAAGCTGAATCGATAAACGCAACAACAATATCAATGGAAACAACAGCTGCAATAACGGCACTTACAACACTAAATGCATTGTAAATATTTTTTGATTTTGATCCAAAAAGGTATGCGGAGCATTTATTGCCATAATATGGAAATGTAATTAATGTTGATAAAGCGAAGAAAATGACGCACATAATTAAAAGATAGGGGCCGTAGGTTGGAATTGCTTTGTCGAAGGCCATTGCTGTTAGTGTAATGCCATTAACATCGGAGGTTTGCCATACGTCTGTAACTAATATAGCAAGTGCTGTCATGGTACAAACAATTAAAGTATCAACTATTGGACCAAGCATAGCAACCAATCCTTCACGCACTGGTTCGTTGGTTTTAGCAGCTCCGTGAGCCAAAGGTGCTGTTCCAATTCCTGCTTCATTTGAAAAGGCGGCCCTTTTAACACCTGTAATTATAATGGTTCCCAAAGCTCCTCCAAGCATTGCATCGGCAGTAAAAGCATCAGTAAAAATCATAGAAATGGCTTGCCATAACCTGTCGGGGTGTGAGAAGATGATGTATAGAACTACACCTATATATATAATAACCATTAATGGAACCATCCGAGAAGTGACATTTCCAATACGTTTTATCCCTCCAAAAATTACAATAGACATAAAGAAAGCTATCACTAAACCAGTCATTAAGTCCGAAAAATGTCCTGTTTCGATTCCGTTGGGCTGAAGAACAACATCACGAAAAACCTGTGTTAACTGATTGCTCTGGAATACTGGAAATACGGCGAACATTGCTGTTACAGCGAAAAATACAGCCATAGGTTTCCACTTTTGTCCTAATCCTTCTGTGATGATGTACATGGGACCTCCCTGAATTTCTCCTCTATCGTCTTTGCCACGAAACATTACTGCTAATGTATTGGTAAAGTATTTTGTTGAGATGCCAAATATGGCGCTAACCCACATCCAGAATATAGCTCCCGGACCACCTTGCGAAATGGCAACGGCCACTCCACTTATATTGCCCATTCCTACCGTTGCAGCTAAAGCTGTTGACAAGGCCTGAAAGTGGTTGATTTGGCCAGCTTCGTTCGGGTCATCATATTTACCTCTTAAGATATCAATGGCATGACCAATATGACGGAATGGAATTAATTTACTGTATAGGGTGAAGAAGAAGCCACCTCCAATCAATAAAATTAAAAGAGGCGTACCCCAAAGAAAATCACTAAAATCAACGATGGTTTGTTCAAAAGTTTTCATTTTTGCAAGGTAATTATTCCTATTTGTTCTGCAAATATTTCAATTAAGAAGCCAATTATCTTAGTTTTGCATGTACATAAATGAACAAACAACATTTAGCTTTAAAAATACTATTTAATTATGGGTGATTTTAAATACCAAAAACCATTTCCTATTCAAAAGGATACTACGCCCTATCGATTGTTGACAAAAGACTATGTATCAACAGTTGAAGTTGACGGACGTAAAATATTGAAAGTTGATCCAAAAGGTTTGGAACTACTTTCGAAAGAAGCATTTTCTGATGTTTCATTCTATCTTCGTCCTACTCACCTACAAAAATTAGCTGATATATTGCAGGACGAAGAAGCGTCGGATAACGATCGTTTCGTTGCTCACACTATGTTGATGAACCAAGTGGTAACATCTGAAGGTGAACTTCCAACATGCCAAGATACAGGTACTGCCATTGTTGTTGCCAAAAAAGGTGAAGACGTATATACTGGATCTAACGATGCAGAGCATTTGTCAAGAGGTGTATATGAAACGTATCGCGATCGCAATTTGAGATTTTCGCAAGTAGTGCCTTACACAATGTTTGAAGAAAAAAACACAGGTACTAACTTACCAGCTCAAATTGATATTTATGCTGAGCAAGGAAATAAGTATGAGTTTTTATTCCTGACAAAAGGTGGTGGTTCTGGTAATAAAACTTTCTTATATCAAGAGACAAAAGCTTTACTAACTGAAGAAAGTCTTACTAAATTTATTAAGAATAAAATTAAGGATTTAGGAACTTCAGCATGTCCTCCATACCACTTGGCAATTGTAATTGGTGGTACATCTGCTGAAGCGACATTAGCTGCAGTTAAAAAAGCTTCAACCGGATATTTCGATCATCTTCCAACAGAAGGGAATGACGGAGGTCAGGCTTTCCGCGATTTAGAATGGGAAGCTAAAGTGCAAAAGATTTGTCAGGAGAGTACAATTGGTGCTCAGTTTGGTGGTAAATATTTTGTGCACGATGTGAAGGTTATTCGTATGCCACGTCACGCAGCATCTTGTCCGGTAGGTATGGGGGTAAGCTGTAGTGCAGACCGTAACATTAAAGCAAAGATTATAGAAGATGGTATCTTTTTAGAAGAATTAGAGAAAAACCCTTCTCGCTTTGTTCCTAAAGAAGCTCCACATATGGCTCCTGCGGTTGATATCGATTTGGATCAGCCAATGGAAGATGTATTGAAGGAGTTAACTAAATATCCTATCAAAACTCGTTTGAACTTATCAGGAACTTTAATTGTGGCTCGCGATATTGCACATGCCCGCATTAAGCAAATGTTGGATGAAGGTAAACCTATGCCTGAGTACATGAAAAAGCATCCTGTGTATTATGCCGGTCCTGCAAAAACTCCTAAGGGAATGGCATCGGGTAGTTTTGGTCCGACAACTGCCGGTCGTATGGATCCATATGTTGATTTGTTCCAAAAGAATGGAGGTTCAATGATTATGGTTGCTAAAGGAAACCGTTACAAGTCGGTTACTGATGCTTGTAAAGAAAATGGTGGGTTTTATTTAGGCTCAATTGGAGGACCTGCAGCTATTTTAGCTAAGAATTCAATTAAATCCGTTGAGGTCGTTGATTTTGAGGAGCTAGGAATGGAAGCGGTTCGTAAAATTCGTGTTGAAAATTTCCCTGCCTTTATCATTGTTGATGATAAAGGGAATGATTTTTTTGCCGCTTTATAACAACTTAATTAAGATTTAGACAGAAGCTAAGTGTTTTAGCTATTAAGATAAATCTGTAAAATACAAAAAAACCTGTTTGCTTCGCAAGCAGGTTTTTTTATTTGCAACGAAAAAGGGCTGACCCGAAAGTCAACCCTTAAGACATAATAGATGTATTGTTTTAGAAACGTAGTCCTAAACCAACTTGAAAGCTATTATTATGAATTCCGTTGTTCACATTCTTCAAACCCCACATGTATCTTCCATCAATAGTCATGAATAGGATTTTAACACCCGCTCCAACAAATGCATTGGCATCGTACCACGATGAAGAATTGTCGAAAGGATTATTCTTTTCATTTAGTTTAACGTTAAATGCAGCTCCTCCTAATCCATAAACAGGACCAACTTTAATTTTCATAGCAACAGGTACCCCCAAATAATTGATCTTGTAATCGTACGATTCTATTTCAGAAGTTGCTTGGGTATATTGTAAGCCCGATTGAAAATATAAGAAAGGCATAAGTTTGGTATCCTTATATGCATTTACATAAAATGATTTTCCAGAACTTCCTATTTTATTGCCATCAACTTTCATTATTGAATTTTGATAACCAATTCGTACTCCCATACTTTCGTCTTGAGCTTTTATGGAAATAAACAATGTCAACGCTACGGTTAAGGCAAGAAATTTTTTAATCATGTGTTATTTAGTTGTAATTTTTATTGGGTGTTGATTTACAACAAGCGTGCCATATACTAAATATAGTTTTATGGATAGATGGGGGGATGAATTTTGGTCTAAAAACGAGTTTGATTTTAAGAAGATTAAGAGATTCGTTAATTATACTCAAACAATGTTTTAGATTGTATAGGAGAGAAGGGGAATATATCGTAAATTAATAGACGTTAAAACTATTTTGATGATTTCGTTATGTTTCGGAAAAACGTATCTTTGAAAGGTTATAAAAAGGTTTCTCAAGAAAAATATTTAATATGAAGAAATTGTCC